>NZ_JAZEZK010000032.1:0-30187 GCF_037028485.1 Acinetobacter sp. 102
GATATATATGTTGAGTTTCGTGGTAAGTACAAGGTAGACGGAGAATCTCGCGATTCTGAACACAAAGGTTGGCTAGAAGTTAACTCTTGGTCTCATAACATTCGTCAACCTAAATCTGCGACTTCTAGTAGCGTAGGTGGCCATACTGCTGAACGTGTTGAGCACTCAGACATGATCTTCGTTAAAGATTTGGATGCAACTAGTCCTAAACTTTGGGAAGCTTGTTCTGCAGGTTATACATTTGATGAAGTACAGATCGATTACTACCGTGCAAATGGTGATAAGCGCATCAAATACTTACAAATCAAATTGAAACACGTTCTTGTTTCTAGCGTAACGCCGACTGTAAACGAAGAAGGTGTTCCAACAGAAACATTTGGTTTGAAATACGCTGCTGTTGAGTGGACTTATAACCAACAAGACATTAACGGTACTGCGAAAGGTGCTGTTACTAAGAAATGGTCACTTTCTAATAACACAGCTTCATACGCTGCGTAATCAGTATCGTGATTTTCTGATAGAGGTTAATAGGTGCCTATTAGCCTCTATTTTTCCAAGATGCTGTTCTTATAAAAATGAATTTAGATCATCTATATCCTTATGGATTCAGATCAACATTATTTGATCGTTTAGTACCAGAGCAAGAAGATTATTTAAGAGGGATGTCGATTCAGCAGTTACGAGAGTCTGTTGCTCGTGATTTGGAAGACTTGTTGAATAGTCGGATCGCACAATTTGATCGAGATATGGATGAATTTCCGCTGGCAAAAAAATCAATTTTGCAGTTCGGAATTATCGATTTCGTAGGCTTGTCGACGGCGAATCCATTGGATCGAGATAAAATTTGTCAATCGATTGAGCAGTCTATTGCAGCACATGAGCCAAGATTGCGGCAGATCAAAGTTGAGATGCTATTAGATGGGCATAATATGGGATCGCTATGTTTAAGTATTCAGGCTTACTTAAATATCCACCCCTTATATGAACCTGTTTTTTTCGATGCTTTACTCAAACCAACAACACAACAATATGTTATTTCTGCCAGAACTTAGTGTGAGCGAACAGTGATAGAGCAACTTTTACCGTATTATGAAAAACAACTACAAGAATTCGGTCAACAATCTCGAGAGTTCGCGCAGAAATATCCAAAGATTGCGCAACGTCTATCACTCAACCAAGAACAAATTGATGACCCGCATATTGAACGCTTAATTCAGGCCTTTTCCCTGATTGCTGCGCGTATTGATAAAAAATTAGCCGATAGCTATGAGCTGTTTACTCATTCTTTATTTGAGGTGATGTTCCCGCAATATTTGCGTCATTTTCCAGCCTGTACTGTGGTCAGTTTTGAAGATACCAATAAACTTAAACAATTAACTGCAGTACATTTGATTCCACAAAAAACAGCGTTGAAGTCACGTAGTTTTAAAGGCGTGCAATGCGAGTTTAACACCAGTAATGAGGTTCGATTATTACCGATCGCATTGACGCATTTGGAGTTTCAAACTTCGCCTAGCACGCATATGCATTTGAATCAAAATGCGACCTTGAGTTTGAAATTTGAAATCTTTAATGATGCCCAACAATGGATTTTGGATGAAAAATTACCGATCTATTTAGATGCTATTTCAAATTTTCCACTGCAAGTTTTGGATAGTATTTTCCGTAAAGATACGGGTTTTGCAATTCGGGTAGGGCAGCGCGTCATTGAGGTAAGTAATCCTTTTGAGGTGATGGGCTTTAGTGAACAAGAAAGTTTATTGCCGATTGATCAGCATACCCATCATGCCTATCGTTTATTGATGGAATATTTTTGTTTCCCTGAGAAGTTTAATTACTTAAATTTGGATTTGAGTGTCCTCAAAGGATTATTGCAGCAGCACAACAGCTTTGAAATTTTGATCCATCTCAAACTTAATTTGAATGATCAAGCCGTGGTCCGTAATTATTCCGAGCTCAATATAGCCAACTTTAAATTATTTACCACACCGGCAATTAATCTGTTTGAAAAGCAGGCCGAACCGCAAAAGATTTCACATACCCAATTACAATATCCATTGGTCACGGATGCGCATCATCCTGAGTTGTATCAAGTCTATTCTATCCTTGAGATGAATATGGTGCGTGAAAAGACCAATCAAGAGCAAACGCATCTTCCTGTATTGCCTTTTTTTGCAATGAGTCATTATCACAATGATAAGGTTCAATTTTTCTATTCTTTAAATTATCTGCCTTCGCAGACGAAAATCATGCAAATGGGTTATTCGATTGTTTCCAAGCATTTGAAACCTTATGAAATCAAATCCGATTTTATTAGTACGCGGTTGCTGTGCTCCAATGGTGATTTGCCACATGAAGCATTAAGTCAGAGCAATAATATTCTGAATTTAAATGACAGTAGTTTGGCAAGACGTGCCTTGATTTTAAAGCGTCCGACATCGCCTTTTCATTTTGATAAAAACAGCAATGAGCAATGGCGCATTATTTCGCATCTTTCGTTGAATACCTTGGCATTGATGAAAGGGGATGCACTGAGTCATGTGAAGGAGCTTTTGGCTTTATATAACTTACCGCATTCCAAAGAAAACATTTTGTTGATTGATGCATTGAAACAGCTCAACTTCTCAACCACCAATAAATTGATGAATGCAAAACCTTTCCCGATGTTTATTCGTGGGGTTAAGGCTGAGCTCTCGGTGAATAAGAGCGTTTTCCGTGGACATAGTCTCTATATTTTTAGCCAGTTATTAAGCCATATTTTCAATTTAAAGGTTCAAATCAATAGTTTTGTTGATGTGGTCGTCAAAGACAGTCTTAACCAGCAGGAGATATACCAATGCGTACAGAACGTTGGTGGCAAGACTCTTCTGTAGTCGACCAAGTTTTTAAAAAGTCAGGTTCATTTGAATTTATTCAATCCACACGCTTGTTACGCCATCATCCACAGGCATCTCAAGTACAGGGTTGGTCTGAAGATTTTAAATTTGGCACCTCATTTAGTTTAAGTTTCCCTGCGACTGAAATTGAAGAACTCAGTTATCAAGATCAGCGTGTCTATTTAACCAATCTGGTGGTAGGACTCACAGGAACACAAGGGGCGCTGCCTTATACTTATACCAATAAATTAAAACAAAGTAGCCGACAGCAGCGACTCGAGATTAAAGAGTTTTTAGGTCTGTTCAATCATAAGCTGACGGCCAAATATGTTGATGCCAGCTTAGCCTATAACTTGGCAGTGCGTTATGAGATTGAACAAGACAATCATTATCTGGACATTCTGCATGCCTTAAATGGCTATATTCGTTCTCAGCATCAACAACAAGATCTAGATGAGTATTTTGCCGAATTTTCTGGTTTGATGCAGGGGCAAAACAATACCGCGCATGCGTTAAAAACAGTGTTGTCATGTGTGTTTAATCAACAGGTTCAGATCCAAGAATTTGTCAAAGAAACCTTTCATCTGGCTGATGAACAGAAGACCAGCCTAGGCGGTAGCAATCCAAGCCTACTGGGTGTGAATACCTTCTGTGGCGATACGGTCCAGCAAATTGATGGCAAAATCGAGATTCAAATTGGGCCATTACCTAGAGAACAATATTTAGCTTTTCTACCTGATCAGCCTTTGAATAAAAAGTTAAAGCACTTGATCCAGACATGGTGCAGCCCAACACTGTTTATTGATGTACGTTTGATTTTGGATAAACGTGAAATCAATCCAATCTGTTTGAATTCTGGGCATCAGGTAGGTCTGGGCCAAGGGGCATTTTTAATGCCATCCGAACAATTACAACATAACACGGAAACACGTTATGCACTTTTAGGAGCCGCATAATGGTGAAGAAAATTTTAGCCACACTCATCAGTTGTTTTATCTTGGTCGGCTTGGTGGTGGTTTATTACTGGCGTGATATTCAATACCAACCAGAATCTGCCGATTTAATTAATTATTTCCTGATTTTGCCAGTCGTGATGACCTTGGTGTTACTGTCACCTTGGCTGATCTATAAGGCATATCAACATTATAAAGAAAAAAAGCAACACGCTTTGCAGGCTGAACAAAATGCAGAGCAGAGCTCAACCGAGTCACAGCCGATTGTACTGGAGAGTAAGTGGTTAACACTGAATCTTTATGCGGCAGGCGCATATAGTGCACTGGGTGAAAATGATTCGATTTTGGAGGGAATCAAGCAGTTTACCAGTCCCCAGTTAGATCAGGATCTGGTGAATTTTCATGGCATCCCTATTCTTTCTTATCGCATTGCAGACTTAGATCAACAGGTCCAAAGCGAGGATGATGAGGAATTGCAGTTCTTGTCGGTTCGACAGCAACGCATCATGGCGCTGATCCATCAACAAATTGAACAGCACACGGAACTTTTGGCTTCGATTTCAGACCACTTAAAGCGGTCTAGTTTGTTTTATGAAAGTCAAAACCTACATGAATACCGGATGCACCCTGCGTGGATTGATCCAGGCTTTTCGGATGATGAAGCGCATGAATCGATTCAGGTGGAACAGGTCTATCGTTTGGATAAGTTAAATCTGCACATTTTATTGTCTGAAGATGTGGTGCATACCTGGAATGACCTGAGTAGCAATGAAAGTATTCAGGCCATTTTTTACGATCTTGGCATCATTCCCCAAAAGTTCCATATTGAATATCACTACCTCAGTGCGGCATCGACTGAGCAACATCTGCTGGAGTTGCTTGAGCGGATTCAAAACCAAGCCCATGAAATTTCATTGATCATTGCGGCAGATTCAGAAATTGATCAAGAAATTATTGATGAAAAATCTTGGGGAGCAAGTGCTTATATTCCTGCGGAATTTGTAAGCAGTAGTTGTCTGGCGAATCTTGCGGTGCAGCTAGAACAGTTACAACCCGAGAAGACCTTTAAGCTGGTCAGTAATCAAAATAATATCGATCAAATTTTCAAAGAGCTGGGAATTGATGATTTACCCCAGTATCAGGCTGAAGAACCTTTTGTATTGGTGGTTGAGGATGGTGCTGATGTCAAGGTGTCCAAAAAATTGGAACAGTTTTTTAAGCAAAGTCCAGTCGAGGCACACCATTATTTGTACTGCAAACCTATTTTTGGACACACCCAAAACGTGGCAAAACTGTTTGGATTAATGTTGGGGGCACATTTTTCTGAGTCAGAGGTTGCCTTTGTTTATGGACAAAATTTACAAGCATTTATCCAAGCTGTTCCTGAGATCACACCAGATCAGGAAAGTGTAGCAATTGCTGATTAATTAACTTTATTAAGAATTCGAGAACTCAATGTATATCATTTTAGGTTATCTGTGGCAGTACATCACGAATCCTAAAGCTATTATTGCTTTATCCTTATTCGTGGCACTGATTTCTTCATACTCGTCTATTCCTCGGCATATCTTTTGGGCATTGGCAGCGACCTATGTATTGGGTTTAATCGTCTATGGTATCTATTGGCTGATTCAAAGAAAACGCCACGCTGAACAAGGTGAAGAACTGGCCAATGCGATTGAGCAAGACAGCCAAGCTGAATATGGTCAACACAAAGACAAAGCCGAGCTACAGTTAATTCAGCAGCAGATGAAAGAATCAATTCAATTGATTCGTAAATCTAAATTGGGTGATAAAAAGGGCAATGCTGCATTGTACGAATTACCTTGGTATATGGTGATTGGTAATCCAGCTGCGGGTAAAAGTTCTGCGATCTATAATTCTGGTTTGAAGTTTCCCTTTGAAGAAACCCATCAGAAAATGGTTTCAGCAGGTTTAAGTGGAACACGAAACTGTGATTGGTTTTTTTCTACAGAAGGGATTTTACTGGATACCGCAGGGCGTTATTCGGTTTATTCCGAAGATCATTCTGAATGGTTGGGCTTTTTAAATATTTTAAAGAAAAATCGTTCCAAAGCACCTGTTAATGGTTTGGTCCTGATTGTTAGTATTGCTGAATTGATCAGCCAGAGTCCTGAGAACTCAATAAAATTAGCCAAAAATCTGCGCGCTCGAATTCAAGACTTAACGGAAAAACTTGAGGTCGTGGTTCCTGTTTATCTGGTCTTTTCTAAAATGGACTTGATTGCAGGCTTTACGGAGTTTTTTGATTGCTATGAGTCGCAAGAATATAATCAGGCATGGGGTGCAACCTTACCTTATGAGCAGAACTCGTCCCAGAATGCAGTGGAATTATTCGAAAAACATTACAGCATTCTTTATGACGGTTTAAAAAGTGTCAGTACTACGCATTTAAGTCGTCGCCATTCGCAGAATATTTCGCCAAGTGTCATGACCTTCCCATTGGAATTTAAAACACTCAAACCTGCGCTAAAAAGTTTTGTCGGCACATTATTTGAAGATAACCCATACCAGTTCCAACCGATTTTCCGTGGTTTCTATTTTACCAGTGCCTTACAAGAAGGTGTGATTGAAAGCCCAATGACGGAGAACATTGCGCAAGAGTTTCAACTGCAGCAAGTTCAGGGCAATGGACAAGACAGCGTAAATGCTTCGCTTGCACCCAACCATGGTTATTTCTTACAAGGTCTATTCTCTAATGTGATTTTACGAGATAAAGATCTGGTGAAACAGCACATCAATCCTGCCAAAAAACGCCAGCGTTATATTGGCTTTATTGCGGCATTGGTTGGGGTTTCTTTGGTCTTGGGCGTTTGGGTCTGGTCATATCGCAATAACCAGCAGTTGATTGCGGATGTACAGGCTGACTTAGATAAAGTGGTGCATCTGGAAAAAACCTCTGGGCAGCAATTATCCACTCAACTCGAAGCCTTATTGATTCTGCAAGAACGCTTGCAACAGCTGGATGAGTTTGATGAGCATCGCCCGCTTAAATTCAGCTTTGGCCTTTACCAAGGCAATCAATTACGCGAGAGCTTAAAAGCCGAGTATTTGAAAGGGATCAAGCAAATTGTTCTGACCCCGACACAGCAAAATATTGCGCAATATTTACAGCGTGTTAAAAACAACGAGGCAACTTTAAAAGCCAATCACGTCAATGTTGAAATCAAACAAGTTGCGAAAACACAGCAGTATTTAGAGCCTTCGGATAGCAATCCACAAGATGCTTATAACGCATTAAAAGCCTATTTGATGATGAGTAACCATGAATATATGGATACCAGTCATTTAAGTGATCAAGTGTCTCGTTTCTGGCGTTCTTGGCTGGATGCCAATCGTGGACAAATGCCGCGTGGTGAGATGATTCAGGATGCAGAGAAGATCCTTTCTTATACCATGACTTTGGCCAATCAAGACGGCTTCCCTGTACTTGAAACCGATGCCCAAGTGGTCGATCAAACCCGTCAAGTTTTATTGTCAGTGATTCGTGGTATGCCCGCACGTGACCGTGTCTATAACGAGATTAAGATGCGTGCAGCGGTACGCTTCCCAGCAGTCACGGTTGGGCAAATTGTGGGTGAACAAAACCGTGCCATTGTTTTAGGTAGCTATGCATTACCGGGTGTGTTTACGCAAAAGGCATGGGATGAGTATGTTGAAAAGGCAATTGATGAAGCTGCGAATAAGCCAACAGACAGCAAAGATTGGGTATTGAATAGTCGTCAATCGGATGATTTAACCTTCTCTGGTAGCCCAGAACAAATCCGCAAACAATTGGTCGCATTGTATAAGCAAGAATATGTGGCGGAATGGAAAAAATTCCTGAACGGCATTTATTATGCCAAAAACGATCAATTTGCTCAGCAAGTGAAGAGTATTGATGTTTTAGGCGAACCACAAAATTCACCAATTCGTACTTTATTACAACGCATTGCAATTGAAACCAACTGGGATAATCCAATTGTACAGGCTGAACTGGCTGTTCCTGAAAAAGGCTTTGTCGCTTGGTTTAAACGTAAAGTTCTAAACAATTCAGATGATAGAGCAGCGGCTCAAGCGATGGATCGTGCCCAAGGTGCAATTTCGCAAGAATATCAAATGTTCTATCAATTGGTACGCAAGCGCGATGATTTACAAGATAAGTCCTTATTCGATGAGTACATGAATAATCTTGCCCAAGTGCGTAGTAAGTTCAATGATCTGAAAACAGCAGGTGAGATTGGTCCAAGTGCTATGGCTTTGGTGAAACAGACTATTAATGATCAAACTTCAGTCTTTAATACCACACAGAAATATGTGGATGAAAAGATGATGGTGGGTCTGAAAGACACCGATCAACAGGTATTACAAAAATTGTTGATGACACCACTGACACAATCATTTGCTAGCTTGATTGTGCCGACTCAGGATGAGTTGAATAAATTGTGGGGTATTCAAGCGTATCAACCATTTAAAACCAATTTGAGCCAGAAATATCCATTTAATTCGGGTGTGACTTTACAGGCCACCAGTAGTGAAATTGGTCAAATCTTTGGTGAGACCGGTAGCATTGCACGCTTTGTAAAAGAAGCTTTAGATCCATTTGTGATTCGCCGTGGTTATGTCTTGACCTCGAAAACATGGAAAGACTTAGGCATTAGCCTAAATCCACAATTTGTGGTGGCATTCCAGCAATATGTGGCACCGATCAATGGCATGGCAACAGGCAGCCTCGATCAACCTGCGGCTGCACCTGTATCCAATCAGTCCAACTTCCAGTTCTATCCATTACCGAACCCGCAATACCTATCGTATACCATTGATATTGATGGTCAGCGCATGGTGTTTGAAAATGGAGTTCAACAATGGGTGAACTTTGTTTGGCCAAATCAGGGAGCAGTTCCAGGCGCACGCATCACGGCAGTTGATTTGGAAGGCAAAACCCATACGATTTTTGAAGAGCCAGGTGAATATGGGATTAACCGTTTGATCGATGCAGCGCAGCGTAAAGAACAAAATGGTAGTTTTGAAATGACATGGACCAGCAAAGCTGAACCATCTTTAACACTGAAAGTGAATTTCCGACTCATTAGTGGTAATAGCTCAGGCAGTATTGGCTCTAGCCGTGGTTATGCAGGCTTGCAACTGGTGGATAAAGTGGTGACAGAGAAAGCGGTACGTGTGGTCTCTGCGCAAGCGACACCTGCGGGGGCTGTAGCAGCTGTCGCTCCAAAACCACAAACGCCAGCGCCTGCCCAGCCAGGAGTAACGCCGTAATGTTAGGGATGATCAGGGAACAGCAGGAGGTGCTTGGATGCAACAAGTAAAAACGACAGCTTTGTACTACGGAAAGACACCCGCTCGTGGTGACTTTCTGAAATCCAAAGGGCAATACGCATTAATCCAGGTACTTGATCAGTGGATTACAGAAGCACTTGAACATGCCATGCGCGTCCCTGAGTTTAAGCAGCGTTATGAGTCTTTGCCTTCTTTGGATTTTTTTATTGCCAATCCTGCCGAGTCGATGTTTTTGGCTGCCAATTTAATTGCCAGCCAAGACAGCTCTGGGCGCGCATTTCCGATGGTATTGAGTCAATTGCTTGAAGTTGAGCAGCCTTATCAAAATTTATTATTGGCGCCGTTTTACTATAAGTCAGTTTTGGTCGATTTATTTCAGCGCAATCGGGTATTACGTAGTATTCGTGATACCAATATTATGCTGGAAAAGCTGAATAACCTACCGAATGTGGTTCAGATTTTCACTGCCGAAGAATGTAATGGTTTTTATGAAAATCACACCATGCATTCCTTTGCCCAATTGATGAAAATCAATGTCTATGAACTGGCACAGAGCATGATCGGATTGGGACTTTTACTGCAACCAATCTTAAAAAATGGTACCAGTCGTTTGAATAAGGTGCTGATCCTACCGATCAATAACGCGATGTACTGCTATGAAATCGCAGCGTTTTGGGTCGGGATGATTGGACGCTTCTTAGGCATCAATAATACTGAAATCCTGATTGGCATCTTGCATCGTGAGGAGCCGATATTGTTCATTGGTTTTCAAGGCGCGGATATCATGGCGCTCAGCGATATTTTTACTCAAAACATGCAGAGCGAGCACTGGGTATCCTTAATCCAAGCACAATGGATTGATGCCTATCTGGAGCAGAATGCAGGCCTTGCTACACTCGAACAATCACTTTGTCAGCGTCAGTTGAGCCTTAACCAAGGTTTGAAGCTGTTCAGACAAACTTTTTTAGATGAATGAATATGAGAAATAATCCGAAATCTATCTGGGCAAGTTTACTGTTTGGCTTATGTGTTATAGGTCAAAGCCATCTAGTCCACGCTGCACCGATTGTGGTGGAGGGTGTAGTGCCCAATGAGGAGAGCAAGCAGGCAATCTTGGTCAAAATGCAGTCTGTTTATGGTGCAGATCAAGTCGTGGACAAAATTCAGGTGCGCCCAGTTTCAGCGCCGAGCGGCTGGAGTGATTCAGTGACCCGTGTCATCACTCCTGATCTAAAGAAGATTTCACAAGGGCAACTGAGAGTGAAAGGAACTCAGGTCGATTTAACCGGTAAAATGACCGACCCAAATCAGATTCAGCCGACCACCAGCAGTTTTCAGGCTTTGGTCCAACAACCGTATCGATTCAATGCACAACTTTCAGTGAATCAGGCCGAGCAAAAAATCATTGACGATGCTTTGAAGAACCGAATCATTGAATTTGAATCAGGTAGTGCCATTTTGACTGCGGCAGGACAACAGATTCTGGATGAAATGGCAGTGGCGTTAAATAAGGTGGGTGGCAAGAAAGTCAAAATTATTGGGCATACCGATAGCTCTGGTGATGCCAATAAGAATACGGTATTAAGTCAGCAACGTGCTGCAGCGGTACAAAGTTACTTAGTCAGTAAAAGTATTGCTGCAGATCGTTTAAATACCGAAGGTAAAGGTTCAAGTCAACCTGTTGCAGATAATGCGACTGCAGACGGTCGTAAGAAAAACCGCCGCATTGAATTTGAAGTACTTTAATCATTCATAAATCCAAATGTGAGGGATGTGATTATGGCAACACCGTATATTGTTGTTGGTTGCCCAACCACAGGTGGTGGGCAGGTCATCAGTGGAAATAGCAGCTTTCTCATAGAAGGTATTCCGATTGCTTGTGTTGGGGATAAGGCTACTTGTCCAAAACATAAAACTGTGGCGACGATAGTCGCTGGTGATCCGAATATGCAAGTGATGGGTAAAGCCGCCGCTAGAGTGAATGACCCATTATCTTGTGGCTGTAAATTATTGCCGAAACAGAACTTAGCCGTTAGAGGTTAAGGCATGGTTTAAGCTTCAAATCTCGTAAAAGCTTAAAAATCATTTGGCATATCTTTTGCTAAAACAGCAATAGGGTAGCGATCTAGGCTATCTTTAGAAATAGACAAAGGCGTCTATTCAGCATCATTTGGTTGGTGTTTGGATAGGCGTTTTTTTATTTTGGAAAGCAAAATATGGCTAATCGCTATATTTTTCGGTAAATAACGATTGAGTGAATGTTTGATTGATCGCTTATGTCGGAATTTATATGGAGATGCACTAAATTGGTGAAACACTGATTTTTTGCACCAAATGATGATCATGGTACATATGATTAGATCATTGAGGTTCTAAATACGCAGATGATGGATTAAGGATAACAACACTGGCGAATTGTTATTTTTAGTGTATCTTTATTAAGCGATATATTTTTAAAAACATATCGAAATTCGAGGACAAAACAATGCCAACAATGATGAAAAAAACCTATCTCTGTGCTGCCGCTTTCGGGGCGAGTTTATTGATGCAGACCCACGCAGTAGCCGCGGACGCAATTACAGTGTACGCAGCGGCAAGCTTAACCAATGTAGTGAATGAACTCGATGCAATCTATGAGCAAAAAAATAAAATTGAGGTCAAAACCTCTTATGCAGGGTCTTCAACCTTAGCCAAGCAAATTGAGGCGGGGGCGCCTGCTGATGTGTTTATGTCAGCCGATGTGCAATGGATGGACTATTTACAGAATAAACAGTTGGTTGCGCCAACTGATCGCATGAATTTACTGGGCAATCGACTGGTTGTCATTACGCCTAAAGAGCGTCCGATTAAATTAAAAATGGATAAAAGTTTTGATCCAACTCAAGTGATTCAAGGCAAGCTGTGTACTGGGGACACCAAGAGCGTACCCGTCGGGAAATATGCTAAACAGGCGTTGACCTCACTAGGGTGGTGGGACAAAGTTCAACCACGATTGGTTGAAACGGAAGATGTACGTGCTGCCTTAAACTTTGTAGCGCGTGGTGAGTGTCAGGTGGGGATTGTGTATGCGACGGATGCTGCCATCAGCAAAGATGTGGTTGTGGCGGGTATCTTTCCCGAAAATACGCATCCACCAATTATTTATCCCGTGGGTTTAACCAAGAAGAATGCGGAATCGGTCAAATTCTATAAATTTCTACAAAGCGGACAGGCAAAAACGATATTTAAAAAATATGGGTTTAGCGTGTTGCAGTAACTAAATGATGATCTTAAGCCCTGAAGAAATTGAAGTTCTCAAGCTGTCCTGCAAAGTGGCAGCAGCGTGTCTGGTGTTTAGCTTAATTCCTGCAACTTTAGTGGCTTGGGTATTGGCCCGCAAAGATTTTTGGGGAAAGTCACTATTTGAGACCTTGGTGTTCTTACCTTTGGTTTTGCCACCTGTCGTGCCCGGCTACTTATTGCTGCAATTGTTTGGTAGTCGGGGACTGTTGGGGCAATATCTTGCCCCGCTGGGTTTAGAGTTTGCTTTTAACTGGAAAGGCGCGGTATTGGCATCCGCGGTGATGGGCTTTCCTTTATTGGTACAATCGATTCGGTTGGCGATTGAACTGGTCGATCAACGCTTGGAGCTGGCAGCGAAAACCTTGGGTGCATCTTCCTTTGGGGCGTTTATGCAGGTGACATTACCGCTCGCCAGTAGTGGTATTTTGGTCGGTGCTATTTTATGTTTTTGCCGAAGTTTAGGTGAGTTTGGTGCAACGATTACCTTTGTTGGCAATATTGCTGGCGAAACCCGTACTTTACCGTTGGCAATGTATAGTTTGATGCAGCAACCCGATACCGAAGCCGCGGTATGGCGATTGATTATCCTGTCTTTATCGGTGGCATTCTTTGCCTTATGGTTTGCGCAGTGGTTCAATCGTTATCAGAGAAATAAGCGTGGATATTCAACATGATTGATTGTCATATACAGCTACAGCAAGGGCAATTTTGTCTGGATCAACGCTTTCAATCTGATCAGTCGGTGATTGGTTTATTTGGGGCTTCAGGTTCGGGGAAAACCTCCATATTACACAGCATTGCAGGCTTAATCCGACCTCAATCGGGCTGGATTAAAATTCAGCATCAGACTTGGTTCGATCAAGGTCAGAATATTCATCTCAGTACGCAACAGCGCCGTGTTGGTTTGGTCTTTCAGGATGCGCAATTGTTCCCACATAAAAATGTCAAACAGAATTTACTGTTTGGTTTTAAGCATATTACGCCACAACAACGTCAGTTCGAAGTGGACTATATTGTAGAGTTGCTGAAATTGGCGCATTTGCTGGAACGTATGCCGATTAAGCTCTCTGGGGGAGAAAAACAGCGAGTGGCTTTAGGACGAGCCTTACTGTACTCGCCACAATTGCTGCTTTTAGATGAGCCACTGTCTGCACTGGATACCGCGCATAAAGCCGAGATCATTCCATTTTTTCAACGCGTTAAACAGGAAATCAAGATCCCAATGTTGTATGTGAGTCATGATCATTCCGAGCTTGAACAATTGAGTGACACCATTTGGTATTTATAGATAGCGTTGTAATAAGGTGAAAAACTTTTCGACTTCTTCCTCATCGACATGATCAGCACCTTTTAATACATGTTCTTTTAGGTGTTGTTCGATCAATTGGTTCATTAAACCATTTACCGCACCTTTGACTGCTGCTACCTGCTGTAGAACTTCTATGCAAGAACTGTCAGGATTTGTGATTGATTTCTCGACTGCTGCGAACTGTCCTTGAATCCGCTTAAGACGATTTAAAATTTTCTTATCTTGATGGAGGTGAGACATACTTTTTTTCCTAAAAAAATATATACTAGGGGGAGTATATTGGAAGACTAAAATAAATGCAGCATAGTAACCTAGAACGACGTCATTCTCATCAGTTTGATCAAGGAAATCCCTTGGCTCAAAAAAGAATTTTAATTGCCACCATTCTGACCGCAGTGATGATGGTCTTGGAAATTCTGGGCGGCTGGTTTTTTAATTCAATGGCTTTACTTGCCGATGGTTGGCACATGAGTTCACATATGCTGGCCTTGGGACTGGCTTATTTTGCCTATCGTATGGCGCGACATTATGCACAGGATCAACGCTTTAGCTTCGGTACATGGAAAATTGAAATCTTGGCAGGGTATAGCAGTGCGATTTTACTGATGGTGGTGGCACTGTTGATGGGGATTCAGTCACTTGAGCGTTTATTTAATCCTGTCACCATTCATTTTAATGAAGCAATTCCCATTGCGATTGTGGGGCTGATCGTCAATCTAATGTGTGCATGGTTACTACATGATGGGGGACATGAGCATCATCACCATCATTCACATCATCACTCTCATGGTGACGCAGATCATCACGGCCATGATCATCATCATGATTTGAATCAAAAAGCAGCTTTTTTACATGTGGTTGCTGATGCTGTCACTTCGGTGCTCGCGATTATTGCCTTATTTGCGGCCAAATATTTTGGCTGGAATTTCTTAGATGCTTTGCTTGGGATCGTCGGCGCATTACTGGTTGCAAAATGGTCTTGGGGGCTGATGCAGGAAACAGGAAAAACTCTATTGGATGCTGAAATGGGGCATCCTGTGGTTGAAGAAATACGTGAGGTGATTGCCCAGTTTGCACAGGTTGAAATTACTGATCTACATGTATGGAAGGTCGGGAAAGGCAAGTTCTCTTGTATTTTAGGATTGGAAACCACCATGACTGATCTCAATCCTGATCAGGTTAAAGCGGAATTGACGATTCATGAGGAAATTGTGCATGCCTCAGTCGAAATTCATCATATTTAAGCTAGAACTTCATCGAGTAGCGTTTTGAGCTACTCGATATATTTAATTATGCACCAATATATAAAATGAGACCGCAAAAGGCCGATGCAAAAATTACATATAACACATTGAGCTGAAATTTGAATAAAGCAATCAATGCTGCAATGGTAATAAAGGCCGCTTCATAATTAAAAGCATGATCAAAACCATTTGGCCAGAGCACATGATAGCTAAAGAATAAGGCCAGATTTAAAATTACCCCGACCACAGCAGCGGTAATCGCAGTAAGTGGTGCGGTAAATTTCAGTTCATTATGTGTAGATTCGATAATTGGTGCACCTGCCAGAATAAACACAAAGGAAAATAAGAAGGTAAACCAAGTCACGATCACCGCACCCATTGCGCCTGCTAAAAATAGCTGATCAGCACCCAATACAGCATGGTTATAAGCACCCAAAAAACCAACAAATGCCACCACCATAATCAATGGACCAGGAGTACTTTCACCGAGTGCCAGACCATCAATCATTTGGGTTGGACTTAGCCATGCATAATGATTGACTGCACCTTGGTACACGTAGGGCAGAACTGCATAAGCACCGCCGAAGGTCAGTAAGGCTGCTTTGCTAAAGAACCACGCCATTTGAGTATAAGCATGTTGCCATCCTAATCCTAGAGTCAAAAGCAGCATCGGCACAAACCATAGGAACGCAGCAATGATCAGGATTTTGGCGAGGTTGCTCCAGCGGAAAATGGCATGGGCCGGCGTCGGTGTATCATCATCAATCAGGGCGGTCCCATAACTTTTGTGGTTATTTTGATGGGAAGCCTGAGCCGTAAATAAATCGGGCTTTTGCTTACTCAGTACATAGCCTGATATTGCAGCTGCTAACACGATCAGGGGGAAAAGGACATTAAACATGAAGATGGCAATAAATGCGGCAGCAGCAATACCCCATAAAAATGGATTCTTTAATGAGCGACTGCCAATACGATAAGTCGCATGAAAGACAATTGCCGTGACCGCAGGTTTAATCCCATAAAACAAGCCTGCAATGATGGGGACATCACCAAACTGCACATAAATCCATGACAGGGTAATCAGGATAAATAACGAGGGGAGAACAAACAGAATGCCTGCTACAAGCCCACCCGTAGTTCGATGCATGAGCCAACCAATATATGTGGCGAGCTGTTGTGCCTCAGGACCAGGGAGTAACATGCAGTAATTCAGCGCATGTAAGAATCTTTTTTCAGAGATCCAACGTTTATTTTCAACTAGTTCTTGATGCATTACTGCAATTTGTCCAGCGGGTCCGCCAAAGCTAATAAATCCTAATTTCAGCCAGAATAAAAAAGCCTGCCAGAAAGGGACAACGGGTATTGGCTGATCGAGTACATGGTTTTGTTTTTGTTGCATGATTATTCTCGAGAAAAATTGGTATATAGGCCATCAAAAACATAATTGGAAAGTTCAAGTAACTGATCATCATCCGTAATTTTAGCTCTTAAACCTTGAATGACTTTTTCAATCCCGATTGCTTCAGGTGGCTCCACACCACCGACATCGAGAAAATGCACAATTTCCGCAATATGCTTTAAAGCAGATTGTTGATAAAGGTCAAAGCTGTGTAATAAGGTTTCAAACGTGACCCAATGATCAAGATGGCTAAAGCTCGCACCATCAAAATCAAAACCCAAGGCTGTAGCAGGACAATCGTTGGGTGTGTCTAACCAAATGAAGGTTGCATCAGGATCAATAAAATTTTGGATCAGCCAGGCGGAAGCTAAACGATCAATCCATGGGCGTTTTCTTGTGGCCCAAATTCTATTCTGAAAGTCCTGTTTGCGTAGTACTTGAATGTCACTGTGTAGAGCATGGGGTTCATCGGTTTCGCCAAAACGTAAAATGCTCTGTTCAACCGCATTCAGTTCCCGAATAGTTTGCTGCTTTGCCTCGGTTGGGAAATAGTCAATTTCAATTAATGCATCAAGCTGTTTACGTAATTTACGAATCTGTTTAAGAAGCTCTTTTTTATTGGTCTGATTTAACTCCTGTCGAAGTTGTGTGAGTTGTTGATAGAGCGCATCGTATTCTTCTTTTCGGTTAAATAGCTGTATCAGATCCAGATTTTCTGCGGCAATGGTCTGAAATAGATAGGCACTGCCATTTTCTGTAATTAAATCCTCAGCAATCGCATCAAACTTTTCTGAATGTTGCTTAGGTAAAGCATAAACACCATCGCGTAGTGTTGCAGCACCACTGGCTTTCAGTGCTCTCCAAACTCGCATACGCGTTGTCGTGTTCTGGGTTGGCAGGGATGAAATGAGTAAGGTTATTTTCATGTAATATACTCAACTTATTTGTTAAATATATTACACATAAATTTTATTTTATAAATCTAAAAATTTCATATCGTTTGAGGGTTTATACATAAGTCATTTGAATGTTTCATGACGAATTCAACGTTTTTAAAAAAGCCCAAGGGAAAATCCCTTTGTCATGTCCATCATCAAAACAGATCTGAATCCCATAACCTTGTGAGTAGATGGCAGAGATGGCAACATGATCTGGATATTGAACATCTTGTTGCCGTAGACGCTTTGCTCGACAAAACCCACAAGGGCAGCTGGCTCTCAGCTGAGCATGGCTAAACTCCTTTTCTGTACCATCCTCCCATGAAAGAAAGAGGCGTTGCTGTTCGATATCGACGTTCAGTTGGTGAGGTTCAAGTGACATATTGTCTCTCCTGAATCAGTGCCAGTCCAATACGAATCGATTTACGTACTTCTGGATCTGGGTCTTCGGCATGTTGTAATAAAATATGCTGAGCTGATTCACCGCCAATTTCACCTAAGGCAATCGCGACTTCTTTGCGTAGGTTGCTGATGTCATGCTGGAAATTTTCTTGGAGTTTGGCAATTGCAGCTTTTGATCTAAGGCGTCCTAAGCTGCGTGTAACAGCAATCCGAACTTGCCAATAAGTATCATCCAGTTGCTGTAAAAGCGGTTGTTCTAATTCAAGGACTTTTAATTTTCCAATGGTCAAGGCAGCTTCGACCCGTAGTTGCCATGCCTCAGCAGTGAGAGAACTGTGTAAGGCCGATAAAATTTCGGCTGTTGACGTGTGAGTTGCCGCCAAGCCACCTGTGGCGATACGACGGATTTCGTTATCAACATCATGCTGTGCGATCTGTGCCAGCGTTACTAAGCCTTCCTGTTTCTGCAACCAGCTCAGGGTGCTCACAGCTTCTTTACGTACTAAGGGATTGCCATGCTGAACATGTTCGAGGATGGCTTCAAATAACGGTTCAGCCCGTAGCTCCTTAATTGCTCTCAAAATTGCAGCAAGGACAAAGTCATCATGATGCTGCAAATATGTCGCCAGATGATGGGCAGATTCAGCATGTTTAATTTCACTTAAGCTTTGTGCTGCTGCAACACGCACATTTTCATGTGGATCACTCAAAGCTTGAGCCAAAGTATGTAAAGATGTCGCATCCTCCCATCCTTCTAAACGAATAGCAGCTCGCTCACGTACTTTGCTTGCTGGGTCATGTAACACTGCGTGCTGTAACCAAGCCAATAATTCTGTTTGTTCCTCATCGGCAATATTCATAATTGCGACAAAGCGGATATTTTCATCATCCTGATTAAGCTGAAACAGATAATCAGCATAATCCTCATCAATATCCGTCAGGACTGGGTAGTTTAGATTCATAGTTTATTGTTCCTAAACGGCGACTTTCTGATTTAAGCCGAGGGGGTTTAACCGACTCAGTTCAGCTTGAGTAGCGTGTTTTAATACCTGAATGCAATGTTTCTTGATTTGGGTAAATTCAGTCGAGGTCACCAGATCAACATGTCTTGGACGGGGGAAATCCAGTTTGATTTCTTCAATAATACGTCCCGGACGATGGCTCATGATCAAGACCCGATCTGCCAGAAATAAAGCTTCATCAATATCATGGGTAATGAACAGCACTGAGGTTTGAACGCTTTGCCAAATTTCAAGCAGCAGTTCCTGCATCTTTAAGCGGGTTTGCGCATCCAGTGCACCAAAGGGTTCATCCATTAGCAATACACGCGGTTGATTAATCAGCACCCGTGCAATTTCAACCCGTTGTTGCATACCACCTGATAATTCAGCGGGATATTTATGTTCAAAGCTTTTTAAGCCGACCAGTTCAATCATTTGTTGGGCTTGTTCTCGTCTTTGGGCTTTAGAGATGCCTTTCATTTTTAAGCCAAAGCACACGTTCTCTAGCACACTTTTCCATGGAAATAGGGTGTGTTGCTGAAATACCAAACCACGATCAGAAGAAGGTTTTTCAATGGCTTTTTGGTCCAGCAACATGGTGCCTGAACTAATCGGCAAATGGCCTGCCAGTGCACCGAGTAAAGTTGATTTACCGCAACCCGATGGCCCAAGCAAACACACAAACTCACCCGCCTGAAGATCAAAAGAGACATGATCCAAGGCTTGAAAGCGTTGTTTGTCTTGCCCAAGGTGTAGGTTGATATTGTGTAAATGGATATGACCGTATTGATTCATGTTATGCCTTCCTTAACTGGTACCATGGGGTAAGTTTTTTGCCGAGATAACGCAGAAAAGCACTGCTGAACATACCTAATGCACCGATTAACAGCATGCCAACAATGATGTCTGCATAATTTTGCAAGGTGAAGGATTCCCAAGTGAAATAGCCGATACCGAGCTGACCAGAGATCATTTCAGCCGTAACCAGACAGAACCAGCAAGTGCCCATGCCAATGGCTAAACCCGTGGTGATACTGGGTAATGAACCTGGAATAATCACTTCGTACAAAATGGCAAACTGACCCGCACCTAGACTTTTTGCGGATGCAATGAGGCGTTGATCAACCGCCTCAACCCCGTGAATGGTATTGAGTAAGATTGGAAATAGTGCACCTAAAAAGGTAATAAAAATCATTGAGGCTTCTGAGGAAGGAAACATCAGAATCGCCAAGGGAATCCATGCCACGGCTGGAATCGGACGCAAGATTTCTAGCGGTGGCATCAATAGGGCTGCCAAGGTTTTGGAATAACCAATCAATAATCCGAAAAGGACACCGACCACTGCGGCGAGTAAGAAGCCAATCAACACTCGAGTGATACTGGCTTTGACATGGGCAAGGGCAGTATCCAGTTCGCCAAAAGCAAGCAGCGACTGAATAACATCTCGTGGCGAAGGCACATTGGCAAAGTTGATCAGTCCCAAATTTAAATGGTACTGCGAGGCCAGTTGCCAAAACACAAGACTGAATACCAGTGACACGGCACTCAAGCTGTATGAAATCACTCGGCTTTTTGAGAATATCAGCACAGGGCGGATTGCCTTAGACTGAATTGGTTGGGTATCCGCTAAACTATTCATATTTATTTCTCCTGAATCTCAAAATTCCCCCTAAATCCCCCTTTAAAAGGGGGACTTTTCACGAGTCTAAAGACTGACTAAGATTCGTGAGGCTCCTCCCTTGCTAAAGGGAGGTTGGGAGGGATTTGATCACTTCACCAGCTTTTGGGCATTATTAAAGTCATAGACTTTACCGCCATGTGTTTTGGCCCAATTGTTGGCATCTCCACGCAGTAAGAAGGCACTGATCTGACCGTTTTTATCGGTGGCATACCATGCCAGATTGGCCAGTAATTTGATTTTTAAATTACGGTCTTGGTTGTAGATCACACGGATATTTTTACCGCTCTCGCATGGCATGCAATACCAACATTCATCAAACTGCATATAGGCTTTTTTACTTTCTGGATGAATCGCCAATAAATCCATTGGGCAAACATCAACACAGACGGTACAGCCTTTGTCCGCAATACATTTATCTTCATCCACCAACACAGGTGCGGCAGTGCGGTGGGCAATTTCTTTAAAAATAAAAGCCATGTGATGTTCCTTATTCGACTGTTTCAGCGACTAATTTTTTTTGAATACGCAATAGGTTGTAAGCGTTGGCTTCATCTTCCTCAATTGGGATGAAATAAGGCTCAACTGCTTTTTTAAAACTGACCATATTGCCGTGCTGATCTTTTTTCAGATGGGTATGACAGAACCAGTCCCGATCATTTTTTTCAGGGCAATCTGCACGGTAGTGATAGAGTCCCCAACGGCTTTCTTCACGGAAGAGCGAAGCACGCGCGGCCATTTCAGCACAGTCACGAATCACCGCGACTTCTGCAACACGCATCAATTCATGTGGATGGCTGGCATTGATCTGCTCAATATCGCTTTTGATTTCTTCAAAGCGTTTCAGCGCAATCTCAATTTTTTGTCGAGTTTTGGGTGGCTGTAAGTAGTCATTGACCATACGACGCAACTTGTATTCCACTTGTTCTGATGACAAGCCTTCTGGACGGTGTAAAGGTGCAAAAATACGGGCTTTTTCAGCTTCAATTTGCTCAGCATTCAGTTCTGAATCGGCTTGTTCTACGACATATTCAGCGGCATTGACCCCAGCAAACCAGCCATAGGTAAAGGCACCCAGCATGTAGTTATGTGGAACGGCTGCCATATCGCCCGCGCTATACAGGCCTTTGACGGAGGTTTCGGCTTTTTCATTGACCCACACCCCAGACGCACTGTGACCACTACAGAATCCAATTTCTGAAATCTGCATTTCCACCATATCTTGTCGGTAATCGGTACCACGACCTTCATGGAAACGGCCACGACTTGGGCGTTCATTGGTATGCAGAATTTCTTCAATGGTTTGAATGGTTTCTTCCGCCAAATGATCCATTTTCAGGAACACTGGGCCATTGCCACTTTGCAGTTCCTGATAAAATTCCCACATCATTTGGCCCGACCAGTAGTCACATTCAATAAAACGTTCGCCTTTGCTGTTGGCGGTATAACCACCCAATGGACCGGTCACATAGGCACAGGCAGGGCCGTTATAATCTTTAATCAGCGGATTGATCTGGAAGCATTCCAAATTGGAGAGTTCAGCCCCTGCATGGTAAGCCATGGCATAACCATCGCCAGCATTGGTTGGATTCTCATAGGTGCCCATCAAATAGCCAGATGCAGGTAGACCCAAACGTCCAGCAGCCCCACAACATAAAATCGCAGCCTTGGTCTTGATCACATAGAAATCACCATTGCGACAGTCAAAGCCGAGGACACCGTTGATGGCTCCCTCGGCATTTTTCAGTAGGCGAGTAGTGACAATGCGGTTATTGATTTTGACCTGAGCACGTTTCAGTTGGCGATACAGGACTTTTTTAATGTCATGGCCTTCAGGCATCGGCAGTACATAAGCACCCATGTGATGGACCTTTTTGACCGCATATTCACCTGTTTCATCTTTTTCAAATTTCACCCCCCATTGATCCAGTTGCTGAATGGTGGTGAAACTGTGTTTGGCATAGGCATAGACGGTGGCTTGATTGACAATGCCATCATTGGCAATGGTAATTTCTTTGGTGTATTGCTCAGGCGTGGCATAGCCCGGAATAACAGCATTATTCAGGCCATCCATGCCCATTGAAATTGCACCGCTGCGTTTCACATTGGCTTTTTCAATCAATAAAACTTTCAGGTTGGGGTTGGCTGTTTTGGCTTTGATGGCTGCCATTGGGCCAGCCGTCCCCCCACCGATGACGACAATGTCATAGTCCAGTGTAATCGTATTCATGTTGTGCCTTTTTGAGTGCGTTTTAATTCACAAGGTTGGTGACGTTAGGTATTTCTTTTTCGATCTACTCTTAAACGGTATTGGAAGGTCTCTCCTGAGAAGTAGAGATATTCGAAGTCAATTGTGTGTCCAGCATGATCGTGAGTCAATCGCTCCACTCTTAACAGCGGTGCATTGATATCGACTTGCAGCAGTTCACTGAGTTCTTCATCAGCAAGGGTGGCGTCAATGTTTAAATCTGCATGTCCCAAGGCAATTGATAAATCTTCTTCAATCGCTAAAAACACATCGCGCGTGGAGAGGTTGATCTCTTGCAAAGCTAAACCAATCGATTCGGGTAAATAAGTCAGTTCAAATGAAACCGGTTTACGGTTAAGTAAGCGAATGCGCTTAATTTCCACCACATTGCTATTCACTGAAAGTTTTAATTTCGATGCAATTTGCGGTGTGGCAGGAATAAAGCGAAATTCTTTGACCACGTTAAACACCTCATGTCCCATATTGGTCATGGCTTCTGCAAAGCCTTGCAATTGGGAAATGTTTTGGAAGGTTTTCGGTGCGCTGACGAAAGTACCTTTGCCTTGAATCTTGTAAACCAGGTGTTCGAGCTGAAGTTGATTGAGTGCCTGACGAATGGTGATACGACTGACATTAAATAATTCACTCAGTTCTTTTTCAGATGGCAACTGCTGATGAATCTGATAACTACCCTCGACGATCTGCTGAAGCAGGGCCTGATAGACTTGATCATACAATGGGCGTTCGCCACTTACTTTATTCACAATCGGTTGGTTCATTGCACTTAAACTTGTTATAACAACTTGGTTGTTAGATTAGCGATTATGCAAAATGAAGAAAAATAACTTATGCAGCAAAAAATATCTGTTTTTGTGAATTACCTATCATGCAGGATGAAAATAAAGATGCTTTTTATTGTTTTGCGAATGGATAAGTTCCATTGATATATATTTTTAAATCAATATCTTAAGATTTATTGATTTTCATTTGGTTTGCTATTGTCTCTAGATTTATAAATGAAAGTGATCGTTTTAGCTTGGCGTATTTTGCGGAAATAAGACTGGTTCTGCGGCTAATTTTTCCGCTAGATATTGAATGAAGACACTCAATTTAGGTGGCACATGACGGGTAGGTGGATACAGCAACCATGCGCCACCACTGTAATGGGTTTTAAAATGCCAATCAGGTAAGACCTGCACCAAAGAACCTTGTTCTAAGGCATGGCGTGCTACGAAGTAAGGCAAACTGGCTATGCCTAAGTGTTGTAAAGCGGCACTGAGGCGTACGCCAGTATGATTGGCTGCATAACGACCACGGACTAGCACCGTAATCGATTTCTGTTCTTGCTGGAACTTCCATTTCGAGTCATTCGGTTGTTCACCCAAATAAATACATTGGTGCTGCTTTAAATCATGTGGATGTTGCGGTATGCCATGTTGCTGTAAATATTCGGGTGTGGCACAGATTAAATGATCAATATCAATCAGTTTCCGTCCCATCAAGCCACCTGGTGGTTGTTCGGTAATACGAATGGCCAGATCGACACCATCATCAATCAAGTCAATATAGCGGTCTTCCAATAGCAGTTGAATATCAATTTGAGGATATAGTGCCAGGAATTCGGGCAAATGTGGATGTAGCATAAAATGCCCAACGGCTTTAGGCACACTGATCCGAATCACGCCTTGTGGTTCAATATGAAACTGTCCCGAGCTTTCCATTACCGCTTGTGCCGCATTGACCATGTCGACACAGCGTTCATAGACCTGCTGACCACTTTCACTTAAGCGCAGTTTACGTGTGGTGCGATGCAATAAGCGTGTACCTAAGGCCCGTTCTAAACGGGCAATGGCGCGGCTCACAGCAGATGGGGTTGAGCCGAGCTGACGTGCCGTTTCAGAAAAGCTTTCCGTTTCGACAACTTTGACAAAGGTTGCCATTTCATTTAACAGAACCAGACTTTGATTTGTGCTCATGAAGCAAAAGTTATTTGGATTTTGATTGGATTATCGCGCTTTAAAAATCGCAATACAATCTTTTTCCTGTAGTCATGATGGAGATAAATCAAATGTGGCAGTTGTATGGACATGAGTTTCTGGCCTTGGCATTGATCCATTTTATGGCAGTCGTTTTACCAGGTCCTGATTTTATTATTACAGTACGGCAGAGTGTGCGATATGGTTATTTAATTGGCTGTATCACTGCAATCGGCATTGGTGTCGGCATTTCGGTACATGTGTTTTATACCTTGGTGGGTGTTGGCGTGCTAATCCAGCAAAGTGTCTGGTTAATGTCGTTATTACGTGTTGCAGGCGCGGCTTATTTGATTTATTTGGGCTGGCAATGTTTACGTAGTCAACCGAATGCCAATCTGGATATTCTGGCGGGGGAAGCGCTGGGCAAACCGAGCTTAATTCAAGCCTTTAATATGGGCTTTTTGACCAATGCACTGAACCCCAAAGCGACCGTTTTCTTTTTGGCGATTTTTACTACCATTGTGAATCCCGCAACGCCGTTAAAGGTTCAAATTGGTTATGGCGTCTGGATGTGTCTAGTCAATGCCGTATGGTTTATTTTGGTCAGCATTATGTTTGCTCAGCCTGTTGTACGGAAACGCTTTTTAGAGTTTGGCGTGTATTTTGAACGGGTAATGGGGATTATTCTCAGTGTAGTTGCAATACGATTGATTTGGAGTGTTGCCTTTGCCTGAACATAAAAAAGACTGCGCTGAGGCAGTCTTTTTTATTGGAGAGGGGTTAGGCACTGCGTTTGTTTCTGGTCAGTTGATGTAAGACTGACACTAGCAAATCAATTTCTTCCGTGGTGTTGTAAAACGCCAAAGATGGGCGCACCGTCTGTTCCACACCAAAACGACGCAAGATCGGTTGAGCACAATGATGCCCTGAACGCACTGCAATGCCATGTTGATTCAGTGCTTTACCTACTTGCTCAGTCGAATAACCTTCAAGTGTAAAAGACATCACGCTGGCTTTGTTTCTTGCCGTACCAATTGGTCTTAAACCTGAAACCGTACTCAATGCATGCTGGCCATATTCCAGTAAGTCATGTTCATAGCGGGCAATATTATGAATACCAAGGCGTTCCACATATTCCAGTGCTGCACCTAAACCCACGGCATCGGCAATATTGCCTGTGCCTGCTTCAAATTTATTTGGAGCAGGTTGGTAAACCACTTGTTCAAAGCTCAAATCCTGAATCATATTACCGCCGCCTTCCCACACAGGCATCGTCTCTAGGATTTCAGGCTTGGCATAGACAACTCCAATACCTGTTGGCCCAAACACTTTATGCCCTGAGAATACAAAGAAATCGGCATCAATCGCTTGAACATCGGTTGGCATATGTGAAACCGATTGGGCACCATCGACCAAGACTCGTACACCTTTGGCATGCGCGATTTTGATCACCTCAGCCACAGGTGTCACTGTACCTAAGGCGTTGGATACTTGAGTAATTGAGATCAGTTTAGTCCGTTCATTGATCAATTTTGGCAATTCTTCCAAAATGATTTGACCGGTATCATCGACTGGAATGACGCGGAGTTTGGCACCGACTTTTTTGGTGAGTTGAAACCACGGTACGATATTGGCGTGATGTTCAAGATGCGAAACAATAATTTCATCACCTTCACCAATATTCTGCTCACCCCAGGTCTTGGCAATCAGGTTAATGCCTTCAGTGGTGCCGCGAACAAAAATGATTTCCTTGGATGATTTTGCTCCAATAAAACGAGCTACTACATTACGCGCATGTTCATAGGCATCGGTTGCACGTGCTGCCAGTTCATGTGCGGCACGATGAATATTGGAATTTTCGTGCTGATAAAAATAGGCAATACGATCAATCACGCTTTGTGGTTTTTGCGTGGTCGCTGCATTATCAAACCAGACCAGAGGTCGACCATTGACGCGTTCTTGCAAAATTGGAAAATCACGACGGATCGCTTGAATATCCAAAGGTTGAGCTGCATTGGCTATAAACTGTGGTTGTGAAGGCTGGTAATTGCCATAACCCGTATTGCTTTGTGGCAAATCAAGAAAGTAGAAACCTGTAGAGACAGGACTTTGGGGTTGGGTTGAACTTGCCTGATCTTGCTGCAATAAGCTTTTTAGTGCATCGCCATGTGGTAATTGAAATGATTGAGCAGTCGCAAAACTGGCTGCATCAAATTCAGAATTTGATGTGCTGGGTGCTGCAAAATCATTTAAAAAATAAAATGGTGATGCCTCACTTGCCGATGGATGAGAAGGTTCAACCAAAGGCACATTCGGTGCACTATGAATGGCCTGTGGAAAATTTGGTTCAATTGGTGGGCGAGGTAAGTTCGCTCCACCAACCATTGGCGCAGAAGCAATCGCACGACGTTCAGGATAATCGGGATAGTTTGGGATATGCTCAGGATATTCAGGATTCAAACTTTTTTCATAAGCAATATTCGGCGCACGACCACTTAACGCTGCTAAAGGTTCAGCAGGCTGAGGTTGATGTGGCGGTGTACCGATATTGGGCAAGTCCAAATTCAAACCAGAAGGGTGGCTACTGCCTGAGCTTGGCAGCGCAGCAAAAAATTCAGAGGCAAGCCTTGAAAGTGTTGCTTCATCTGGGAAGTTGGACGGTGGACTAACACCGACCACTTCAGAACCCGTTGGACTACCTTGCCCAGTACCTGTAGAAGATAGGTTACTTGTAGTTAACTGGGTAGTCATGATATTTGTCCACCTCCACATCTTCGAGCACAGCCAACGCATCCTCAGTCAATACCGCCAATGAGCAGTACAGTGAGATCAGATAAGACGCAATCGCATTGCGGTTGATGCCCATGAAGCGTACAGAAAGGCCAGGAGATTGCTCACCTGCCAAGCCTGGTTGGAATAAGCCCACCACACCTTGGCGTTTTTCACCCACACGCAGTAACAAGATTTTGGTTTTACCATCTTCCACCGGAATTTTATTCGATGGAATCAGTGGGACACCACGCCATGTGATGAACTGCGAACCGAATAAACTGACGGTTGGTGGTGGCACGCCACGACGGGTACATTCACGGCCAAATGCGGCAATCGCATCTGGATGTGCCAAGAAGAAACCGGGTTCTTTCCAGACTTTACGCAGTAAATCATCAAAGTCATCTGGTGTTGGGGGACCATTTAAAGTTGAGATACGCTGTTCATCTGCGACACTGGCCAATAAACCATATTCAGGGTTGTTGATCAGCTCGCTTTCTTGGCGTTCTTTAATGGTTTCAATGGTTAAGCGTAATTGTTCTTTAATTTGATCATGTGGGCTGCTGTAAAGATCGGCAACGCGAGTATGAATATCCAAGACGGTAGACACACCATTTAAGAAATATTCACGCGGTTGCGCATCATAATCAACAAAGGTTTGCGGCAAAGTCGCTTCATCACGTTGTGTACAGGCCACTTGGATATCATCGGTGTTGCTGACACGGTTAACGCGATAAATACCTGCTTCAACAGGAATCCATTGCAATAAATGTGTGAGCCAACGTGGGGTAATGGTCGAAAGTTGTGGAACGGTCTTGGTGGCATTGGCAAGCTGTCTAGCTGCATGATCTCCAAGCGCAAGTTGGACTTTATCTGTGGTTTTTGCCATGAATAAGTTTTCCTGTTGTCTTTGGCTTTGTTAATAAAAATTGGTTTTATTGCAATAATATTTAATGATTTATTTCGTTAGACTAGAGGCTATTTAGTTTTTTTAAAAATATTATTATGAGATAAATAATCGTGAATTATCTGCTTATTACTCATAAGAATATAATTATGAAAAATAAATATAAGTATTGAATATACGTTATTTATTCTTACGCCTTTTTATTTACTTGGTTAAATACCTCATTAAATTAAACTTTACTATTGTGTAATGACTCACTTGGTGACTGTAAAATCTGACTGCCTGCTGCAACACTATGGGTAAGCCACACATTGCCGCCAATAATTGAGCCTTTACCGATGGTGATACAGCCTAAAATTGTTGCACCTGCATAAATCACCACATGGTCCTCCACGATCGGATGACGGGCATAATCTTTTTTCAGTGCACCGTCTTCATTCAGTTCGAACCGTTTTGCACCGAGCGTCACCGCCTGATAGATACGGACATATTCACCAATCACTGAGGTTTCTCCAATCACCACACCTGTGCCGTGATCGATAAAGAAGCCTTTCCCAATTTGCGCACCCGGATGAATATCAATACCCGTTGCTGAATGGGCCAATTCAGAAATAATCCGTGAGAGCAGCGGTACACTGTGATAGAGCTGATGTGCTACACGATGATGAATAATCGCTAAAATACCTGGATAGCAGAGTAAGACTTCATCAACGCTATGCGCTGCGGGATCACCTTCATATGCTGCACAGACATCGGCATCCAATAAGCGGCGAATGTCAGGTAAGGTATTGGCAAAATCCTGTACGATGGTTTGGGCCAAAGCGACTTGCTGTTCATACAGCAGACGTTCATTGCTAGAAACAGGGATCGGTTTGACTCGACTTTTGGCTTCGTAATTTAAAGCCAACTTGACCTGTGCAAACAGTTCATTCAAGACACGGTCAAGGGTATAGGCAATATAGTAATCCTCAGTTTCTTGGCGTAGATCGCTCGGCCCAAGTCGCATTGGAAATAAGATCCCACACAGATCATCTAAAATTGACTTCAGCGCATCCTTAGATGGGAGTTCACGCCCACCAAATTCTTTGATGCGATGTTGACGCTCTCTCCATTCATGTCGTGCTTGTTGTAGGCCTTCGACGACAGGCTGTATTTTCCATTGACTCACGCGAGTTCCTTGCAAAACGAGATCTTAAATAAATCGTAAAATAATTGCTTAAAAAAGCAGCATTAGTCTTGTAACCAAGGTAACTGATGTGTACGCCAGCCATTGCTTTGATTACGTTGTTGTTGCTCGTTTAAATCACCTTCAAAGCCTTCTTGCACGTTATAAACTTGGGCAAAACCTGCACTAAATGCTGCTGCAGCTGCTAAAGCAGAGCGTTTACCACTACGGCAGAGCAGCAGAATGGTTTTGTCTTTGCCAACTTTGCTATCCAGTTCTTTCAGAAAGCGTGGGTTTCGGTTAAAAGATGTGCCCGTTGCCCATGCGACGTGGATACTTTCAGGGACATAGCCGACAAATTTGCGTTCTTCATTGGTACGTACATCGACCAATACCGCTAGGCCTTGTTCAACCAAATACCAAGCTTCAGGTGGGGGAACGCTGCCAGTGAAATCGAGTTCATTTTCTTCAGCATAATGTTGCGCACGCGCCAAGATATCTTGTGGATTTTTTGATAAACCGTGAATCGTAGATGTCGATTCTGCTAGATCAGTAGAATCAAATTGAGCATTCATTTTTATAACCTTTCATACATCAGCGGGATGATGTTTTTATCTTAGGACTGTTTTTATATTCAGGAAAATAAGCAAAATTTATTTATATATCTATTTTTGATAAATAATAGGTTTTTATTAATTTATTCGGAATATAGTTTGGAGCTATATTTTAAAATGAAAATGCT
>NZ_JAZEZK010000033.1:0-28193 GCF_037028485.1 Acinetobacter sp. 102
TTTAATCATGAGATAGCACTGAATGGCTATGTCAGAATAAGTTTGATTTCGACCATGTTTTCCTTGTGACTGCGAATATCATTGAATCTTAGTATCAAACCAAATTGTAAAATTACCATGATTGATCAAAGCATGATTGTAGGATGACCAATTCGGTGTACGATAAATTTAGGTGTAGGCTATTGCTGTATAAGACCTTATCGGTAGGTTTGCGCAACAAGGCCTCAAAATCCCACCTTAAAATGCAAATAGCAAAAAAACTCTACCATTCGATTGATTTCATTTTAGAAGTAATGAAATTAGTATCTGTTTGTAATGATATTTTATAAAATTCAATATTAGATCTGCAGAGAAAAACTTATCAAACTAAGTATTGGCTAGTCTTTTTCTTCGAAAAACTTATCAAACGAAGTATTAAGTTAATCTTTTTCTTCAACTTCTTCCTTAAACTCAAACAAATCATTCATCGTACAGTTAAAGTACTTACACAACTTATCGGCGACTGGTAATTCAATACGTACAGCACGGTCATAATACATACTTGTGAGCGTGTTGCGATTGATACCTGTTGCATGCACCACTTCACTTAATTTTAAAATTTTTCTATCGCCCATGAGGCTAGATAACTTACAAGTAATCATATTTAAATTAATTTACAAAAAATAACTTGCTGTGGGTTATTTGAAGTTGTTGACTGAGTAATACTTTGCTAAAATTAACCTACAGCAGGTTATTACAACTTATAGAAAGTATATTTTATCCATTTCAACTAAATTATAACTTTTTAAATATAAGGATTGAACCTGCATTAGATTATTTTGTGGAGATGACCGCCGTGTTACCAAATGAGTTATTGATCAGCCAGCAAGCTCGTGACTTAGGAAATCAATTAATTAAAGAAATGAACATCAATAGAAGTTATGGAATGGCTAATTTTCTTGGAGTAAATACTTGCTATGATAATCATCAGGCTGTACTTATTTGGACATTTCAACTGCTTGAAAGGGAACCTGCCTTAAATGAATTAGCAGAAATTAAAAAATATTTTCTTTTAATCTTTCCAGATAGTGTTTATCAATTAGCCTAAGTTGTTTTTAAAATTAATTTATTAAATAAAAAGCACTAAATCAAAGAAAGCTTTATTTAAAAATACCTATTAATTCAAAAACATACCATTTACTGAATATATGAAGCATAAGTTCCTGCTCTATCACTCACTCGTACTAAAATTACATCGCTCTTTTTACTGATACTAAACAATTTATGTCCACGCCACGTTCTGCGGCTTCGAGGGCTAGTTTTTGTTGAACCACTGAGAACAAGGACAACAAACTGCCTACTATATTTTCCCGGAGAGTGGTGTAGGAACTTTTTCATTATTGCTAATCATATCAGCGACAACATCAGCAACGAGCTCCTCTATTCCTGAGAATGCTTTAGACTGATCCGCATCAAGCCAAGACAATGATGGAAACTCAGCACACAACCCAACATACTCATTATATTCTGCTGACCATGTAACACGGCAAGTATATTGTTTACTATCCATTTGAAACCCCATAATGTTTTAAGTCTATGTATAAAAGTACGATTTTCACTTAGCAGTACTTAAATAATCACCCCACCACTGCATCATTTCAGTCCGCTGGGCTAAATAGTCAGCGTGATTATAGCTGGCACGGGTACGGTTCTTATCAATATGTGAAAGTTGTGCCTCAATCCAGTTATCCTGGAACAAACCTGAGTCATTCAAAATGGTACTAAAAGTGGAACGTAGTCCATGAGAGGATAATTGATGTTTTCCATAGCCCATCTTACGTATAGCCATATTTAATGTATTAAAATGAATCGGTTGATTATGTTTCCGTGGGCTAGCAAAAATGTACTTTTCACCGTATGACCATTGCATGACGTCTTTTAAAATATCTAAAGCCTGATCTGAAAGTGGAACTAAGAAGTCGGGAATCTCATGGCCTAATATGACTTTTCGTCGAAACTGTTTAATATGCAAGGCAGGTATTTTCCAGATTTTTTCATTTAAATCAAAATGATGAGGCTCAGCCAATAACAATTCAGCCCCTCGCACGCCAGTATGTAATTTGAACAGCAGTGCTTTTTTAATAATCGGATGGGCATCCAATTTTAATAAATTTTTCTTAAAATCTGATATATCCTCCGCTTTCAAATACGGATAATTCTTCTTGATTTTACTGTTAATGGCGATTTTATTTAAACCATGCGCGATGTTGAATTCACAATAACCCATCGCTACAGCGTAGTCATAAATTTGGTTCAAATAACTACAAGCTTTCTTGACAGGTTCTTTTACTTGGCGTCCCTCTATTTTTTTGATTACTGAAACCAGGTCATAACGCTTGATGTTTTGAAAAGGTAAATCCTGAAGGTCTGGATAAATATCTTGCTGTAAACATCTTTCTGCTAACTGTAGTACACCGCAGCGGGGTGAATCATTAAATGCATTTTTCAGTTTGAACTGCAGCCACTCCTCCCCGACCTTACCAAAGGTGATGACATTAGAGACAGTATCATACTCAAAACAATAATTATTGTCTTTAAAGTCATCTTTGACTTGTCGTGCCTTTTTCAGCGATAAATCAGGATAAAGCCCCAACTGAATGCGGCGACGTTTTTTTGTTTGTGGATCTGTATAGCGATAGCACCAAGATTTTCTTCCAGTCGGCTCAATCTTCAGGCTAAGTCCATCTTCATCGGATAAAAAACAAGTTTTTTCCTTGCAATGAGCTTGGCGAACTTTAATTTCAGTAAGACTCATGAAATTTAAATGAAACCTATCAGCGGATTGACGAGATCCATTATATCAAAATAGAAGAAAATATATATGATGCGTACACTACGCATCATATATATTTGTAATATATTGTTTTATATATTTAATATTTTAAGTATTTGTATTTTAGTAACCATTATAAGTACCACCTCTTCTTTAAGTTCCCAACAACTCACTTTTTCTGTCATCAATGTTAAATAAGTCTTGTGCTTTAAATTCTTAGATGACCTCCTCTACCCTTTATTATCATTTTTATAAAAGTAACTATATGTACTCATTAAAATTTGTAGAGCTCAAAAACAAAAAAGACCGCTATATAGCAGTCTTTTAACTTAATTAAATAATAATTAATTCATTTTCATCATAAGTGCATAAGCATCACGTTTGTTTTGACGCAATGATTCTATCTCGGACTTCGTCAGCTGTTTTACGAGAGTTGAGGATATACTTTGCTTCCCACTCTGTGAGCCTTTCGAAATCGTACCCGTAAATCGATTTCCACCATGCTTCAAGATTACCATATACATCCCTCAATTGCTGAAGAGTTTCTTTACTTAGAGCTAATTGTGATGAGTATTGTTTACCCGTCAGTGCATATGCTCCAATAACTTTATTCGTCCCAGTTGTTTCAATATGACCTTTTAATGCTGCAAAAGTACCACCTTGGGTCTGGGTATCATCAACAATAATAACACATTTATCATTGTTTATTGTCCCATCAAATGCTGGTGGGTTGGCTAATCTATGCCACCCATCACCGCCAGTTCTTGATACTTTTATAGCTTGAACTATATTCGTATCAACTTCAAGCCCAAGTTTCTTTGCTATAACTGCTGAAGTAGCTAAAGGAATCATATTACGACCGACTGCTTCCTCAGCATGTACAGGTACTATAATAGTTTCCCGACCATCGATAATTCTTTCTAGTTCAGCAATCGCCTCATCCGAAACTAAATCTTTAGCTAAAATATACGCACTTTCAACATCCCCTGCTTTAGCAGCTTCATACATGTAATGAGAGGTTGCATCTCCAAGACCACGGTCAATAACCGTTTTAGGAAACATATTCCAATCTGTGCGATATAACTTCATATTTTTAAATAAGTTTTAATGATGGCTAGCATTAAATTTTACACTAAATTTACCGCTAGCATCTCTTGGATATTATTTTTCGTATCAGGCAGCACTCTCAAAAGCCGTTTGTTTGGACAGTCCCCATGATCATACACGAGGCAGCTTCAAATACTTATGGGCCCATCCTATCCAGTTGTATCTTCTTGCATCACATGAATATTGTATACTCATTTTGACTACTTGAAAATTATGGAACAACGTCAATAAAAACAATAACTCTAGAGTCTTTAGTCGACATTCCTAAAAAGGTAAATTCAACATTTCTTTCCATATCATTTCTTTGTGTCTCTGGATGAACAAAAGAAACATAGCTTATTTCAAAGAATCGGGCTAGGGTTTTTATGCCAATGATTTTGTTCTCTTCATTAGCAATTAAAACATCTAATTCCAGATCAAACTCTTCTAATTATTTAATTAAATCTTTAACTTTCATTTTACTATCAACCTCTATGAATTATTTAAAAAATTAGCACAATGAAACTTGTGAAAAAAATGGATTTGAACAAAATTTTTTAGCAAAAAAAGCATAGCAACCAGAAAAATCTTTCCAGCAATCAACAAAAATATCCCCGTGTGCTTCCAGTTTACAACATTTTGACTACCACACTGCCCACAGTAGTAATAATAGCCTTTGATACGGCCACCGCATTCAGGACAATTTTTATGATTAATGAATAAGTTACTCAACGTCTCTTCTCCAAAATTCTTATTATCAAGTTGTAAGTGAAGATAGCACACATTTATAAAAATGTCTTTTTTAAAACATCAAAAGATGTTATAAAAAAGACATTCGCTACTTTAGGATAACTTTTAAGATGAATTTAAATCTCCTTGATGAAGAATCAATCCAACCTTCTGAACCCACGCCATGTGATTTTTTCAAAGGTGAAAATGCTATCAAAAAAGCTAAACAGTTAGGATTACCTGATCTCGAGTTAGTCAGAAACGCAATTATGATCGGTGATGCTGACTATAGAACAAATACTCACTATAACCGTGCACGCTTTATTGCACGATGGGGAAAAATTGGAGAACAGATTGCTTTACTGCTTCGACAATCTGATCCTGCTTGGATATTCCACAATGACAGCCAGCCAAGAATTGAGAATACAGTAAAGAAAATACAAATTATCTTTATGAGCGGGAATATTGCATTGGGGTTAGCTGATCAAGTTGTATCAGCACACTGTGAAAAAGGATTAATGACATTAAATAATATTAAGGAGAATCAGTCTGCTTATGATGATGAGACAAAATTGAGAACATGGATTTTATACTTTCCTTCAGCATCACATCCAGCCTATAAAGACATTGATATCCCAAATATTCCTTTTGAATTTGCATACCCAACTAGCTTCGTACAGGACTTAAAAGCGAAAAAAATTTCAATTTTACCAAGTGACCATACTTGCAGAATTGCATTTGAAATAGATAATACAGTTCCTGTAAAAACTGATCCTAAGCCAGTATTGGAACCATCTAATGAAATTAAACCAGATGATTTTGATATTCAGCTTGTAGTTTAATCTGAGGTTAATGTGTTTAATAAAGATCGTTTACGTATTGCTAAAGAATTACGAGGACTTAGCAATACCGATTTCGCAGAAAAATTGAGTTGCTCTATCTCTAAGGTAAAGCAACTTTTAGACGTGGATAAAGAAATCAATGAAAATGATCAAGATGATATATGCCGTGTATTAAATTTACCCAAGTCATTCTTTGCAGGTAATGACACACAACCACATGAAACAGACCAAATCTTCTATAGATCGGTTGCTCGTATTAAAGCACAGCATAGAAAAGCTAATGAGGCATATACTCTTTTAGCAATAAATATTAACAAGTACTTAAATCAGAAAGTAAAGTTACCTACTTTTCACCGTCCTGATTTAGATATTACTGAGTTTTTGGGTGAATCTAAGTATGCCGATCACCTAGCGTCAGAGTTGAGAGGTTTATGGGCTTTAGGTAATCAACCGATTAATAACATTGTTTCGTTGTGTGAGCTAAAGGGAATCCGTGTCTTTAGATTACCGACTGAAATTCGAGAAATTGATGCACTATCTTTTTTTGATGATGAAAGTGGTAGCCCTTTCATATTTCTAAATACATTTAAGTCTGCCGAAAGAGCCCGCTTCGATTGTGCACACGAACTTGGTCATATCGTTATGCATACGCATAACAAAAAAATTCGTGTCGAGAAAGATAATCGTGTTCTCGAAACTGAAGCGGATCAATTTTCATCTGAATTTTTAATGCCAACAGATGCATTTCTTTCTACTGCTCCACGCTATTTTTCACTAGAAAATATGATTGAGTATAAAAAGATTTGGCGAACATCCCTGAAGGCTATTAACTATAAAGCTCACAAGCTGGGATTAGTTAGTGATTGGGTTAATCGTAGTAACTCTATAAAGATCAATTCGTTGGGCTACAACATTAATGAACCTGAAGAAACTCATCGAGATGAGAGTTTGATGTTGCCCAAAATTATCTCTGTTTTAGCCTCACAACCATCTTTTGATAAAAATAAAATGCTTGATGAAATTGGAATCTCTGAAGAAGATTTTAATCAATTAACATTTGATGCTTTAGCTAAAGTTGAGCCCCCGAAGAAAAAACATAAGTTATATATTGTCGAGTAATACAAACCTTCCTTAAAAATAATGCGCCTTACGGCGCACTATTTATGCAAAATCCTGATTAATTTTTTTATGACTTCACGCCCAACGTAGTTTTGCATCCCATAAGTCATACTGAAAATGTAACTTGCCCCATCATGACTTTTTTCATATAGCCTACTTGAACTGACACCATAAATCCCATGTGTTCCATGAAGCATCGTATACAATTTCAGATAAATTCTTTAGTTATGTGATCATACAATGTGCTCAAATTACCTATTTCCAAGTAAAAGAAATTTGACACTTTTAGGTGTCGATACCAGCCTGTTCAATCTTGAGCTTAAGGACCATGTGTTCCCTTCTTACCATGCCCCGATCATTTTAAATGGCTCTGAACATTTGGAACTTGATATAGCAAAGTTTGGCTTGCTCCCGAGCTGGGCAAAAGAGTTGAAATTCAGTAGTCATACCTATAACGCTCGTACCGAGTCTGTAGCAGATAAGCCCAGTTTTCGACATGCTTGGAAGTACAGCAAGTTTTGCCTTGTGCCTGTACAGGAGTTCTATGAACCCAAATACATCAATGGCAAACCACACTGGTACACCATCAAGCGTAAAGATGAACAGCCTTTTACAGTTGCTGGTATCTATGACGATGCTGTGATTAATGGCAATAAGGTACGTTCATTTTCAATGCTCACCATCAATTCTGATCATCACCCATTCATGAAGCAGTTCCATGCACCGAAGGATGAGAAGCGATCCATCATCGTGATTCCAGAGCAGTATAGAAAAGATTGGTTGACTACAGACCATGAACACGCGCATGAATATTTTTTTGAAATGCCCGATGAATTCGTCACTTTTCCGCGCGATGAGCAAAAACAAGACGTCTTATTCTGACGCATCCTTGTTTATCCACAACTTTTTAAATTTGAATTTTAAATACTGTTAGTAATATCCTATTTATACAAATTCTACTTCCAAACACGCCTTGTAGCGTAGGAGTATCTAATGTCTAAGAAGTTGCCTATCTACTTCTCTGACGACGCATGGTCATCTTTACAAGAGCTCATGGGTCCAGAGGGTAAGCCAAGCCCTACCATCAATACCGTGCTTGAACAAATCGCTGTTCAAAATGAACTGGTTGCGCAGTTAGGGCTTACTGCAGTTCTACCCAAATCTAAAGTCTCTATCCCCGTCTCTTTAGAGCGCATCCCTGCAGGTCCAGCCTTCAGCACCAAGGATGAGCAAGATAAAGCGCTCGATCTGAATGAGTTCCTGATTCACAACCCTATTTCTACGTTCATTGCTTATGTAGACAGTGAATCTATGCTTGATGCTGGTTTTGAGATCAATGACCCAATCATTGTCGATCGCAGCATTGAGGCCAAGCATTACGATATCGTGGTTGCCCTGATTGATAATAGCGCCTCGACCATTAAGCGGCTGATGATCACCAATAAGATGTCCAAGTCTGAAATCAAAGAAATATTTGGAGATGAAGATTATCCGCTTCCAGAACTTTGGTTGAAGGCTGAAAATTCGAATTACAATCACATCATTCCTGATGATAGTCAGACCATATCAATCTGGGGTGTGGTGACTTTTAATTTAAAGCGTATTTATCACCGCTCATAAAAAGAAGAATAACCATGCAAAGTGAAAATGAAATATTCGCGTTAGTCGACGTGAATAATTGCTACGTCTCGTGTGAGCGTGTGTTTAATCCTGCCTTGAATGATCGCCCAACCATTGTGCTCAGCAACAATGACGGCTGTGCCGTGGCCAGAAGCCAGGAAGCGAAAGACTTAGGCATCAAGATGGGTGTTCCTGTATTCCAAATTAAAGAGCTGATCAAACAACATAACATTCAGGTGCTATCCAGTAATTTCTCCTTATATGGCGAAATGTCCAAGCGCTTTATGGAGCTGCTTGGGGACTATGTTGCACCAGGAGATCAAGAGGTCTATTCCATTGATGAATGCTTTCTGAAGCTCACAGCTTACGAGCATCTATTTGACCTGACTGTATATGCTCAAGACATGAGGGCTAAGGCTTGGCGTTGGTTAGGCCTACCCTGCTGTATTGGAATTGGTGGCTCTAAAACCGAAGCCAAGATTGCCAATCATCTCGCCAAGAAAAACAAGTTCTTCAATGGGGTCTGTAATCTGGCCCATATGGACCCATGCTCTACAGAAACGCTACTCGCGCAGGTTGATGTGTCTGAGGTTTGGGGCGTAGGCAGACAGAACTGTAAGAAGCTCAATACTATGGGTGTTCAATCTGTGCTGGATCTGATCAATGCCAATCCTAAAGAAATCAAAAAGCAGTTTAGTATCGTGATGGAAAAGACGGTGCTTGAGCTACAGGGCCTTTCTTGTATTGACCTTAGTGATGATACTGTAGCGAAGAAGCAAATCATCAGCAGCCGTTCATATGGCAACCCAGTGTATGAAATGGATGACATTAAAGCTTCGGTTCGGCTTTATGTGGCCAGAGCCGTGAAACGAATGCGGGAAGATGGCTCAATCTGCAAGATGATCGGCGTGTATATCCAAACCAGTCGCTTTGATAAGACAGAGCGCTACTCGCCTTACATCGTCGTTCAAATGCATGAGCATACGGATGATCTACTGCTCATCACCAAGGCCGCGATGAAAGGCATCGATCAGATATTTAAGAAAGGCTTTAAGTATAAAAAGGCGGGAATCGTGCTGCTCGAAATTACAGATCAATCCAAGTTTGTGCCCGATCTATTCACGGACTATTCACATAAGCAAGAGCGAGAAAGGCTTTCAGATGCCATCGAAGCCATCAGTGAACGGTTTGGGAAGAATCTCGTCACGCTAGGCATTGCCAACAATAAAGAAGCCACATGGCACATGAATCAAAACCTTAGATCACCTTCGTATTTAACCAAATGGTCTGACTTACCAAGAGTAGGATAAAAACATGCACTTATTTAAATTAACTGACGAACAACTCGCACAAATTCTTATCCCGAAACGATTTGTACCACCTACTCCACCTGAACATGAAGGCAAGAATATGGTCTATGTATTTGATAGTGAGGATAAGTTTGAACTGACTTATGATGAGCTGGTGGAAATCATTAGCAAAGCTAGAATGGCTGGTCCGAAGTTGATACCTGTCTTAGGCACCGTGAATTAAATTGTGCAGTGTTCGCACGCCACTTGAAACATAACTTGATTGGAAATGAATTTGGGCTGAGAAAAATTCAGTTCAAATTTAACCTGACGGGCACACTAAAAATGGGTAATTGTCAGATCGAGTTTGGACTACAACACTTTAGCTCATCGATTTACCAAAGTGCTAATCTTTACACTATTGTCTAAAATCCAGTGACCAAATTGTGATCCTAAAGCTTTTAAATTCCCTTTATTATGAATCAAAGTTAGTATGATGCTTTTCATAAAGACAGTTTACTTATAACCAGAGAGATTTTTAAACAATTCCCCCTTTTCAGTTTGCTTAGGCTATTTAAGCCAGAGTTCATTTAACATTTGTGGATTTTCTTTCTATCTGCTCTCTCAAAGCTTTCGAGTCATATCCCTTATCAGCGCTAAGAAGATCGGTATTTTTCATAAATTACGCAAAAAAAAACCGCCATGTAGACGGGTAGTTGCTCTCTTAAGATCTTAATCGTGTAGTGCTAATTCTGCACTTTTTTTGCCAAAAAGGCAGATCGACTTAAATGCTATCTTTTTGCAACAGCATCAAGACGTTTGACCAAAGACTCTGACATACTGACATTGATACGGACTGATTTTGCTTGTATCAATATCAATCAACAACCAGAACCCATCTTGAAATCGCTCATCACCCAACCATTGTTCAGGGCTTGATGGTTTTGGTAATTTTGATTCCTCGCCATCAAAATGAAGCTCTACAGCCTCTTGCGCCATGCGTTGAATATCTTGCATTTCATCCGCTGCACTAAAACACCCTTCAAAGTCAGGAAAAGTTAAGCCGTATGCAGTATCTTCATCTTTATGAACATATACTGGATATAACATATTTACCTCCACTCCCAACCAGCCTGTTTATAAATATTGCGTAAAGTGCCAATCGGCATGTCTTTCCTCGGGGGAGGAACTACAACATGACCAGATTTTTCAGGATGCTTTTATTTCTCATGGTCGCCTTTATCTCCCACTTTGTACCAGCCTTCCTGCTCTAGACACTTAATAATGTCTTTGCTATTCATTGTATAATTATACGCAACACTATATTGAAATGGCGTTAGAATGTTGCCATATTCGTCAAGAAAGTTTGTCTCAGACAAACTCGGTACGGTTCACTTTATTAAGTGCAGAAAGCAAAAAACTTTACTGCATAAAGCTACAATGAGCAGTATTTCAATGATAATTTTATATAGTGGTTTTTTTATTTATTACCGTTTTTGTGATTCTTAACGAAGGAATAAAGCGATTATAGGCACGTAGACTTTGTAAATTGAAATATCAAGACTAACGAGAAATTCAAATTGATTACTAATAGAGCGCCTCACGGCGCCCTATCTTTTAGAAAAACGTATCTGCCGATACATTAAACCGCTCAGACAATGCCTTAATATGACGAATATTCAGTTGGCGTTTACCACTTAAAATCTCAGAAATCACAGATTGGGTTGCAACCTCTGCTAAGTCAGACTGACCTAAACCATGTTGCTCCATCAAAAAAGCCAAAGCAGCGCGACCATCCCCTTTAGGCATAGGAAGATGCTCATTTTCATAATCAGAAACCAGATCACCAAGCTGATGAATAAGCCCCATTAAAGGATGAGACTCATCATCACCAACGGTATCTAAAAGTTCATCTAAAGCTTCAACAAGTGTATGAAAGTCTTCTTCATTTTCTGGCTTGCTGAGCAATGGTGCAACGTAGTGCCAGTGGTCTACGGCCTGTTTAATCATCGCGTTCATACTAACCTTCCTTCCAATGACCTTTGTCATATTCTTTATGGGACAAGACATGACGGATATACACACGTTTCGCCTGATACATCACGACTGCAATAAGTCGGATCTTGTTCCCGCCAATATCGAACACATGGAACTTTCCAACTTTATCGACCGCTGGAAAGAGCTGTTTCATCTCAGCAAAATCTTTCGGATCGTTTGCCTTTATGGTTCGATACCAACCATCTAATGCCGTTTCAGCCTGTGGCCACTTGTGCATTGCTTCTATAATTCGAGCGTGGGTGATCACATGCATAACATTTTATCGCATTTTGCTATAAATCAAGTATAAACCAATTATCGCATTTTGCAATATTGAAGGGCTAGGATGAATAAAGCGCCAAACGGCACTTTATTCATTATCAGAATGCACTTAATCTGATGACCTTAAAAATTCCTGTTCATTGATCTGACTTTTCCCCGTCACATGCAGTTCATGGAATTTACGACTCGCATGGACCATACAGCCCAAGTCAATGACTTGATTTAAAGCATGCTTTTCATCTCAAAATTTTCAGACAATTTAAGCAACCTGTTGATTTATTTTGATCTCTTCCAATTCTTTTACCAATTTAGTTAAGTTCTGCTCTGGATCCAGCCACCAGTCAACTGTCCACACAGATAATACCTGCCAGCCTAACCCATTTAATACTGTTGGTTTGAGCTGATCACGGTCTCTTGCTGTAGCTGCTTTTGCATAATTTTCACCATCGACTAGAATACCTACAATATAGCTATCTGCATGCAAGTCATCTTTAATAGCTAGATCTACACAGCTATCTCCCTGACCTATTCCGAGGTCCACGCTCCAACCTTTTTCTTGAAGCCTATTCTGTAAGTACTGTACAAATTCTTTTTTAGTCTGCTGTTTGTTTTGATCAACATAATTTAAATGCAGCTGACCACTACGAGCAAAAACTAAGAAATCTTTTAGATCCCTTACACCCTCACTATTGGTGCGTGCCAAATTAATTTCTTCTGGACTTAAGGCCGAGAAAACATGTAATCCTTGACGAGCGCGAGTAATTGCTACATTTAGACGGCGCTGACCACCTTGACGGTTAAGTGCACCAAAATTCATAGATAAGCGGCCATCACGGTCTTTTGCGTAAGTAATTGAGAAAACGATAATATCGCGTTCATCCCCTTGCACATTCTCTAAATTTTTAACAAATAAATGCTCAATGCCTGATTTACTCAATGTCTCTAACTCTGGATGATTTGCCAATTCATTATCCAGTAAATCTTCAATCAACTTCTGCTGAGTCATATTGAAAGTGACCACCCCTAGAGTCAAAGGATTCTCTTGCCCTAACTGTGACTGTAAATGCTGAATAATGAATTCAACAATTGCCTTAGCTTCATTCGGATTGGTACGTGTATCCCCTTTGTCATAGACTCCATCAACCACATGCAATTTTACAGCTGTGTCCTTAGCAACAGGTGCAGGGAAAGTAAATAAACCACCTTTGTAGTATTTCTGATTACTAAACTGAATCAGGCTTTCGTAACGACTACGGTAATGCCAGTTCAAAGCTAATTCTGGTAACTGAGCAGCAAGGCATTCATCTAAAATACTCTCCAGATCTTCAGTAACCTCCTCATCAATTTCTTCTTCAGAATCGCCTTTACCAAAGAAACTGGTTGGTGGCATTTGTTTATTATCACCCACCACGATTGACTGTTTACCCCTCGCTAATGCACCAATTGCATCCCATACAGGAATCTGTGATGCTTCATCGAAAATTACTACATCAAATTTTGCTTCTGTGTCCAGATATTGGGCAACTGATAATGGACTCATTAATAAACATGGTTTCAAGCCAACTAAAACATCAGGAATTTGACGCATCAACTCTCGTACAGGAATATGACGGCGTTTCTTACCCAACTCTTTGTTAAGAACAGTCCATTGCCCTTTGTACTGGTTTTGTTCTGTAAAAATATTATTCCAACGGTGAATAATTTCCTGGCTTGCAGCAAGTTGGTGTTCTTTATCCTGCTGGGCAAAGGACATTATTTTCTGTTCATGTTGTTGGCTGTTAAATTGATTTAACTCTGGATGCTGGCTAAACTTATGTGTAATCCAGTGTCTCTCTAAATTAATATTCAGGCGTTTTAGGGCAGCATCCAAATCCAGTGGGGCATGCAGAAGTTCAAATGCCAATGGTTTTAAGCCACTTTTAATAAGCTGGCTTTTAATCGCCTGCCAATTTAACCAATGCCTCCAAGCTAGCCCATATTGCTGCAATTGCTGTTGTCTTTCGATAATTTCATTAAAATCAATATCTGAATATGCGGTAATCTCAATATCACCCTTCAGTACATGATCATTCAGCAATTGACTGAATGTATTCTCCACCTGAGCTATCTTTTGCGTCAGTTCATCCAAATCATGATTTTTACTGAACTCTACCGCTTTTAATAAAGTTGCTTGATCGGTAATTGACGACGCAACTATCTGCTTAATTTCTTGCCACTGATTGTGAATAGTTTCAAAACTTTGCCACGCGCTATCTTCACCCTGCCAATAAGAACCAAGCTCATTCGCTAACTGTTTTTCACATTCAGTAAACTGTCGTTGTTGGCTTTGGATATGTTGCAAGATAGGTAAGTCATGTGCAACTGCCAACGCTCTTGGGCGTTGAGTCGAGTCTTGATAGGTCTTGACTAAGTTTCTCAACTGGAATTTAGCGAACCATGAAAATGGGAACATTTTTGATTCTGCTTCACGCCATTTAGAGCCCATTTGACTTAAATCTGCTTGATAAATTTGAGATTGGTATTGCCCTACTAATGAAGAACGCTGTTGCTTAAGATCCTGCGTTAAGTATTTTGTCTGGGTAATGGTTTTTAAATCGATATCTTTAATCGTATTTAATAGTTTTAAATCTGTTTGCTGAACTAGTTTAGATATTGCCTTAAAAATCGAAACATCCTGCTTAACCAGACTCAGATTTTGCTTCTCACTGAATCCAAAAGCCTGTTGCCAAGCAGAAATAGACTTTTGTAATTGCTGTATCTGACCGATAAGTTGGTCCTGTAATAGCTGATATTGCTCCTGCCATGCCAGACTCCAAATAGGTTCAGACAAGCCCTCCGCAAAACCATCCAATACGTCTTTAGCATTTTCATTCACTAGCTGACGCAAGCTTACCGCTTGTGTCACAGTCTTATTCAGCAATTCACGCTTTTCTAATGTCAATGTCGCGATATTAATCTCAGGAAACCGTAAATGTGGTGTATTCCGATAACAAAGTTCATCACTCATTGCTGCATACAGACTCCAACCAATCGCATGTACGGTATGCAGGTTATTTACGTGCTGATTCAGTTCATCACGTGACTGGATTAATCTGTCCGATAGCTTCTGCCATTCAGTTGTCTTTGGCTGAGCACTTAGAAAGTATGGATCATTGTTTTTCTGTGCTCTTTCCCGTAGTTGATCCAAAACCTCCATTTTCTGAGCTTTGGAAGAATGTAACTGCAAGCACAACTCACTCAAACCAATCTGTGTCAAACGACGATAGACAACCTCTAAAGCAGCCATTTTTTCCGAAACGAATAACACGGATTTTCCATCTGCTAGACATTGTGAAATCATATTGGTAATGGTCTGCGACTTACCTGTACCAGGAGGGCCCGAAAGTACAAAAGTACGTCCTAATGCGGCGGACATCACTGCTGCTAGCTGTGAAGAGTCAGACGATAATGGTGTAAATAATTGTTGCGGTTGATATTGTTGGTCTAGTTGAGCTGGTTGCGGAAAATCATCTTGCTTAATGAATGGTTCTCGTGGTGTTTCAATAAGATGATTTACTACAGATTGATTTTTAAGTTGATCCATTCGTGTAGACAAATCAAGCCACATTAAATATTTTGAAAATGAGAACTGACCAATGGCAGCCTCAGCTTTAACCTCCCATCCTGCTATATTCACAATAGCCTTACGCACAATATGTAAGACTTGATTAACATCTATACCAGAATCATCTGTAGGCAAAGGATTTAAACCCGAAATATCTAGTTCAAAATCCTGTCTTAATAATTGTAATAAGGTCGAATTAAAGCGAGGCTCATCATCATACATAAACAGGCGATAACCTGTTTTAGCGGTCTCGCGAGTGATCTGCACAGGAATAAGCAGTAGAGGCGCTTTAAAGGTGCGTTTTGATCGCTCTGATTCTTTCCATTCCAAGAAACCGATCGCAAGAAATAGTGTATTCGCTCCGCCCTCTTCCAAAGCAGTACGTGAGGCACGGTAAACCTCAATTAAGCGCTTTTCCAATAAGGGTGTATCGAGTGGACTAAACAATAGTTTTCTGGACAGGCTCTCATCAACATATTGATTGATATGCTGGCTTTCATTGTCACGCTGGACGTCTTTTAGCGAGATGCTATCAACCCCCTTAAATAAGAAACCCTCTTGGTTCGCCAATGCATCTTCAAGTTTACCCACTGTTAACTCAGGACATTGTAAGGGAATGCTGTAACGATTGTCCTTAAAGTTTAAGAGCTTGTTACGAAGACTTAGATCGAGTAAACGACGCAACCAGCGGTCAACCCTAGTGGTTTTACTTTCAACTGGACGTTCAAGATCGTAAACAGGAATGGATGCAGGTGCCCATTCAATTTCTGTTTCATCCAAATGATTTTTCTTATCCTGGTATGAGGAAATTGGTTTAATGCCTCGCAACCGAGACTGGCGAACATCAATCGCAAGATAGAACTTATGCTGGCGGGATTCATCCTTAATGTACTGTTTTGCTGTTTCAAGTGCGGATGCAAACTTTGCTTGTTGTGTGAGCAGCGTTGTTTCTAGAAAAACAACTTCACCCAAATCATAACGCTTTCTTAAGGCTTGAATATCATCAATAATCAAGTCAACATTTGGCGTCTCATTTAACCAAATACCAAGATACGAATGTCCTTCTTCAATAATAAGTAAAGTATCTAAGCCTATTTGTTCAGCCAAGGCACTTAAAAGTATTGTCGTGTCTAAACAACATGCTAGCTTCTCGTCAAATATCTGCTTTGCCAAACGTATTCTTTGGCCCGATTTAATAAAGCTTGCTGGGTTAACAATATAATGAATATCTTGTTGTAATAAAGATTCCCATAACGCATTCAGCTGAGATAAAACAGAATCTCGATCTCGGTCTTGATAACCATTTAATGAACCTAGTTCTTTTGTTTTTAAAATTTCACTGGCCTTTACCAAAATCGGGCTGAGTGCTGAAGCATTGGGTTGTGAAAAACTCGCCAATAATTCTATGGGTTGGCGTTCCCCACCCCAAGTATCAATAGTTAATAAATCAATCTCTACCCGCTGCTCTGCCAGTATCTCGTCTCTTTCATTCAACCAAAGTATTTCAATACTGCCTTTAAGATTCTCAGGTAACTCCTGCAATAGTTTAATATCAAAAACTAATTTTGGTTTATCAAGAGCCAAAACTTGATTACCTTCTAAGCTCGCAATATTGATGGTATGTTCTTTGAAATACTCAGGATTTGAACGAATAACAATTCGAGAACCAGAAGTTGTTTCAGTGGAAGAGATTAGAACTTGCCGAATAAGAGGCACTGAATTTTGTTGTAAGACAAAACTCAAAGCTGAAGCACAATCAACGTGTAATGAATATTGTGGATCATGTTGTTGGTTATTTTCATCTTCTAGCATTATTTTCCCCTTCTCAATTTTATCAAACCCAATTAAAGGCATGCTTAAAAAGCTAAAATCACAATATTAAATAGTTGATATCTTGTTTTAAAATTAAGCGAATAACAATACTAAATCGTTATTCGCGGAAATACTAAGAAAAGAGACACTTAAATTTTCTTAACAAAGCATAACTCAAGCTAAAATCTAATGTTGAGTTTTCATTAGACTACTGTTTGTGCTGATGTTTTGCTGGGTGCTAATTTAGGTTATTTTCAATCAACTTAATATCTTTAACCTCTTCCATCAATAAGATTGCTTTGTCTTTATATTTGTCTAGCAAAGATCACTTATCTTTCGGCTTTGATTCGCCTGGCTTAATGCTTTTACATTATTCCTCTTATCAAATTGCTTAGGCTATTTTAACTCGAGTTTCTCTTCTTCGTATGATTTTTTATTTAACTAACTCGATTCCTACTCATTGAACATCGTCAGCGCATTTACCAAATTCAATTCACGACATAACATAAAATTGGATTGCTCAAATAACGTTTCAAATACTGGATGGCCAGACAATTGATCTGTTCCACGGAATGGATGATCCTTATATTCGGGCACAACTGGATATTCAGCATTCCTCGCCTTCAATTCAAAACTCAAGGTATCAAACCAATCAACATCGAAGCTCTTGTCAGCGATTTTGACCAACTCATTTGAACAAACTGGATACGCCAACCATAGTTTACGGATCATGCCTTGTTGCTCTACTTCCTTAATATAACTATCGCTTTCAGACTCACGAACAGCAGTAATCATATTCAGAATTTCCTTGATATATTTCTGAATATTTTTATAAGTGTTCAATTGAGGATGACCCTTAATCGCTATTAGCTCGCCCCAAAATACTTTTAGTAATTCTTGAGCATTGTTGTCATTCGCTAGTTGAAATGATTCCTTATTTCCAAAAAATGACCTGTCTTCCAAGATGATTGGCCCAGAGATGTAAATATTCTCTGGTATTGCTAAATTATCCTCAGAGTCACTGATCGTCAACAATCTTGATTTTAAAGAATGATTATCCCGGCACCACTTTTCGTAGAACTGAAGTTCACTAGATTCAGCTTCTTTGACAGGCGTATAGAAACTACGAAATCTGCTGGTTTTAGTGCTGTAAACCGAATTTAGGTTTAGTGCTCCATACAACCGTTCAGCCTTATCCATAACAGCTTTCAGGCGGCCAACCAGCTCCCCTGCATCTTTATTTGAGGCCATTTTATAAAGAACACTATTGGTCTCCTTCATAAAGTCACGAATCAGCTTGGCCAATCCCGGTTTCCCATTGCCTTTATCCTTCACTTCCCCAATCGGGATCATGGCAATATTCGAGTTCTTAAAGCCAGCATCTCCAGTGATTCGGGTAAACAAGGTTCCTCGAATCAACATAAAAATAGAGAGCATGTCCAAGGAGCTTTTAATTTTATATTCCAGTTCAGATTGAAATGCATCACTGGTTGTTAAGTAAAAATCTTCAACAAGAATGGTCAAAGTACGGTCTCTTTCATCACCATTAACCCATTCTTTCGTTTCTGGATCTAAATACCCACCACGTCCACGGTATACAAGTTGTGCAATTTCCATCATAGAGGCTTCAATTGCAAAGCGAGGCATCGCTGCAATAATGGCATCACAGTTTGGAAATGAAATACCTCTTGCTGCAGTTGAAGTAATCAAAACAACTTCAAGTTCTTCCTTTCTCTTTAGGAGGTCAACTCGATTGCTTCCCATAACCTGACTATCAAAAATACCAATCTTGGATCGATCAACTTTACCAGCATGAATGATCGCATCCCTCAACTTCGCTAAGGCATTTTTATCTTGGGAAAAATAGATGACTTGCTTCTTCCCTGCCAATAAATGCCGATGGATCAACGTCAGGGCAGTATCTTCGGAACGTTCACCTATTTCAGATCTAAATTGTTGCGTTAAATTTCGCTCCAGGCCCATCTCATCCTTCTCAGGATTGATAGCATATTGCATCAGCATGTAATTAATTTTCAGCTCAGTGGCTGGATAACAGTTCGCCATGATATGAATACTTGGTCTGAACCCTTTTCCATCACATATATCCGCTGTCTGCATTTTGAAAGGGAAATTACCAACCGAAGGAGAAATAAACATCTTGGCTGGTAGTGGATCCAACTTCTTCATGTAATTCTGGATTGCATTTACATTACTGAGTGAAGCATCCGCAAGGATGACTGTCACAGTAAATGGCGAATTGCCATCAAATGGATCAATAAAGTTCTTCGACAAGAACTTATGCATCTCATTAATGAAAGACCGACAACCCGAATCCCCAGTGATTTCATCAAACATCACCACAATATTCGGGAACTTCTTGGCAAAGGCTGCACGTTCCATCCTAGCTTCCGAAGGTTTTTTATCGATGTCGATTTTAAACATCTTGTTTAAACCATCTAGACTTGATGCGATCTTCGCTTTACTTTGCCCTTCTCTTGGATTCCTTGGCCCAGCAGCCGTGGTGTCATATTTCATGAATGCCTGAGTCGCTACAGTCATGGTGAGTCGATTAATCTCAGGATGGCAATCTAGCAATTGCTGCGATGACTCACCAAGAGAATCAAAAACTCTCGCAAATTTCTTGTTGGTCGCCGTGACTTTAGCATCGGATGTATTTGCATATCGTCTGCTGGTACTTTGACTTTCCTCCAGGTCCTTAATCTTTTGATAGTCGTCTTGCTTGAATAGCAATACACTTGAACCATTCGATGACTTCAGATTATCAACACCACCAATGATTGCACCTCCACGAGCATTTACAGGATTTTCCTTGCCATTGATAGCAGCATAAATCTGCTTGGCTTGCGTCACTACCTCGCTATTACTCGTAATCGTGGCTGAGATTTTAGACAAATCCCCAACTACATCATCATTGATCAATACTCGTGGACTTGTGTAGAAGAAAAAGAACCCCTCCAAGTCTGCCAAGAGAGTCTTGACGCTTGAAGTTTTTCCAATACCCGGTGTTCCTGTCAGGCAAATATATGAAATTTTACCGAGCTGACTTTCTTTTAAGGCAACCACTACGGCACATTTATGCAAATCACGTAAAGTAAAAGCGGTCTTATTCAGGATCTTTTTCTTCTGAATAAGTTTGAATTCAGCCTTGACCATTTGCTTCAGCTTTTGCTTATGATCATCGACATCACCATACTGGTCGATCAGGTCAAATACGTATTCCAAAGACAAGGGAGCATTCGGATTAATAAAGTCTTTGAGTTGTTCCGTGACCGAAAAGGTTAAGTCCTCACCGTATTCAATATCGGTGATATTTTCATGGAGCTTGTCCCTCATTTCTGAAGTCGGCTTGCTCATCAAAAAATTTAACATCTGAGTTTGAAGAATTTTACGTTGCTCTAAATTCTCAATACTCAGGTGGTTTTTCCGATACTCCTGGCCCAATTGGAACATCATTTCCAATTCTGGAGATTTGTGATCATCCGAGTATTCAGATGAGATGTATTCACTACCCCTATTTGTAATCGCAATCACATTCAAACGCATTTTACATTGTCGTTCAGGATCCAGAGTGCGCTTAAAGGATTCCGCAAAAGTTGTGGCATAAGAACAACCTTGGGCAATCTTAAACAGTACCTTTTCTTTACGAACGAACGCCTTCAGGTAATCACGTAATTTGTCAGTGAATTTGAAAGGAATTTCCTGAGCCTCAGCATTCACATAAGAAAATACACTATGCGATTCGGATTGCTTGATATACCGTTTATACTCATTCAGATATGTATATGGATCTTTAGCATTGAACTGTTCAGGTTCACCGATGACATAGAATATTGAGTATTCCTGAACCATGACATGATAGGTTGATTGGACACGAATCACTGCCAAGAAATCCGATCGAGCAAAATTTCCCTTCTTAAACATATCAGCCTGATAAATTTTAAACTGGTCTTTGAAGGTTTGTGTTGTCTCAGACTTATATTTCTCCATCGCTGCAAACTGCTCTGCAGTTGTGTAGTCATCTATCCAAGTTTGAGTAGTGTCACTTGGTAATGTTAAGGGACACCAGATTCCAGCCAAGCCCCAGTTCGGTTTTGCATCTGCTGACTTTGCCAGTGGAGAGCCTTTCGGTTTAATTTTTCGAAGGAACTCACGAGTATTGGTGTAGCCATGTCCGAACGAGGTTTTCATCAAATGATGAAAGTACTTCTCAATATTCTCGTGAACGGTTGCATTCACAACATCTGCATATAGTTCAGCTTTAACCTCAGCAAGAACCTCCATCAGCTGCTTACGGTTCCATCTGATAACCAGTGGATGATTAGTTGGCAATAGCTTTGCGTCCAACAAAGCCATGATTGCCCCACGTTTAGCTCCGATTTCATAAACCTCGCCCCAAATTTTTGCTTCATTATCCAACACGGCACTTACTCCGTATTTTGCGAAGTGGTAGAGTCTTCAACTGGAACTTCTTCGACAGGAAATTCGGCTTCGAGTTCCTTTTTCTCAATGATGTATTCTTCAAGCTTACCAATCATTGCAGGCAAGCTCATCAGTACTTCACCTTTGGTCTGGCGCTTGGAAACGATAATCTCACCCAGCTCTTGTATCCCGGTTGTGCCACGAATATGGGAAGGTTGCAAAATTGGGTTATAGAATTTCTTCTCCGCACGTTCTGTCCCACTCGGTCGTTCTGACTCATAATAATGAACCCCACGAAGGACTGACCGAATCGCTTTCATCTCATTGGTGTCTTGGGTATCAATCACTTTGGCATGAAGCTTAGTCCGTTTATCATTATGAATAGAGTGTTCCTGACTGGTGAGCATATAGAAATATGAGCAAATACCATTCTGAGTGCGAGCCCCCACAGTTTTCATAGTCGCTATACTCAGGATCGACAGTGATTGCTTATGGATAGAGCAATTGGCACTGGCAGTATGGTGCTGGTGATGTGGTACTTCACATAACGAACCAATTTCACGTTGTTTGATGTTGAGCGCTGGGATCGTGTCAGATTGGCATGGATAGAAATTCAACTCTGGGAAAAGTTGATCCAGCTGATCTAAGGCACTTTCGCTTTCATGAATATTATTGTTGCTTTCTGTTTTACCAATTTTACGCTGAGCAAAGTGATGAGATAACAACACAACATCCTTATACCCTTCAGACTGAAGACCTTCCAAAATACGGTGTAGTGCTTTTGAAGTGCGTAAATTGTCTTGCATCACAGGTGCATGACTTATTTTCTTCAATACCAGTCTCCCTTGCTTATCGTTGATACGCTCCAAACCGTAGACATAGCAAATGTAACTATAGTCTGGCTTTAACGTCAGCAAATCCTTTTGCGTTTGGTATTTGAATTCAACATCATTTTCAGGGCGGGAGTTATAGCTAATACAAGCTACTCGATCTTTAGTGCCTTCGAATGGGACAATCACTTCCGAATAACCAGAAAGTGCTTCAATCGCTGCCGAGATACGGTATGAAATAGTACGGTCCATTTTTAGATTGACTGGTGAGCACAACCTGTCCCCTTGAGCACTTGTATAGATTCTCGGATCTGGATTGTATTTAAGACCTTGGACTTTGAAAATCGAATCCTCATTGTTCAGCAGCTTTTCCAATGAATACGCCGTTGCATAGGCACGTTTACTTTCTGGATTAAAACCGCCTTTTTGATTGGCTTTACGGCTACCGTAATTGCGAGCATTTTCCTCATTTTCATGTTCATCTACTGAATCAATCCGAAGAAAAGGAATATAAATTCGCTGTTCTAACCCATTTTTGACCTTCACTGCTTTTATCAAATGCTTTAAAAAGGAATGCATGATCATCGAAAAACAGGTACTACTCATAATCAAGCCATTTTCAGTTTCATCCAAACAAAGATTATCTGCTCCCCCTTTCAAATCACTTAGTCTGAACAGTTGAGTTCGATAATGAATCATTACCCGATTAAGCGAGAGAAAATCATCATAATGTAGACTTTCATGGTGATACATATACGGTGCTTCATTCGGTTGCTTACGTTTTGTTGGAACCATAACCACAGGAAGACACGGTGCTGATAAATCACGCTGGACAGTAAATTGGGACAAATCTGGATTAGTATTCTCCAATGGAACGAGCGTCTTCACCTTTAAAGTTGACTTAAACTCAAGTTCACTCAGTGCCTTTCGAGCATACTGATTCATCCGCTGCGTCTCGTCCTCACCCATACGAGCCATCTTCTTACGACTACCATCTACGATCATGATGTAGTCATAGAAATTGTTATTCTCCCCATGAAAAATACTGGAATATTGTTCAACATCATCACCAAAAATGGAGGGCTTAAACACGTCCAGATTCACAATGTTTGGCTGCACAAAAATTTTGGTTTTGAGACTAGAATCCTTATCCATCTCTTGCATGATTAGTTCACAGCTATCATTTAGTGCTTTCTTAATTGTGTCAGTGATAGCTTTAACCTTTCTATGCATCGTATCGGTATTTAATCGCTGATTCAAAATTGCCGATAGGGTTGTACGCATTTTCTCAGGTTGCTTTAGCATATCTGCCAATAAAGCGAATTTTTCTTTAAATGCTTCAATTTTAAGGTCATCCGATAATACAAAGTAAAGCATAATCAGTTGAAACAATTCGTTCTTACAGACACGCTCCTGACATTCGGCAACCAAGATCGGCTCGTCTATCATCTCATTTTTTTCATTGACGATATTCGAAAGCAACAACGCTTCGTTGATGCTGATTAGGCGAGATTCATAGGCTGTTAACATCGAGCCTGCAGAATTTGGTAGTTCAGTACACTTTTTATTATTAATCAACAGTCTGGAATTGAATCTACTGCTCTTTTCTTCTTGTGCGAACTCTCCATTCACTCGAAAGGCATAAGTTACTTCACGTTTAATTGAAAGCCCTTTTTCATCTTGAGCACGAATATCATTCATTTCAACATTAGGGCGAACCCAGATAGGCAAAGCTTCCGTGGCACGGACATAGCCCAATTGATAGTTCAAGTCTAATGCACCAACTGCGCCATAGATGGCTCCGACATTCAAAATAAAATTATTTTCTATGTCAGTAGTCTCCGTATTCCACGGCATGACTCGCTCGCCAAAAATCTCAAAAAATGCCTTAGCTTTACGAATGTAGGAAACAGCAGCAGTACGCTTATACTCATTTTTTTCATTGCTCTCGATATAGTCAGCAATGATTTCCATGATCTTAAAGCAGTTTTTAGTCCGAGCTCGTGATAAAGCCTGTGTTTCTACAAAGGTGAGTAGATTTTGGATGTCATTGTTCTCTGTTGCAATAACATCACTTAAAATTCCCTCCATGAAATCCATTGCATCTGGAGATATCTTCTCATCTACTGGATAAGACAGCTTGACAATAGTTTTAATCGCCGTGCAGACCTCATTAACCCAGTTAGGCGCTTCCAGTTCCTCAGTCACAGTAAACAAGCGTAGCAAGCCATTCTTAACCTTCAGATCGCTGGTATATTGCAATGGAAGAATTCTTGCTTCACCTTGGATCTTGATTGGTACAGCATTGTGCTTTCTATTACTATTCGGATTCTTAACAACCTCTTGATAATTCCCCAACACCTGATCCAGATTTTGGAGATTAAAACCATTTGGTGCATCCATAATCAGCTGATTGACTGTTTCTGCCATAGCAAGATCAAACTCACGGTAAGCTTCGGCAGTTTTAATCTCAGACTCTTTATCAAATAAGGTGCTAATACGTAATTTAGATTCATGTGGGAGCAGCTGAATATCTTTGATGATGTTATAAATCGGCTTAGCTTCTTTCTTAGACCCAATTTTTTTAAATACTGCAGCAACAAAAGCTGAAGCATCAAAATTCAAAGCATTATTTGGACCGCCGTAATAAAAGAAGGATTTCGATTGTTGTTCTTTCAGCGTACTGACCATCGCATTTAATAATGGTGTGAGCATTATTTTTGGAGCAAGAGTACTAAGTTCAGTACTTGAACCTGTGTTATAGGTATTCATTATAATTATCCATGACAAAGTTGGCACTTAAGGCTCTACATTTTTATGAAGCGTAAATCCCCTATCGTCCTTTTATAGTATTTTTTAAATGCCATAAAGTAAATCATAGTTCACTTTTTATTATTCTTTTCATGTAATAAATCATATTTTTAGGGGGTTACCAAGCATAAGAAACATCTGTCCGAACTTCGTCATCGTCAAGATAGATTGACTAAAGTGCTGTACATTAAAAGCAGAATGCACACTTTAATGGCTTGAAAAAATCTACCCTCGCGTAAGCCCTTATTAATAGATGGTGCTAGGCAAACAGGCAAAACCTTCTTAATGCAAGAGTTGTTTGGCAATACCTTTGCCAACATCCTTCGTATCGACTTTCTTGAAAATCCGACTTACAAAAAAGCATTCGAGGGTGCCCTGCCACCTGAAGAACTGTTGATGAATATTGAGCTGCTGACAAACCAAATATTTAATCCAAAAACCGATTTGCTGATCTTGGATGAGATTGGCGAGTGTGAACATGCTGTTACCTCATTAAAATATTTTGCCGAGAAAGCTCCATCCTATTTTGTAGCTGCCAGTGGCTCGAACATTGGTTTGTTAAACACCTTTCCTGTTGGCAATGTAGAACAATTCAATTTACGCCCATTAACCTTCCGAGAGTTTATACATGCTTCTGGGGAGCAAGCTCTGATTAAAGCCTTTGATAACCAGACAAACACTCCAGCCGTACATTCTAAATTGATGGACAAGCTAACGGACTATTTTTTCACTGGAGGTATGCCTAAGGCAGTTGCTTCTTAGTATCAGTATAAAGAGTCGAGCATTTTAGAACACATTGAAAAAGTATCCAAAATTCATGCTGATTTAGTCGAAGGTTACCGCCGTGACTTTGGTAAATACGCGGGTAAGGTCAATGCGAAACTAATTGAATCTGTATTTAATAGCATTCCATCACAACTATCACAGGTTTCCGATGAGTCCGTTAAACGCTTCAAATTTAAAAATGTTCATGAGCGTAAATCGCGTTATAGCGATTTTGAAACCGCAATCCATTGGTTAAAGTGTTGTCGTTTAGCCTTGGCGAATTATCTCATTGAAGGGCAACCGAAATCTCCTCTGGCAGACTATAAAAAAGAAAATATGGTCAAACTGTTTCTATTTGATGTGGGTCTACTCAATCATATGCTGGGCAGTAGTTATAAGGAGATCAAACAACAAAGCTATGAGTACAAGGGATATGTAGCAGAAAACTTTGTTCAGCAAGAACTCACCGCTATCAATATTGACCCGAGTTACTCATGGAATGATGCCCGTGCTGAAATTGAATTTATTCTGGCAACTGATGAAGGGGATATCGTCCCAATTGAAGTCAAAAGCGGTAAACGCACGCGTGCTAAATCACTAACGTCTTACATTGAAAAGTGTTCACCAAGCAAAACATTCAAATTAACTGGAACACAAGGCTCTTCGATGCTAGAGCAAACCAATATTGTGATGCCCTTGTACTTCACACAGTTTTTGCCTTTAAGGTTGGGATAACTTCTTTTATAGTCTAAATGCACCAAGCCCTACACAAAAAAACTTTATTAATAATCATCGATTGAGTTTGGTAAGGAATGGGATATGTCAGCTTGAAAAGTGGACTTAATTTCCTTCACTACTTGGGTAGTAACTTACTACACTCTTTTAAATCAGCGCATACGACTTTAAAAGCAAAACACACCCTTCTCATGCTGTTAAATACAAGCTTGAGTTTTCATAAGTCTCACGTTTGCATTGTTCTCATCAATTTCGCAATTCATTTCTTAAAAGTTGGTGTTTGTTTTTTAATCAAATTCAATAATTGTTATAATCCTCACTATTCAAATAATAAGGTAAATTTTTAATAAATTTAATTATCTATAATCATTTATATTTTAATTTAAAAAACTTAATACAGAGAACTTAATAATTATTTTTATATTATTAATTATAAACCATGAACTACAACCTTATCTTTTGGTTATATTAGACTTTTTAATAATTAAGGTTAAATTACTATTAAAAACATAAACATGCACCGATTATATTAATATCTGTAGTTTAACTTCATCTAACAACACTACAGTTTTTAAATGAAGCTAGAACAAATCATCCTTTTAAAATATTTCTTACTCTTAAGCATAAAATTAGCTGTTCTATCTGCAAATGAAGGAAAATCTATGAATTGGATGTGACAAATTGGACCGAAATAAAGAAAAAAGAGCTAAGATTACTGTTACAACATCAAATCAGAGCAAAAAAGTGTATGTTTCAGACCTATTTTATGTAGTGTTACAGAAATGAAAAACGACAGTTACATGTTATTTGTTGACTTTTTTGGATGACAGTTACAAGAAATTCTATCGACAGTTACATGTTATTTGTTGATTTTTTAGACGACAGTTACAAGAAAATCTACCGACAGTTACAAGCACGCTCTGTGTATGTTTCAAACCAATCTTAAATTTTATGGTTAAATAATTGCAATTTTTAATATAAATAATTTAAAATAAATAAAAACAAGTATTTTGTTTTTTAATTTTAAATTCAATGTAATAAAATATAACAAATTCATTACATCACAGAGATTAATAAGGATTATTATTGAATTTTTAATCAGTTAATTTTATCAAATTTTGATTTAAATCATAAAATCTTGATGACTATTTGTTAATTATTTTTTAAAACTACTAGATCAATTAAATTCTTCTAAAATTCTTTTAATTTTAAAATAAAAAATGGCAGAGAATGGCACAGAGTTGCCTGCATATGCCCTGTTTTTGCATGTTAGTTGCCTCGGAATGGAATGATTATGGCTTAATTTGTCAAATAAGTGGAGCTTAATGGCACTTAAATCACTCTAAATGGCACTTGGTTCCAGCGAATGGCCTAGGAATT
>NZ_JAZEZK010000034.1:0-23885 GCF_037028485.1 Acinetobacter sp. 102
TGTATTCATCCGTGTAGATACTTTCCATCCAACAATTGCTCGTGAGAACACATCAATAACAAATGCGGTATATACCCAGCCTGAATGAGTTTGAATATAGGTAAAGTCACCCACCCATAGTTGGTTTGGATGATCAGCATTAAAATTACGTTTCACTAAATCATCTGCCCGTTTTTGGTCATCTCGGTTACGGGTGGTTTGTTTATTCTTACCACGCCAAACACCTTGTATACCTAGCTTTTGCATCAATCGAGCAACTGTACAACGTGCAATAACATAACCCTCACGTTTTAATTTTTGCCAGACTTTACGTACACCATATCGACCTGAACTTTCCTTCCAAATTCGTTTAATTTGTTCAGCATGATGCTCATCATGTAGATCTCGTTTCGCTCGATGTTCTGGATTGTCAGCGAGATCTAAAGTTCGGTAATAGGTTGAAGCTGCGATCGGTAAAATCCTACAAATCGCATCAACACCATATCGATCTTTATTCTTATGGATAAAATCCACCATTATTTGTATGGGCGGTCGAGCTCCGCCTGGGCGAAAAAAGCGGCTGCTTTACGTAGAATTTCATTGGCACGCTTTAATTCTTTAATTTCACGTTCCATTTGCTTCATTTTTTCTTGATCAGATATCTGTTGTACTTTAATAGGATTTTGCTGATCTAAATGCTTTTGATGCCAGGCACGAAGTGTTTCAGGAGTACAACCGATCTTAGGCGCAATTGCTGTGATTGCAGCCCAAGTAGAAGGATAATCTTTTTCAGATTCAATCAATAATTGAACCGCTCTTTCTCTGATTTCAGGGGTATATTTTAATTTTGTCATCGGGATAGTCTCTCAGAATATTGACTCTCCGACAAACCCGGTACGGTTCATTGATGCGCTATCTTTTTTTGATGATGAAAGTGGTAGTCCTTTCATATTTCTAAATACATTTAAGTCAGCGGAAAGAGCTCGTTTTGATTGTGCCCATGAACTTGGCCATGTTGTTATGCACACGCATAATAAGAAAATTCGTTTCAAGAAAGATAACCGTGCTCTTGAAACTGAAGCGGATCAATTCTCTTCTGAATTTTTAATGCCAACAGATGCATTTTTTGCGACTGCGCCACGCTATCTTTCACTCGAAAATATGATCGAGTATAAGAAGGTGTGGCGAACGTCTCTAAAATCCATTAACTACAAAGCTCATAAGCTTGGACTAATTAGTGACTGGGTTAATCGTAGTAATTCTATTAAGATTAACTCATTGGGTTACAACATTAATGAACCTGAGGAAACTCACCGTGATGAGAGTCTCATGTTACCCAAGATTATGTCTGTTTTAGCTTCACAAGAAAAATTCGATAAGAACCAAATGCTTGACGAGATTGGAATTTCTGAAAAAGATTTTAATCAGTTAACATTTGATACTTTAGAAAAAGTTGAGCTACCAAAGAAAAAACACAAGTTATATCTAGTCGATTAATTTAAATTGATATTAACTTAATAAAAATGGGAGCTTAAGCTCCCATTTTTATTGATGATTTTTTAATTCTTTTAGCATGGCATCCCGCAAGATTTCATTCATACGTGTCTGATAACCTTTACCTTGTGCTTTGAACCATGCAAGTACGTCAGCGTCTAAACGAATAGATGTTTGTTTCTTCACTGGACGATAGAATTGATTATGACGTACAGCATTACTCCAGTCGGCAACTTCAGGAATATCTGAGAGATCTAGCTGATCGTCAGGAACAGTTCCCTTAGCAAGCAAGCGTTCAATTTCAGCATCTTGCTTGTCGCTGAATTTTTCATTCAGTTCTTTGCGTGAATGTCTAACCATGCTCATATTTATCTCGCTCCGCTTTTGTTACCTGTCTTGCACTAATAATTCTTATGATTTCACAGTCATCTTCATCAAAGATGGTGTGAGCTACTAAGAGCATTAGTACGCCTTTTACTTTTCCAATGGTTTGCCAACGTTCTTCACCATCGGTGTGTCTGTCTTGGATTGAGATCCGTAATGGGTCTTCAAAAACAAGGCTTGCCGTTTCGAAAGAGACATCGTGTTTTTTCTGATTCTTTCGATTCTTTGCCTCATCCCATTCGAAATACTGTTCCATAAAAAACATTCAAATTTGTATATACAATAATGTATCACAAAATTTTATCACTCAAGTTGAGAAGCGTAATTTTTAGTCAAAATTATTGGCTAAAAGTGACAAATCTGTTCAATAAAAAGCCGACTTGTTTCAAAGTCGGCTTTTTTTGCATTTTTGCATTTTTATGGTTTTATTAAGTATCTGATATTTATTTTAATATACAAGTGTGTGATTTCGCATAAGCGCCATTATGTTAAATGATCCATCATATTAGGATATTTTATCCATCTATAGTTATTAACCTTAAACTCTCTAACATGAGTAAAATCAGACCAAATTAATTTACTGCCTTTCGTCCACTTTAAAGATTGAATACGCAGATTTACTTTTAATTTTTCTTGTTCTGTTGCAGGTCTTAAATCCCCAAGCTCACCATAGAGTCTTACACCAGGATGAGAGTTAAATTGCCCTTTAATGAATGACGATAACCAAAAAACTTTGCTTGAGTTCACAGCACAGATACAAACATTTTTATTTTGTTTTAGATTTTCTGCTAATTGATGAGAAAATGAATCAAACAGAAAACCTGTTCCATCATCATTCAAGAAAACTGTTCCTATTGGAGTAATGTTAGGTATTCCCTCGATAGATACGCTAGCAATATTTACATGCATATTTGCTTTTTGCGCTTTAATAAAAACATCTTTAATTATTTTCCAGTTATTCAAATCAATTTTCATTTTTATAAGTCCTTATTCCAATTCCATTTATTTGTAACTTACATCTGTTTTTAGTTCATTGACTAGAAGAACTAATTTTATATTTTTATAGATATTCTAAAATTAACATAATACACGTTATACGAAGTTGAATTGTAAGCCCCAAGTAGAAATGTCCGGTTTCTCCAAAGTAAAAATGTCCGCTTTTAGAATATGCACTTTTGCAATTTTCTTAGCGGACGGTTTGATATGTTGGTGTCTATGTCGGATAAAGAACTTAAACGATTGTCGGTCTTGCAAGAAATCTGTGATCAACGCATAACCCAGTCCCAAGCTGCTCAGCTACTTCATATTTCAGAACGTCAGATCAGACGTTTATTGCAAAAATACAAAGCTCAAGGCCCAGCTGCATTAGCACATGCTGCACGTGGCCAAATCAGCAATTCCAGGCTTCCTGAAGAGCTCAGACTCAAGTGCCTCAATATTGTTTCGGATCAACTGCATGGTTTCGGACCCACTTTAGCGCATGAAAAGCTCACCACTGTTCATGGATTCGATATTTCAGTGGAAACACTGCGTTCCTGGATGATTGCAGCCGATCTGTGGATTCCTCGCGCCAAGCGCCTGAAACGCCCGTATCAGCCTCGTTATAACCGAGATTGTTATGGTGAACTGATTCAAATCGATGGCTCACACCATGACTGGTTTGAAGGACGCGCTGCTAAGTGCTGTCTGCTGGTATTTATCGATGATGCCACAGGAAAATTACAGCATTTACGCTTCTGTGAGTCGGAATCAGCATTTGACTATATGATTTCAACACGTTTGTATGTTGAGCAGCATGGTAAGCCGTTGGCGTTTTACAGTGATAAACATTCAGTCTTCAGGGTGAATCAAAGCAGCAAGAAAGACACCAAGATTACCCAGTTTGGACGCGTACTCAGTACCCTCAATATCGATATCATCTTCGCCAATTCACCACAAGCCAAAGGCCGTGTAGAACGGGCGAATAGAACGCTTCAGGACCGTCTGATTAAAGAAATGCGCCTGGAAGGCATCTGTTCGATTGAGCAAGCGAATGCCTGGCTACCCTGCTTCATTGAGCAGTTCAATCAGAAGTTCGCCAAGATGGCTTTTAATCCTAAGAATCTACATCGGCCTATCGCTGAAACAGCCGAAGAATTAGATGATATTTTTACTTGGCGTGAACCCCGCAGAGTCACGAATAGCCTGACGATTACTTATGATAAATGCGTATATCTCCTAGAAAACACCGAAGAAAATCAAAGGTTGATCGGTAAGTATCTTGAGTTCCTGGAATACCCGGATGGTACTGTAGCCCTCATGCATGATGGCCGAAAGATCAATTACAGCCTCTTCGATAAATTAAGTCAGCTGAATCAGCGAGAGATTGTTGAGAATAAACGGTTGGGTGCTGTTCTGAATCATATCCAACAACAGCATGAAGAACTGGCACAACAAAACAAACGCAATCGTTCTCAAAAGATGCCAAGTAGACGTGCACAGAAAACAGCGATTGAACAACGAAATCTGAATCCTGTGCTTGACTCTTGTAGTTAAAAACAGGACATTTTAAATGGTTTATCGCATAGACATTTTAATTGGTGAATAACAACACTTGTATATTAATCTAAATATCAACCACTTAATAAAGATATAAAAATCCAAAAATGACTAAAAAGCCGATTTTGAAACAAGTCGGCTTTTTTATGAGCGGTTTTGATACTTCTTGCCAATAAGTTTGACTAAAAAATAGTCAGTTTTGGGGTTTTTCAAATTTTATCAATGCCTCAATGTCCAAAATTATCCACATTTTTTGTGGATAAAATTTAGGCTATTTTGTAAGCCCTGGCTCATACCAATCTCGGCCCTTTGCTGCTATCCGCAATACTGGAAATTTCCTATCATGAAGACATAGAGAGCAGGATGCTCCAGATAAAAAGAATAAGATGAACAACAAGGAACGTGAGATCAGACAGGAGTCAGATCTAAGCGCCAAATATGGAAAAGCCCGACAGGATGTCGGGCTTTTTTATTGCCTATCCTTTCTCATTTGCAAAACAAACATAATGCCCCCTAAAATATAGACTATAATCTATATTTTGGTTGTGGTATGTGGACAGTCATTACGACAGATCTATTTAATCAGTGGCTTGAATAGCAAGATGAACCTACACAAGAGAAGGTCCTAGCTGCCCTGGTTATTCTACAGCAGCAGGGACCGAGTTTAGGCCGTCCTTTAGTAGATACTGTGTATGAGTCTAAATTTACCAATATGAAAGAACTGCGTGTTCAACATCGCGGTAGACCCTTAAGAGCTTTCTTCGCATTTGATCCCTTACGACAGGCTATTGTTCTATGTATTGCTGATAAAGGCGGTAAAAAGCGTTTTTATAAAGACATGCTGGATATTGCAGATGAACAATACCAACTTCATCTCACTACCCTAGGAGATAAATCTAATGGCTAAGACTCTGCAAGAATTGTTAGCTAGCCGCTCTCCAGAGAGCCAAGCCCGTATTCAAAAAATGGCTGATGAATTACTGCTAGAAAATCAGCTTCATCTTATTCGTGAAGAACTCGAAATTTCTCAAAAAGAGCTTGCTGAAACTTTGGGAATAAAACAGCCATCGCTTTCAGCAATAGAAAATCGTGGCAATGATCTTAAGATTTCAACCATGAAAAAGTATGTTGAGGCAATGGGTGGGAAGCTCCGTATTGATGTAGAGCTTCCAACAGGAAAACATATAGGATTCAACGTTTAACAATAAAAATGGGAGCTATAGGCCACTGCTGTCCCACAAATATCACAAGAAGAACCTCAATTGAGGTTCTTCTTGTTTTCGCCATTTTTTATCTGGCACAAAGAGTGACCTTAAAAGTTTCCTTTCAAATAAATTGACCTGAATAATTCTCAGTAAACGCTGAACACTCCATCCTTCTTGTGCCATGTGTTTAGCGAAGTTCACCAGCAAATAGGCAATTAATGCAATCCATATTTGCGTTTGTATCGCATTGCGGCTTCGACCTAGAAATGACTTCAGTTTTAAATTCTGCTTGATCGCTTTAAAGAATAACTCAATCTTCCAGCGGTCTTTATAAATTGCAGCAATGGTGGATGCTGCCAGATGAAAGTTGTTGCTCAGAAATTCGAATGTTCTTTTCTTATCTGTATCATAAAACTCTATACGTCTTAATAATTCAGGTGCGCCTCTTTTCTTGGCATGCGCACTGCTCAATTCAATACATTCATCCGCAATAATCCCTTTAGTCTCTAATACGCTGCGGCTTGATTTAACTTGATAAACTGTCTTTGGGCGTAGCCGGGTTACAAAGCTGACGTTCTGAAGTGTCAACTGAGCAAACCATTGATAATCAACATATCCTTTATCAAAGACGATAATGCTGCCAGCAGGAAATTTAAATGCTCTGCCTTGCACCATATCATTTTCAATACCATCCCCAAGCGCTACAAATTCAGGAATGGTATTGCTGTGATTTAAGCCAACACTGAGTTTAATACTGGCTTTGGATTCATGTACTTTTGCCCATGCGCACAATGACAGTGAAAGATCAATATGACTGGCATCTAGTGAATACAGCGGATTTTTGAATCTAAATTTATGTGCAGTTTTAGAGTTTTCACAGCGCTGAAGCAGCTGTGTGAACAATTGCTGATACAGGCTGGCGGGCTGTTCTTCGTTGAGTCTTGCTAAGGTGCTTCGCGCAATTCTCTTCGCGCCAAGATGATAGAGCTTTTCCTGCTGGGATTCGAGATTGGATTGAATGTCTCTTAAGCTTTGCCGACAAGAAAGTTGGGACATCAATATGGCAACAAACTGATCCCAGCGGGTGGCTGATCTTAATTTTTGCCCAGAGTGATGCAGTTTAGCCAGACGTTCAAAATCTTGTCTTAGAATGGGTTTGAGTAATTGATGAAATACGGTATTCTGATGTGACAAAACCTGAGTCCTTTATAGTTAAAATGTTTGTTTGCACTCATATTTTAACTCTTCAGACTCAGGTTTTTTTATTTAAAGCAAACTATGGGACAGTAGTGAGCTATAGGCTCCCATTTTTATTGTTAAACGTTGAACCCAACGGTAAATAGTCGTGTGATCAACATTCACACCCCGTTCGGCCAGCATTTCCTGCAGTTCACGATAGCTAATGCCATATTTACAATACCAGCGCACAGCCCAAAGAATGATTTCGCCCTGAAAATGCCGACCATGGAAAGGATTCATATGCTGCACCTTTAGCTAAAACAGTCTTCAGCTTACCATTCGTGGTTATTTGCAACAGTGCCATTTGGAATACGCCATGATTGATGGAACGATTGTTAAAGTTCATCGACATGGGCAAGGTGCAAAAGGGGGACTTTCAAACAGTCTATAGGTAAATCTCGAGGTGGAATGACCTGTAAAATTCTTGCCTTAGTGGATAGTCTAGGCAACCTCATTAAGTTTCGATTAATGCCTGGTCAATATCACGATTTAGTAGAAACCAAACCTTTAATTGAAGATGTTGATTTTCAAGCATTACTAGCGGATAAAGCATTTGATGCAGATTGGCTCATCCAAGAACTCAATGAACGTAAAGTGAAAGTGGTGATCCCACCCAAATCTAATCGAAAAGTAATGAGAGCATTTGATACGACTATGTATAAATGGCGTCATCTCATTGAAAACTATTTCTGTAAGTTAAAAGAATTTAAACGTATAGCGATGCGTAGTTGTAAAACAGATACGAGTTTTGAAGCCATGATTCAATTGTGCGCGAGTGTAATTAACTCTCGGTAATTCTCAACAGACCCTAAACAAACCCAATAATTTTTCATTCTTTCCTAACTTCATCTGGGAGAGTTGAGTTTGATCATAGACCACTCGATAGCCTGCTTGTTGCATTTCTGCGATCAAATTCCGTTGGTCTATCCGTTCTCCCCCTTGATCTTTCGGCAGAAATTGACGCTTACCCCCGCCTAGAATCACATCAACCCCATCTTTTAATTTGACGTTATAACGCTGATAGGTATCACCTTGCGAACTTGGTACTAATTGGGATGCTATGTCATTTTCAGCATCACGATGACAAATATGGGCATAAGTCGATGCTGGTGTAGCATGCGTAATGCGAGTTGTCGTGACTACACCTGTACCCCAACCTTGTGCCTTGGCCAATTCGAGTAAAGTTTGGGTGTCTTGCTTATTCTGGTTCTGAGGATTGGTTCCACATTGATGGTTTCCAGCCTGATCTGGTTCTACTGCAATTGTTCCAGTCTGCATGGATATCACTTCATTTTTCATTTTTACACCTGTCATATAAGCACCCATCGATGGTGCGCTATCTGTAACCTGTGCATCTTCTGAGAAAGTACGAACAAATGCTGACTCTGGAAGTTGATCTATCGGCAGTTGCCCGTCTTCACCAACAGCATAGATTCGTGCAGCTGTTAGTGTCGTGATACCCATTCCATCTCCCAAGAAAAAAACCACACGTTGAGGCTGTTTTGATGGTTGTACTGAAGTAGAAGTTGATTGAACTAAAGCAGGACTTTGACAGCCCATCAAAATAACTGTGCCCAAACTACAGCATGCCAAACTCATTAATTTTTTATTAAATTTTTTCTTATGCCAAAGCATTGCATCGACTCATCTTAGGATGGTCGAAAAATACGCTTTAAATATTCAATTTAAATGACAAATTTATGAAAATATTATTATGACTACTTATATAAATTTTCCTAATTGCAAAAAATAGTGTAGCAAGTTGCTACACTATTTTTTTACTTTATTTTTCTAACATTCTTTTTAGGAAAGCTTCTAATTCTTTTAAATTTTGATCATCAAATTGTCCGATTTTTAAAGATACCTTTAATGTATTATGGTCAAATTTGATATTACCAGCAACTTTCCCATCATATTCAATTTTATGTACAATTGAAGTTTGAATTACTTCTTTCGTTTCTCTTGACTTAAAGATTTTTTCAGCTAGTGATGCCAGTTTTGTCTGTTCAACTTCTTTTTTAAGCAATTTTGACCATGCTTCAAATAATGCTTCTTTAGCATTTTCATGGTTTTCTTCATGATCTGATAGAAATTTTTTCACTGCTGTAGCAGCGGTCCGTGCTAATAATGACGGCTGTTTTTCCAAATCTTCAATCAACTCTCCAGGTAATTTTTCAAAAGATAAATATTTATACATATCTTCACGATTCATACCTAATGACTTTGCTAACTTCTGCTTATTTTTTTTTAATTTTTCATCCAAAGAAGTTAATCCAACATATATTTCATAATCTGTCAGATCTTCTCGCTTTAAATTTTCAGCTAATGTTAATAAAGCAACTTCTTCATCCGATGCATCAATAATGATTACTTCAATGGTGTTCTTATTGAGAAATTGGTGGGCTTTCAATCGTCTTTCACCAGCAATCAACTCATATTTATCATTTATTCTACGAACTGCAATTGGTTGTAATAGCCCAATTTCCTCAATTGATGCTGCTAAATCTTTAATATCTTGTTGATTAAAGAGTTTTCGAGGCTGGTTAGGGCTAGCCTGAATATCTGTAATTTGTACATTACGTCTTAGCTCTTTGACATCATTAATATGCTCCTTTTGGGCATGTTGATGCTTTTGAGTATTTTGCTGAAGACGTTTAGCCAATAGCTCTTTATTACTTACCATAGTATTTCCAGAATTATATTATCCGACACGCTGAACAATTTCTTGTGCTAAAGTTTCAAAAGCTTTTCGAACTTTTGAGTTTTTATCAACAGATAATAAAGGTTGTTGCAAAATTGCAGCTTGATTAACTTTAGTGCTCATTGGAATTGTGGTATGCAATAATTCTCCAACTTGATTAAATGCTTCATCTTTTATTAATTTACATACATTCTGACGCTCATCATGTTTAATTAATAAAGCACCTAAGAGTTCTAACTCAGGGTTAACTCTTCTAATTTTACTTAAATGATTAATTAAATCAGTAACACCATAGAGACCGTATTGTGAACCAGATTCAATTGGAACAATAACATGTGTCGAAGCGGCTAAAGCATTGCTAGTTAATAATTTTAAGCTCGGAGGGCAATCAATAAGAATGTAGTCATATAATCCTTCTAGAATTTCCAATTTATTTGAAAGTTCCTCGGTTGGTCTTGGTGCATCATCTTTCAATTGATCTTCAGTTTTACCAAGAGTTAATGAGCCATATATTAAGGAAACATTTTTAAATTTTGTTTCTTCTTCTAATGCTTCTGATAATAAACTTATATCACCAATGAGTAATTCCGCTGATGTAGTTTCAACTTCGCTAGGGTGTCTTAATCCTATATGTAAACTTGCATTTGCTTGTGGATCCAGATCAATTACTAAGACCTTATTTCCTAATTCAGCAAGTTCTGAAGCAAGATGTACTACAGTAGTTGTTTTCCCGCAACCACCTTTATGATTAGCTACAGCAATGATTTTAGTTGACATATTTGTCTTAAGGAATTTACTTTGATTTCATTTAATATAAAGATATTTGTAGCAACTTGCTACAGTTCCTTTGTCATATTTTTATCTTTTGAATTCAAAAGATGTGGAGAAAACATTTCTTAACTTTTTTTAAAAATATAGCTAGCTAATTTTAATTATTATTAATTAGTATTAATTAGTTAATTATAATTAGACAAATTTTATTTTTTTAAAAACAAATAGATAGAATTTTTAAAGTGGAAGGCGTGTCACTAATAAGTGGAAGACCTGTCATTGATAAGTGGAAGCCCTGTCACCTTTAAGTGGAAGGTTTGTCACTAATAAGTGGAAGGTCTGTCACCGATAAGTGGAAGGTTTGTCACTATGGTGGAAGACTTGTCATTGTGATTTATTTTAATGTGGATTTTTTAATTTAAAACAATATAATTCAACTGCTTGTGATGTTGATAAGTTTGTTTTTATTGAAATAAAGGTGGAAGACTTGTCATTAGATGTTTTTTATTCTGTGGATAAACTATTTGTATAAAATTTAATTGATAACATGATGTTTAATAGTCAAGAATATCGGAATGGTGGAAGGCTTGTCACTTTAACAGTGGAATATGTGTTGATTAATTCCACTTTAGTGGTGCTGTAGGCTATTCCTATTTTCAAATTGATTGCTTTAGCGATACGGATGAATTATCAAAGGTGGAAGAATTGTCACTTAAAAGTGTTTAATTTTATATTAATTCCACCATAAGACTAGATAGTATCAAAATTGCACTTTAATAGTGACACTTCTTCCACTCTTAAGGTGTTTGATGGGCATAAACTGAGTTAATTTAATGTAAGGAAGAGAAAATAGTGAGCGGTTTGCATCTTCTTCCACTTTTGTGTATAACATGTAGAAAATATTTTAATCTTTCCACTTATGAGCAATCACAACGAACCAGAAGAATTAGAACATCTACCTTATTGTATTGGTAATATTCGACATAATGGAGTAGTTAGCACTAGTAACCGTCTGATTAGACCAATTGAATTATCATCTAATGAGTATAAAGCTCTACTTTATGCGATGGCTGTTGCGAATTATGGTGAAAAGAATAATCAAGATCGTGAAATTACAGAGCAAACTTATATATATTTGCATAAAGATGATTTAGGCGAACTATTAGGATTAGATAAAAAGAATTCCATTAATGTTGCTATTGATCGTATTTATAAAGAATTATCATCACGAGTAGCCCATTTTGTAATTGAAGAGTCCGTGGATGATAATAAGCGTAAAGTTAAAAAAGTACACTCAGTAGTACCAATTATTCGTGAACTCCGTTGGGAAGATGATGCTAAAAATGCTTTGCAGATACGTTTCACCAGTGAAGTACTTCCATATTTTACTCGTTTAGCAAATGGAAATTTTACAACCTATCAATTGAAAGATTTATTTGCTTTGGACTCTGTCACCAGTATGAGTTTGTATTCATACTTTATCAAAAATGAATTTAAGTATGCTAATCAAGATTCTTATGAGGTTGAACTTTCACTTGAGAATATCAAAGCATTAATTGATATTGGGGAGAAAAAATACGATCGTTGGGTTGATTTTAGACGATACGTTTTAGACAAAATTATTGAAGAAATTAATGAAAGGACTAGTCTTCAATTAGAATACGATACCATCAAGAAAGGTCGACCTATTGTCGGAGTTCGATTTAAAATTCTTAATAGGCATGCCACTGAAGTTGTTGTATCTAATACTAATGATAAGACTCAAATCTATTTAGATGTCAATTTTGATGATAATGCGCTTGTTAAAGAATTAGGTGCGAAGTTCGATATGACCGTAAGGTCTTGGTACATCTATGCGAACGACCCAAATTATAAACAGTTAAGTAAGTGGTTTAAGACAGAAGGGTGCTTAACTGAATCTCAAGCAAATGTGATAGTTAATGATATTATGTTCCAAATGGATTTTGCTGTAGCTGGCAGTTCAATGAGTGAATTTAAGAAAGAAATGAAATATAAATTAAAAAATAATCCAAATTTTGTAAAAGAAAATAGAAAACGATTGAATGAAATATTTGGAAAAGAAGTTATATGACAGTGTAGCAACTTGCTACACTGTTTACGATAATGTGTAAAATAAGCTTGATATCAGTTTAGGTTATATTTTGATAGCTAATTAATAGACCTATGAACTCATAATCCGTTGGTCGACAGTTCAAGTCTGTCTGGGCCCACCAAATTCATGTGTTTATATTGTAAAATACATACTTAAACCCTTAATTCTAAAAGAGTTAAGGGTTTTTTTATGTCTTAAGAATACTCAGGTGTACTCGTATAAAAACACCCTATTTGTATCCTGGCTTGTATCCTGTATAAAAAATAGAACTCAGGATACAGGAGCCTAGTTTAATCTAGGAAAATCAAAATTTTATGGCTAAATCTAAATTACTTACAGATACACAATATGCAGCATTAAAAGCAAAAGAATCTGAGTACAGAGTTTCAGATATTTCAGGTCTGTATTTAAAAGTTGGTGTAACAGGCAAAAAGTCATGGCAGTTAAGATTTAAGAGTACGGTTGGTAAGTGGACATGGCTTGGGTTGGGAAGCTACCCAGCAATCTCAGTCAAAGAAGCACGCTCGTTGGCTATTAAGTATCAAAATGGTGAACTCATTTTAAAAACTAAAAATGAGAAATTATTGGAAGTTAAACAACAAGAGAACCTATTGTTTGGTAATTTACTGATTAAATGGATGAATACGAAAAAAGGTGTATGGACTGATAAAACCTATAAGAAAGAGTATCAGTCGATAGAAAAGCATATATTGCCAGTATTTGGTCACCGTTTATTTAAAGAAATTTCCGCATCTGAATGGAAAGAATTTTTCAGAGAAAAACAATTAAATGAAGGGATATTCAATAGACTTGAAAAATTAATTTCGTATTGTCGTAATGCTTATGATTATGCAATTGATGATAATTTAATTAGCTATAACCCTCTCGCAAGAGTACGAAAAGGGCTAGTAAATCATACTTCAGGCTCAATGAAACATGTCGTAATGGATGAACTTCCCGATCTTGTTAATGCAATCCGTAATTATCGCTCTGAAACTACTAGCATTGGACTCGAATTGCTCTTGGTGTTGTTTCCTAGACCTGGTGAGTTGAGAGCTGCACGTTGGGATCAATTTAATTTTGAAACAAGAGTATGGCTTAGACCTGCTGATCTGATGAAAAGAAGAGTAGCTCATGCGATACCGTTACCGAAGCAAGCAATTAAATTATTGCTTCGATTAAAAGAGATTTCAGGGGATGGCAATGAATATTTGTTTCCATCAAGAAGTAATTCAAATGAAAAATTTATATCTGACGTGACCTTCACTTCAGCATTGAAAAGAATGGGGTATACTGGGAAGCAGAATCCTCATGGATTTCGCCACATTGCGAGTACTTTTTTAAATGATATTTTTAGTGATAAAGAACAAGTGATTGAATCAGCATTGTCTCATCAAAAAGCAGGTGTGAAAGGTGCATATGATAAAGGTGCTCACTTAAGAGAAAGGGTGGATGTTATGCAATTTTGGGCTGACCACTTGGATTCGATCTGCGGAGTAAGAATGTTTGATTAAAGTGTTCTTGTTATAATTTTAAAAGCTGAAATTTTATTTTCGGCTTTTTTTTTGCGAAACGGGATTATTGAAGATGTGATTTTTCTAATATGTGTAGATTAATGGGTTTTAACTGTTTTGATAAATTGATGAAAACTTTACTAAACCCTCATAGTCAAATAAATCCGATTTTAATGAAACTCCGTGAAGAAAATGTGTGGCGATGTTCAAGTAGCATATTGTGCAAAATTTTACAGATTAATCGTCAGCAACTTATCAAAATTCAAAATGCTGTTCCTAACTTTCCAAAACCCATGAGAGATCGAGATACTCGACAAGCAGTGATGTATTTTGATGTTGATGAGATTTTCAATTGGTACATGAATGAATTTCATTCTGATTTTTGAACTAAATTTAACGAATTGACACTATTGGAAAAATAATTTTTTTAGTCTGATATGATTTTTTCTTTTTTTGAAAAAATATTTATGTTGGAAATGAATACACCACAATCAACTATGATTCAGGAAAATAAAGCGTTAGCTTTAAAGTTTAATGATGTAGCAAAAAAATTAGGCTTGTCGAGGACGGGACTAAACTTTTTGATCGCAAAGAATCCCGATTTTCCACGACCTTTTAAGCTTGCAGATGGTGAAAAAGCGCATAACTACTTTGATTATACGGAGGTGTTGAATTGGTATGAAATACAGAAAAAGAATAGGTCTTCTGTTAGTAGGAAACAATAAATTGGCTTATATGGGAACGTTTGGATAAAGGAGAAAGGCTCAAGGGGTAATTTTATAAAACCATGATGTGAATTTACTTTTAAAAAAATATTTCACGAGGAAAAAGCTATTTTGATCCTTGAAAAAAAAAACCACGTTAGGTGGTTTTTTAATTTTTAGGTCTTTTTCTTGTCTGATTCATATATGCATGGTTGTCTCTAGTCAGAGCCTAAAGAAATAATAAATTTCTCAATCATTTTGCGTTCCAACTCTGGTAATTCCTGTAAAGCATTAGTAATAGGATCAATCTCTGAGGTACTCATTTTTTCACGGCGTCCCAAGATGTAATCGGCTGATACATTAAGTGCGACAATGAGTTTATAAAAATTCTCTAATGAGGGTTTACGTGAGCCCGACTCAAAATGCGCAATAGAGGTTACGGGTATTCCCGTTTTTTCAGCAAGTTCTTGCTGTGTCAGCTTTCGTATCTTTCTGACTTCTTTCAATCGAATCTTAAATTCATTCGAGTCTAATTCAAGTGTCATTATTACCGCCAAATAGACAATAAAAACTTGACGTTTTGGTCATGTTTTTATATAAATATAGACATAGTTTAGATGCTTACTTGTAAAACGAGAAGCAACTAAATCATTACTTGATAAAAATCTAAATCAATTGAAGGCCAAACGATCATGATGGATTATTCTTCGAGTCGAATTTTGACATCGATGCATCCTAGTATTCGCCATCTCAATATTCGCAATGTAGCTAAAATTGTAGCCTCAAAAATTATTTGTAATACGCAATTACAGTTGCAATATAATCCTGACTTTTGTCGGCAACTGGGCGTATCAACTTATCTCAACACGCACATAGGATTAGCTTATTTCATTGATGATCGCTATTTTGACCATTATGGTTTACAACCAGAAAGCTTAATAAATTTTTCAGATGTCTATGCTCAATTGTTGCATGACTTTTATGAGTTTTCAGGCTATCAACCAGATCAACTATGATCTGGTTGCAACGGCGTACACACGATCAATAAAACGAGCATGCAATAGCGGAACACAGCTAATGCTTTAGCATTTTTTTGAGATACTAGTTCTAGCTTAAAGGAATTATTTAAACTGCTGTTGATACCGTCAGATTGAAGATTAAATGACAGTCGTTCCATCAGCTTTTCCTCACAGATTTCAGAAGATATTGCAATCTGCCAACAGCTTGCTGGAAATAAACCATAAATCCCTTTTAAAAAACGATTTGCTAGTCTTACATCATTCGGTTTAAAGATTAATCCAGCGTGTGAAATATTCGCTTTCGTCTCAAAAATATGTATCGCATCTAAGATATTTGCATCATCACGTCTCAATTCATTGAGCTGTTTAAAAAAATATTCCAATAAACTTTTGTCCTCTGCAGTTTCAAGGTGCGGAAGTATGCGCTCTGATTTATCTGCATCCATGATGAAACGTGGACGATTCTTACGATTTTTGAGCTGTTTGAGCCTGATTATATTCCGTTGCCATAGCATGAGTTGTTCTATCGGAAAATCGTATTGTTGCGCAAGCAGTTGCGGTGTATATGATTGATCTAATTTTTTGAGAATTTTTGCGATTAGAGGGAATGGATAAGCTGACTTACTCGTTCCATAAATAAAATCGTTGTCCTCTGCTTGTACTAAATCAGCTTGAATCTTAGCTGTGTTGATGTATTCATCAGGCGTTGTTATAGATTTAATTTTTATTGTTCGTGCTATTTGTTCATCGTAATAACTCAGCGCTATTTGATGTTTTTGTGGTGGTTTTAAGCGAGGACAAATCTTATGAATAACAGCTCGATCAATAAGTGGGTCAAATTTTCTTAACTGGTAACCGGCCATCAGGTAAGCTAGATGCAAATAGCTCCTAAAGGTTTCAGTTGGGTCTATGTGGCCCAATAAATGGGCAAGTAGATACCAAGAGTTTTGAGGTGTGTTAGAGCGTAAGAGCTGACTACGAATCAAGTTGTAATGCTCATGTGAATAGTCAGTGAAGGTTGTTACAAATTTGTAGTTCATGGTCAAAATCATGGCTAAATTGTTCGTCGCACTATGTCGCAGCGAGTGAAAGCTATAGCAATGATTTGGCAAAATAGCATCAAGTAACTTTTGAAAAGGCGTGGTGACCAAGTAGGGTTTGATACGTCCCGCACTATTCCAAAGAGTAAATAGGTAGTCATTGGATGAATAAGCGCTACGGCGTGCCTTGCAGTATTGCTGAAATTTAAGATGTTCTTCTTCGCTTAGTAAAATTTGAACGTTGAGATTACGCTCAGCACTATCCGTTTTAAGAAAATGCTGTTGATGCTTCGCACGATATGGACGTATCCAAATTGAACTCGCTTTGACACCTTCCACATCCTTGATTCGCATACCGAGTATTTCATTAATGCGCATGCCCGTACGAAAAGCTATCGTATATACGATACTCAGCATTTCTAAATCATGTGCGGTGTAGCTGGAATGTTTATATTGACTAAGCTGACTGAGTAGATATTGAAAAGTTTTTCCTGAGATAATTTCAGCTTTGGGTGAATGAACACGTAGTCCCGCACCGCTCAAAGGGAACGATTCAGCATTAAATAGCATCTGTTGGAATTGATGGAATCGTTTTAGGAGATCGATTTTTTGTGATTTTGATTTACCGATGCCAGTTAACATGCGGTTGTAGATTACATCTAGACGGTCATTCAGGTTAGATTCTTCTATAAAGTCAGTGCTATGGAGTAACCATGACTCGGCAAGTTTGGTGTAATAACTATAGATTGAAGAATGGCGAATCTTCTGCTGTTGAGTGATATAGCGTAAGTACTTATTTTGATCGAGCTGATAAAGCCTACAGATAGATTGCATATCATCTACGGCAGGATGAAACAGGCTGTATAACCACAGTCCCAATCTTTTTGCATTTTCGGGAAGATGGTCATGCTGGCTGAGTAAGAAGTTTCGTAGCTCTTTTGTGGTTTGATCACTATTTCTAAAAAATTTTAAAATTTGTTTATGCAATGCAATCAATGAGTCTACAGAATGATCTGTGCAGCATTGTTCTGCTTTTTCTGTCGGATTTAGTATTTTCGGCAGGGGTTCTAGCGCTTGTTGTGAATCGAAAATGGATAACTGTGGCGTGAGATAACGTTTAAACGCACTTAGACTTAAACCACAAGTCTCAATCTCTTCTGATAAGCAAAGACTTAGCGCAGGACTTAAATCAACCTTGTCTAGCTGCATCCATGAATGACTTGAGGTTTGTAAGAGTTGATTAAATTGCTTTGGGCTTAACGGAAGTGCTAGTGCTTTAAAAATACAATTGATATACGTGTAACAATCAGATTGGATATCAATTTTTTGTGTTTTAAGTCTCGCAATCCATAGCAGTGTTAACCGGTCGGGCACAAAATTTCTAGATTTTTTTAAAGGCTGTTTAGGGTCATATAAATCACCATAATGTGGTGACTGAGGTTCTAGAAAGATCAGGGGGATTTGTATTTTTGGAATCTGATCAATCGAACCTTGTTGTTTTAAGTGTTCGAGCAAAGCTTGTAGGCTAGAAAGGCTTGATATCCCACCATAGAGGATTGCGCAGATCAGTATATTTCCAATGCTTTCATCTGCGGTAAAGTTATCTGTTGTATACCAAAATCTTAGAAGTTTTTCTTTGATCAGTGAGATGGATTTAGATTGTTCTAGCCGAGTCTCATTGAAAAGCAATGGCGTGCGTTGAATAGAGACGAGATGTTGAGTAGGTAGTGGTAAGTCTGCATCATTTGTGTGATTGTATTGAATAATACGTTTACGGAACTGCTGATAAAACGTCTTTTTTAGAGCAAAACTATATTGATGTTGATCCAAGTGTTGGCTAACTTGCTCAAAGAGCGTGACTATACTTCCTGACCGCTGTGCTTGCTGTAATTGCTCGAACGACAGAAACTCATCGATGATCGCTTGAAATTGTATACGCTCTTTAATTCGCTTTTGGTCTCTGTTGTTAGCACGGCGTTCATGTGCATACTTTGTTTGTTTAGGCATATTCATACATTCCATCAATACTGTAAAAATTTTGCATTTCATTGAGATGAGTTGCGATGGTTCTATATTGTTGAAGAGACAGGCTTGAGAATTTTTGCCCCATTTCTTGTTGGTTTTGTTCATGTCCCATCAGGGCTAGAATGAACTGTTCATCAACTTTCGAAGTTAGATATGCACGAGCTGTATGCCTAAGCCAATTTGCGTGGTTGAGCTCCATAACATGAGTAAATGAGCTTATAAGACGGGGACTAAGCTCTTGCCATTCTCCCTGCTGATAAACATTCAGCAGTGGCTTTTTACTGCTTAAAATTTCTTGAATGTGTGATTGATGCTCTGGATGCAGTTGTTTGAATTCTTTTAAATAGCCAATAAACTGACGGACTTCTTGAACAGCAAAATCACATAACGGGATTAAGCGACCATCATTCGTTCTTGAGTGAATTTCTTTGTCGGAAACCCAAAGCCATTGTTGTTTTAAATCGAAGTTTTTTAAGAACCCAGGGAATCCATTCACAGGTCGAGCCGCTGTAAAAAGCAATAAAATATGCCAAAGCCAAATGTTGTAGTGATTGAACATCTCCAGCATTTGGCTACTGTGTCGGGCTTGAATGATCTGATGTTGTAAGTAGGCAAATATAGCCGTTACTGTTGCAGGCTTGGGAGCTTTACAACTACCAAATCTAAGCTCGGGATCGGAAGTAAGATGAATTTTTTTTGCTAAATCACGAGACAACTGTTCTACCGTGCTTTGGTAATTCTGTTGCAGGCGGTATACCGGATACGAGCAATATGAAATAGACACCGATCGATTGGCATCTATGCCAGTCAGAATGTCAGCGAGTTGCTCGTTATTGGTATGTCTATAAATACAATGATGTAGTAAGACACTTATTTTCTTAGTTGATAACGATGGAATGAACAGTTCTTCACGGCATTTCTTTAATGCTTGATTGACTTGCTCTTGGCTCACAATTGGAGACTGTTTTAGACCGTCTACTAATTCTTCAATGAGTGGTAAATCGAAATAGGTCACTTGATTGAGTAATTGATTTTTGTATTCGAAGTCAGCGTTCTCAAATAGCGTGAACTTTGAACGTAGAAAATATTGATCGTTTTCTAAAATGATCTTTTGTCGTTTATTCAGTGCATAGCGCTGCTTGGATTGTAGATATAACCATTGCTCAACAGGAACACCACTCAGGAAACTGAGTAATATAAAAAGATACGCTTTATTTTTTTCTGGATGACTCAGATAGACCTGGTAGCAATGCTCTACCAATAAACTTAAGCTATTGAAATCTGGATAATGCTTACTACAGCTGAAATTATGTTGTTGTCTAATGATGTGCTGTTGTGTCAGTTGGCTAATTTTATGTTGTAGAAAACTAGATTGAGTGGCTAAAGGCGATACCTGTGCTGTATTAATTGAGTATTGTAGATCGAGCTGCTCATCCTGTGATTTTTCGTAGAAGAGGGCTGGATTTTTCTTTTTAGGTATATCTTGTAGATGGCATAAAATTGCGTCGTACTCATCTAGATAATGTGGTTCATTGATCTGTTTTGGAGGCGCTGAATAATTTTTTTTGGGTTTAAGTGCTAGCACATAATCATAGAATCGTCGTATATCAAGCAGTAATAGATACTGAAAACGATTGAGTTTAGTATCGTTTTCTAATTCCCGTAAATTCTTTACGAATTGCACTAATGGAATTTCATCGCTAGGCAGTTGCTCCCATAACCACAAATATTCCTGCTGATACCGATTCAACTGTTTGCCTTGTTGCGATATGGCATAAGCTTCGTTCGCTAATCGAAATCTATCAAGAACTTTAATAATCGTGTTTTGATGGTCTTTTTCGCCCTTATTAGGGATAGATTTAAGAATACACGCTGCATGTAAATTATTCACAGCCCATCGTTGTATAACTGCATATTCGTGCTTAGCTACTGAATAGAGATAGGCACAGATCGGATGTTTAGCAACACTCGAAGGCAGAGGTAGTTTTATTGGGAGCTCAAACTGAGAGTCCGCATCGAAGTTGATAGTTGTATCGAATAAGAATTTTAGCTCAGGGATTAAGACTGCAGTTTTTAAGTGCTGTGCGATAGTATTTTGATAGCCCTGATCAAACAATTCATGATCTAGCATTCGTTCAATGATGTTTTCAATTTTCATGGGTTAAATTCCAAAATTGTGATGCACATGGTTGTGCGCTCGTGAGTGCTTTACATTTATTTTTGAGTGCTTGAATTCGTAGATCGTGAGCGCCGTTGATTTGCTTTTGGCGATAAAGCAGTTGATTACGGCTGCAGTCGATCAGCTTGGCGAGCAGATCTAGAGAAAGACTACATCTGGGCTTGTCATAAAGCTTTTGATTCACATCGTAAATTGCTTGTTTCGATAGCGACTGATTTAAGTTTTGAAGTAGCCTATCGGGGTTAAGAACCTGTGGATTGATCTTAAGCTCAGTCATTAACTTAAAGAGTGAGGTGCTGAGTTGATATTGAACCTGAACGAGGTCTATATCAGCTTCTAGAATGGGATGGGCTTTAACTCGAATATTTTGTTGTTGTGCCATATAAACAAGCAGAAAGTTATCTGTTGCGAATGACTCAGCTTGAGTAAGCTTAGTAGTAGACACTAGGTTTAGGTCATGCTGAAAGTGTGTTGGCAGTTGCGAGGCATTTAAAATCTGGGCATAGCATTGGTAAATTTTGAACAGTGGCGGGTAAGGACGGATCATAACCCCCTTTGTGTGAAACGGTCTTTTACTGGCTAGCTGAGTATTTACTTTTTTTGTAGGCTTCATTTATTTGCCCTCCTGATGTTTTTAACTTAAATCAAGAAGGACAAAAAATTTTAATTCTTATAAAAAGGTCAAGAAATTGGTTATAAATGTGGATGGTTTTTGATGAATTTGAGCGACTCAAAGCGGATGGGAAAAAAAGGGTATGTACAGGATTTTGTTTGTAAGTGATTGATTCTATTTAATGTGAATGTGACAGGTTTCTAGGTGAATTGTATTATCTCCAAAACAGTACTACTGTATGAATGAGTTGTATTCAATGCAGGGAAGAATGTAGATCCTTAATACTAACGGAAAATTATTTTACTGAATTTTCATGTAAAGACTCATTTAATTGATCAATCACTGTCGTCCATTCACCATCAGAGTGTAGTTTTTCTTCTAAAAAATGACGTTGAGCATCAGTCCAAAAAATTGCTTGTGTTAAAAAAACATCTCCAGCTAGCTGATGGCTCTCTATGAATTTTGCAATTGCTTCTTCAGTAGAAGCTAAACCAAGCTGTTCAAATAATTTGGTCATTCTTGGACGTGTTTGAGTCATGTGCTTAGCCCACAAATTTATATTAGATCAAATTAAACATAACATGTTTATATTTAAACTAAAATATAAAAAATTAAATAGCTACTATTTTCTTAGACAAAATGATTACTACATTTCATAAATCAACCACCTACATAATTTGTTTGTTAAATGATCATTATTTTTCAATAAGATTATTTTAGGGTCTGTTGACATTTACTGTTCATAATTAACCCTATAAAGGTAGCCATAAAAATATACAGGCTAAAGCAACAGAACTTTGATAATTTCTTTTGAGCTTGTCATATCGAGTAGCTATTCCTCTAAATTGCTTTAATCTACAAAACATATTTTCAACTAAATGCCTGATTTTATATAAACACCAGTCCATATGGTCATTGTTCGATTGGCTATTCGTTTTCTTTGGTATATTCGCTTTAGTCCCTGTTTTCCTGATCTGTTCACGCAGTGGTTCTGAATCATAGCCTTTATCTGCACATACCACTTTTGTCTCTTTTAAATCTAATGTTGATATTAAATCAGGTGCAACTTTAACATCATGTGTGGTTCCATCGGTAATCATGAAATCAATAGGATTGCCATGTGCATCAACAATCAAATGTATTTTTGAGGAGTTTCCTCCTACACTTTTAGAAATAGATTGATTCGCTATACCGGCAGAATGTTGATGAGCACGTACATGAGAGCCATCAATAAAAATCCACTCCATATCGGGGCATGAGGCTAGTAATTTGAATAATCTAAGTAACTTACCGCTGCTTGACCAACGATTAAAACGTTTGAAAATAGAGTTTGAATGACCAAAACAAGAAGGAATATCTCGCCACGGACAGCCTGTTCTAATTCTATAGAGAATAGCTTCAATAAAATGGATAAATTACGCAGAATAACTTTCAACTTTTGCCAGTGTTGATCTGTCAGCATGGTACGAGGCATAGCGAATAGTAAAATTGGGTTTGGCGATTTGATTTTACTACTTCGCTATTTTTTTAAGCTAAAAGTGTCAACACACCCTAATAGTTAAAGATTTTAAATTTTAAAAATGACAAAAATGTAATTTTGAAGTCATCGCTCTGTTTCTGTCTCTCACTAATAATTGAAATATAAGAGGAGATGATGTGGTCTCATTAAATATAGATTTTATAAAGTCATCTCTAATGAACTAACGAATCAAGAGGAAACGTAAATGAAATTATTTCAAAATAAAATGACTGCTCTACGTAATGTTGTAGTAGCTGCAACGATGATTGTGGCTACTACAACTACGTTCGCTCATGTGAGTTTAGTGAGTGCGATTCCTGCGGAAAATGCATCTGTCCTTAGTCAACCAAAGAACTTGACCCTTAACTTTGGTGCAGAGGTTATGTTGATGAATATTAAGTTACTGGATGCTCAGCGAAGAGATGTTCCTTTAAAATATAAAGTTACTCATGACTTAAAGAAATCCTTTGATGTCGCTCTTCCGAAACTGAAAAAAGGTAAATATACCGTTGTCTGGACAACAATGGGGAAAGATGGCCACAACATGAATGGTGAATATAGTTTCACTATCAAATCAACTAAATAAGAATTGATTACCTTTCAACATGTCAGTGAGGTGCTGACATGTTGTTCTAGAATGGAGAAAAATAATGATTTCTGAATATTGGATGTGGGCCACTTGGTTAACTAAGGTTATTTTATATTTAAGTGTAGCTTTTGTCGTTGGTGGAGCCTTTTGCTATTTTTTACTTAGACAATATCTTGAACTAAAAGAATCGATTCTTAAATATATTACAATTGGCGCTGGATTAGGCCTAATTTCCAGTACCTTGGGATTTTTTATTCTG
>NZ_JAZEZK010000035.1:0-23066 GCF_037028485.1 Acinetobacter sp. 102
GATGCAGGCCTGCATAGTGAAGGGCAGTTTGTAAAAGCTCTTGATGAGTTTTCAAAACAAAATGGCTTAATGGGGAAAGCCACACATTGGATTAAAAATATTGGTTCTTTAAGTACAGAGGTGGCAGGGGTAAAAGCTGAAGTGACACTTCTACAAGGACAAGTGAATTCCAGTATTTTGTCTAGCATTACTAAACTGGCTCAGCAGGGGAAACCTATTTTACTGTTACTTGATGAGATTCAGGCTTTAGCTAGTTCAAAATATAAAACCACGATTGCCAGTTTACGTACCGCTTTAGATATGCATAAAGAAACAATAAAGGTAGTTTTTACTGGTTCAAGTCGAGAAGGCCTGAGACAAATGTTTTCTGTGAGTAGTGCTCCCTTTTTTCATTATGGACAGAATTTACCTTTTCCAAATCTAACAAAAGCATTTACAGATCATCTGGCAGATGTATTTAATCAGACAACAGGACGTAGTTTGAATAAAGAAATTTTATGGCACGCTTTTTTAGATATGAAGCAAAGTCCTCAACTAGCAAGATCATTAGTGGAGCGTTTAGCCTTAAACCCAATGCTGGCTATAGATTTTGCCAAGGAACAGCTTATAGCCGATACAATGGGGCATCGTGACTTTTCGGGATTATGGGGAGAGTTTAAGTTATTAGAACAGCTAATTTTAAAAGCCATAGCGGAATCACAAGTTGAACTTTATAGTAGTCAATTTAGACAACATCTGGCTGATTCCATTGGTGTAGATAACATTGCGGTACGGTTCATTCAATCGGCCCTACGTTCTTTATCAAAAAAACAAATTATTTTTAAACCAGAAAATGGTACTTATGAAATCGAGGATGCTCTTTTTAAAGAATGGATTATGGATGAAGCATAATTTTGAAAACTCATTTGGATAAAAATTAACCGTACTGAGCTTGTCGGAGAATTTTTATTTAAGTATTTTATTCATAGACATTATTTCAATATAATGGGTGTCTATGAACAGAGAAATTCAACAAAGACTCGTATGAGTTAAATTATTTGAAGAGACTAATGATGCTGGCCTAGTTTGTCGGAGATGTGGCATTTCTAGACCAACGTTACGCAAGTGGTGGAAACGATATTCTGAGCAAGGTATTGATGGATTAAGTAGCCAGAGTAGACGTCCCTTAAAATCGCCAAATACTAAAATCAATGCTGAGCTAAAAGCCTTAATATTAGAAATGCGCTCAGCTAGAAATTTTGGTGCTCGACGTTTGCAAACAGAATTGATGAGGCTGCACGGAGTCTCGTTGTCCTTAGCGACTATCCATAAAGTACTATCCACCCATCAAGTCAAACCGATTAAAAAATTCCGTCGTAAAGCAGATTTCATTCGTTATGAACGCCCATTACCAGGCGATAGAATTCAAATGGATACCTGTAAACTGGGTCCAGGACTATATCAGTACACATCTATCGATGACTGCACACGATATCGCGTTTTAAGGATATATAAACGCCGAACAGCAGCGAATACTCTCGACTTTTTAGACTGCGTAATTGAAGAAATGCCTTTTCCCATACAGCGAATACAGACCGATCGTGGGCGGGAATTCTTTGCTGAAAAAGTACAGAAAAAAATGATGCAGCATGGAATCAAATTTAGGCCAAATAAACCAGGTTCACCTCATCTGAATGGCAAGGTAGAGCGTTCACAAAAAACTGATAAATCTGAGTTCTACGCTACTGTAGATATCAATTCTGAGGATATCCAAGACAAGCTAGCCGAATGGCAGCATTACTATAACTGGATGAGACCACATTCAGCGTTGAAAGGTAAAACACCGATGGAGAGGTACTTTGAATTATGTGAAGAAACTCCTTTCTCAGATGAAGTCCAGAAGCAATACAACCCCTCAAATGAACGGATTCAACATGCCAATTACAAGATGGATCTAGAGATCGCTAAATTGAAATGATCTCTATGAATCACACATAGAAACAATGCTAAAACTTTTGACCCCATTTGGTTTAAAATTAACTGTTGTGAAGAAATGATCACTTTCTATCAGGATATTTTCGATCTCAATGAACTGTTTAACTTCTCGAATTTGATTGTCTTTATTCACAATATTCCTATTGAGTGAGTCGAATCTGTGCTCAGGTTGAGCAGTTCGGCTACTGTTCTGAAATGACAGCTTTGTCCGTTATAATTGTATAAACATTTTTAGTGTCTGGTAATCATGTCGTCATTGATCAATTTTCTATCTCGCTTTAGTACTGCAACTCTTCATCGTAGTCTGAGCTATGCTAAGCACATTGATAGGGAAACAATTGAGTTTTTTGAGGAAAATGATGATGTCACGATGTATGCTCAAATTGAAGGGACAGATTATTACGATACCGCGATTACCTATAATCCCCAAAAAGACCGTTTAATCGATGACGACTGCACTTGTCCGGTTGGATATAACTGTAAACATGCTGCTGCTTTAGCGCGGTTATTCTTTCAAGAATATCGTCAGGAATTTCAACAGCGTTATGCTGACTCTCAATCCCCGCAGGGAATCGCAAAACGCCAACGTGGGGATGATCAGGCACAGCGCTGGTTGAATGATTTTAAACGGTATTTACAACAGACTGAACCAGAGCAATCTGTCAAAACAAACAATTATTTAATTTACCTGCTAGATCAGTCGGTCAGCTTAAAGAAATTGACAGTTGATGTTCAGAAGGCCAGACGCAATAAAAACGGCTCAATTGCGGGGGAAAGTTATTATACCCAATATGAAAATATCACCAGAAAGCATCTGACTTTACCTGAACAAAAACGACAATTATTTAACCAGATTTATTATTATGCCAAAATAAACAGTGACGAACGCTTTTATCAAAGCAATCTCGATATCTCCAGCATTTTATTGGAGCATTTCAAATCTTTTATTCAAAGTGGCGATGTTTATTGGAAAAAAAAGAGCCATGCTGCACTTCAATGGTCAGAACAAGGCTACAACATCGAATTTAGATGGGAACAAGGGGCTAAACAACAGACTGAGCATTTAAATATTGAATTGGTCAATGGTGATATTCGACTCGATTTAAAATCAAATCCTCATATTCAGATTCTCGCGAGCCAGCCACCGTGTTATGTGGATATTCAACAGAACACGGTGGGCCAGTTATATGGTGAATATACGGCAAATCTTCTGTACCATTTTTTACAGATGCCTGATCTTCCATCTATGCTCTTGCCAGAGTTTGAGCAACTGACTCATCAATATTCAGACGTGAAAAATCTGCCTCGGCCCGAGTCTATTCAGCATATTGATGTCCTTGAGGGTAGTCCCCAGCCAATTTTACGCTTCGGTGTTTTAGATACATTTGATTGGAAATTAGAGGAGTCTGTTTGTGCTGAAATTGAATTCTCCTATGCTGGTGGGCGAATAAAAGCAGGTACATCAGGTGACAGTTTTATTGGTGAGCAGCATGGAAAAATGGTGCGACAGCTTCGGGACTTCGTTCAGGAACAACAGTCAATCCAGCGTTTACAGCTGTTGGTCGAATCACTGAAGTGGGTGAAAGATCTTAGTTATGACCAGCAATTAAAACTGGATAAACAACGTCTTGATTCTATGGTTTTTGCTTTCTATGGAGACTGGATCAAACAGCTGATGCCCATCAATCAAATTGAGTTGATGGGCTGGCAGATAGAGCATCTGGAAAACAGCCCCTTTAACCTGCAATATGTCGAAAATTTAAATATTTCTATCACTGAATCTGAAGGTCAGCAGGACTGGTTCAATATCGGGGCGACGGTTCAAGACAGTGCAGGTAATTCTTATAATTTGCTTGATGCGCTCGTAGCTTTGGTGCGAGTAAATCCTGATTTACTTGATCCGCGGACGTTTATTCATCTGCATGACAGTCAAATTTTCACCGTGAAAACTGCAGTTGATCAACCTGATTTGGCTCTATCCGCTAGGGATATTAAGCCGGTATTGTTACATCTGCAGAGCATTTTACAGCAAGAAGAGCGCAGTATTGATCGCTATGATGCGAGTCAATTATTAGAATTGCAGCATAATCTTGGGATGACATGGCAGGTCAGTGATCGCCTGCAGCAATTTGTACAGAAATTCAAACAAGGCTATCAGCAACAACTGCCGACACCACAAGGTTTTCAGGGGGAGTTGCGTCCATACCAGCAGCAGGGCTTAGGCTGGTTACAGTTTTTAAGGGAAACCCAGCATGGCGGGATTCTGGCAGATGATATGGGCTTGGGGAAAACAGCACAAACTTTAGCCCATTTACTCATGGAAAAGCAGGCTGGATATTTGCAGGACAGTCCCGCCTTAATTGTTGCACCCACATCGCTGATGCATAACTGGTTCAAAGAAGCGGAGAAATTTACCCCTGAGCTCAAGGTATTGCTGCTACAGGGGCCCGACCGCCATCAGAATTTTGAGCAGATTCCGCACTATGATATTGTGTTAACCACCTATCCGCTTCTAGCGAGAGATGAAGAACAACTAAAGCAATATGAATATCATCAACTCATTTTGGATGAGGCGCAGAATATCAAAAATCCGCGTGCCAAAGCTGCACAGGTAGTACGGCAATTAACAGCGCGACATCGTTTGTGTCTAACAGGTACCCCGATGGAAAATCATTTGGGTGAGCTGTGGGCACTATTTTATTTCCTGATGCCAGGATTTTTATATTCACAAGAAATTTTTAATAAAAAGTACCGTCATCCGATTGAAAAGCGCGGTGATGAGCAGTTAAGACAAAAGTTGGTCAACCGGATTAAGCCCTTCATTTTACGTCGCTTGAAAACTGACGTAGCCAAAGAGTTGCCAGAAAAAACCACGATTGAAGTCAATATTGATATGAATGACCAGCAATCCAAGTTATATGAGGCTGTTCGTGCCACGATGCAGGAAAATATTCAGAAAATTGTGGCAGAAAAAGGCTTTAAACGTAGTCAAATTCAAATTTTAGATGCCTTACTGAAGCTACGTCAGGTGTGCTGCCATCCTAGCTTACTAAAGCTGGATTCAGTGAAAACCGGGCAGGCACACTCTGCCAAACTTGAACAGTTGATGGATATGGTCGTTCCAATGGTGGAGGAGGGGCGAAAAATTCTGATCTTCTCTCAGTTTACCTCAATGTTGGAACTGATTGAGCAGCAGCTCCATCACGCAGAAATTGGCTATGTGAAACTGACTGGAAAGACCAAGAAACGGGATGAAGTCATTACAGCATTTCAGTCTGGACAAGTGCCGGTATTTTTAATCAGTCTGAAAGCAGGAGGGGTCGGTCTGAATTTAACCGCCGCAGATACAGTCATTCACTATGATCCATGGTGGAACCCTGCTGCTGAAGATCAAGCTTCAGATCGTGCATGGCGGATTGGACAGGACAAGCCAGTATTTGTGTATAAGCTGATTACCAATAAAAGCATAGAAGAAAAAATTCTTGCCTTACAGCAAAATAAAGCAGAACTGGCACAGTCTATTCTAAGTACCGATCATGAGGGCGAAGCGAAACTGACGGAAAATGACGTGATGAACTTGTTTGAGAAATTTTAGTTTGGTTTCAGATTACCCTAATCATCTGTAAGTATCTGAAAGTCTGGATGCAATTTTTTCCAATGTTCTCTTAATTTTTCTTTATGAACAGAAATCATAGGTAAGTCTAGTAATAGCACTGGCCATACTGACCGTGCTTTGTCCATGATCACGTGAAGCTGTTTTTCAATAACACGCCATGGAACACCGACTTTTTCAGCCCATTGTTCAAAGTGTTTCATCTCAGCTAAATACCAATCTTTATTTTTGGCAAGATTTAATGCGAAATGACGCTCATTTTCAATATATACACTGGTCATTAATATATCGTATGCGGGAGATAATCTGGGTGCACTTTTATCATGATAAATCATACTCCAGTTTTTTAAGTGCGCATCTCCATTGGCGAGTAAAATATTGACGAGTAAGCGGCTGGCAAATTGCTGAATATCAAGAATTTTGTTATCTGAATATTGATAAATGATCTTTCCTATCTGCTCATAATTTGTGGTGCTGTATTTCTGATGTGGATATGCGCCGAAGATCTGAGCAAAATCTTCGATGTGAATAAGCTCTGTAGTATCAGCAGTACTCTGTCTATCAAATCTTTTGATTGCGAAAGCATATTGCTCTTGGGGTAAATTTAATGGTGGAAGGTCTTGTAAAAGGGCCATATCCACCAAGCGAATCTCAGGGACATCTATTCCGACCGTTTTGGCAAGGGTCATCATAGAATATTCATTTAGCGGAACAAAAGCATGTCTGGAAGAAGGAGTTTTGATAATCCAGTCCCCGAGTAGAGTCGTTTCCGTTGCCTGTGCTAGTGTAAAACGCCCATCTTTGGCTTTCATGGAAAACTTCATTTGGACGCCGGCCAAGGAAAACTTATTATCTGTTCGAATCTCTTGCTTTAAAATCTGATCTGGATTCGAGATCTGCAGTTTGAATTTTATTTCATCTGGAATTTCTTCTGGATCTAATGGGGTCGCAATGAGTGCTCCAGGTAAGTCATGACCTAAAGCTGCCAATAACTGAAATTCATTGTCTATATGTACTTTAAGGCTTTGTGCAATGAGTTCGCGTAATGCGCCTTCTGGTAGCAAGTTTGATAGCAAGGGGTGTAAGCGCTGATGTGTAACATAAGTCTTTTCTAAAATCTTATCTGCTTGAGGATACAAGGGGGAAGTCAGCAAGCTCAAGGTCTGGCGTTGCTGATCAAATCGGAAAGAATCCGTAAAAACCAGAATATTTTTTCCGCTCTGAAATCCTGCCAAGTATCCAACGACAGCGTGATGTAATGTTAATTTCAGGACGGCAACAGTATTCATGGTTCCTCTCCTCCGAGAAGACCCTTCCATGGGTTAGTCATTAAGTCATCCTGATCTTCAATAGTGACTTTAATTTCATCATTCAATAATTGTCTAATCAAATGAACCTTATCATCAGGGATGAGCATCAGTTGAGCATTTAATCCTGCCGCGATAATTTCTAAGGTCTCTAATCGAGGGTTGCCCTGACTTTCCAGCTTTTGGTATTGCTGTCTTGAAATGCCTGTACGGGATTGCATATCAACTTGCTTTAAGCCCAATTGGGTTCGTCTTTTTTTGATTTGCTGAAGTAAAGACTCATTCATTGTAGACACATTTATTGCTTTTTAGTGTTATAAGAAACATATTAGTTTCTTTTTTCTTGAAAAGCAATTTATGATTTTATCATTTCGATCTGCAAAACAGCCTTAGCTACGTAGTGATCTGAAATGACTCTGAAAATACAGTTAAAATTTGCATTCGGACCCGCATCCTTTGTGATGGCCAGTTATTTTGATGCCAAGGAGACCCACACATTTAGAATTTTAAAAGCGGCTTTACGTTTAATTATCTTATGGATTGAAAATTGGGGTAGTGTCAATAGATCTAAAATTATAAAACGATATTATTGTGTGATTGTTCTACAATATAGCCTAGAGCTTTATAACTTTTACTCCTTCTCTGAAACATTTTGACAAATATCGGATGGTTAACATCAACATAATCATATACCTGAACTTCAAATTTACCTTCATTTGATCTATGAATACGCCCAACATATTGAGCCAAAGTGCCTTTCCATGAAATCGGGAATGCCAAGAACAAGGTATCTAAACGAGGAAGATCAAAACCTTCACCAATGTATTTTCCCGTGGCAATCACAACATGAGCATCATCTAAATTTTGTTTTTCTTTTATGTTTTTTGTATGGCTCATACCTCCCTGTAAAATAGATGTTTTATACCCTAAATCATTCAACTTATTTCTAAGATTTTCGGCATGTTTTCTACGTTCAGTTAAAATTAACGGGATCTGACCATTTTGAATACAATGAGAGACATCTTTAATAATGGCATTATTACGTTCTGTATCTTCAGTAAGATGTTGCATCAGCTTTGAAATATGTGGTTTATTTTCGGTACCAAAGAAAATTTCTGGGAATTCACCTTCATAATTTACTTTTATTAATAATTTTTTAAGCTGGGTGTGATTGTTGGATTTCGCTTTGTATACAATAGAACCAGCTTGCATGAAAATAATGGGTTGATGCCCATCTTGACGTTCTGGTGTAGCAGTTAACCCGAGAATGTAGTAGGGACTGACTTCACTGAGAAGAAATTCATAGCTTGGTGCGGATAAATGGTGGCATTCATCTACGATAATTTGTCCGTAATTAAAGGCGATAGGTTTGATTGAATTATTTACACGGTTGATTAGACTTTGATATGTTGCAATGTCAATTTGATTAGATGGTTTGGCTTTTCCACCTTGTATTGTACCAATTTCGACATCGGCTAAAAATGAATGTAATCGTTCTTTCCATTGAGAAACAAGTTCTTTGTTATGAACAATAATGAGTGTATTTGTTTGGCGTTTGGCAATGATAGAGATTGCAGTAACAGTTTTTCCAAAAGCCGTTGGTGCATGTAGAACTCCAACATCGTGTTCAAGGATTTTTTTACATGCCATTTCCTGTTCAGAGGATAATTCGGTAAGTAGATTTATATTGACTAATATGTTGCCTTTAGTACGTTGATCTTTTAGTTTTATTTTAGTATCTTGTTGATTAAGCAAGTGAATTATATCTGTTAGGCATCCTCGTGGTAAACTGAGATATTGTCCTTCAAGGCGGGCACAGCATATGTGTCTTGGAATTCCTGTCGTTGAAAAACGCATTGCTTGTGCTTTAAAAAAACGAGGGTTGGAGAAAGTGGCTAATCTTTTTAATTGAGCTATCAATTGAGAGGGTAATGTCTGAATTGGAATGTGAATCATATTTGCGAATACCAATTCAATAGCGTCTGGACATCCCGCGATCTTTTGATTTTTTTTAGGAATATTTTTTACCCATGGAGCCTCATGGTCAACATCTGTTTGATTCTGTTCGATGAAATTGTAGCCTAGTTCATTCACAATATTATTAACTTCAGAAGAACTCATTAATTCAGTTTGTTGTAAAACAGTCCATGGGTCAGTAAAGGCATTAAAGTTACTGTCAATAAAGGTACTATTTCCTAGCGCTCTTGCGTGCTTTTGTAAGGGTAATGCTATTAAATTTCCAAATCCGCCTGCTGGCATGTGATCTTGATTTGGAAACATACGATCATAAGATTCAAAATCTAGAGCTGGATAAAGTTCCATGGCCTTATCTAGAATACCTGCACCCATTAAGCGAGCTTGCTTAGCTGCAATTGGTTCAGAGAAAAATATCCAAACATGTGCGCCATTACCTGAACGAGAGCGCTCAACCAAAAATGGTATATTTAAAGATAAGCACGCTTCAGAAAATGCAGTTACACAATTTTTCCAATCTGATTTATCAAAATCTACTGCGAGTAACCTACATTGATCTGTTGCTAATAGTGGGTAAATGCCTATAACTTTCTGTCCAGTTAAATGAGAATAAAGAACTTCTTGTGTGATGGGTAATAGTTGACGGCTTTTACAGTCTGAACATTTAATTTGAGGTTTGTAACAAATGCCATGTTTCCACTCATTTGCACAAGCAACAGAATAACCAGATTTTCCACTGCTATTTTCCCAACGATAAGCAAAGGTATCAGTTCGTCCAATAAACCTTTGAGAAAATAATAAAAGTCTTTCTTCTGCTGATAAATAATTCTTATTTTTTTCTTCAAGCGATATAAGTTTTTCTTTTTCTTGATAAAGGCTTTGATATTCATTTTGTAATAATGTGATTTGGTCTAAAATTTGCTGTAATCTAACTGCAATTTCTTTTAACTTATTATTCACTGATTTTTCCTAAAACACAGCTATTACTGTCCTAATATCAAATCTTAAATTAAAGAATTACAATATAATAAATCAATTAATTTTCAAAATATTATACAAAATTATTTATATGCATTAATTTCTTTAAAGTTTAGCTCGAAGACCCTCTAGCAATTGTAAAACAGAAAACAATCCCTGAGCATTTTGAATCTGTTCTACCGGAATACCATTAGTTAATTTATTTGATGACTTCATGAAATGCTGCATCCAGGTAGTATCTCCACCCGCCAGAGTCTCTAGTGATGTGGTAATACGGATTAAAGTGAGGGCTATTTCTCCTTGTTTTGAAGTGGGATCTAATTCAAGAGAGGTTAAAGTTTTCACCGAATCTATACTGAGTATTAAGGCTAGTTGATCCTGTGCAAGACCAAGTCGTTCAGCAGCAGCTAAAACTGCCTTAGCTAATATCATTTTCTGTTTTGCAGTTTTTTCTGATGTTGTATGCATGACCTATCCCTGTTTCAGACGCTGCTAACTTAATTTTTACTAAACATATATTAAATTTGGCTTTAGATAAGGAAGCAACGGTTAAATTATTTAACAGCATGTAGTTATTTTTAGACCTTCGGCTTTAAGTTCAAGAGATCGAGGTCTGCCAATACAGGCTAAATGTAAACAGAATTTAAATGCGGCCAGTGCTTTAGTATCTTTTGTTGAGTAAAGCTGGAGACGAACATAATCTTCTTGAGTCGTAGGATGCTCTGTTGTGCTCGATTTAGCCAGCTTCAGTAATAAAGGCTGTTTCTTTTTATCTAGCAATTGTACCAAGTCTTGTCCGAGCAAATGCCAAAATTGATGGGGAAACAGGTCTTTTACCTTGGAATAAAATGATTCCAATTGATCGATTTTATTCCATCGATAATGAATGCCGGTATGCGAAACCGTAACACGACTTAAAAATGTCTCAAGCACCGCTTTTATTTCATCTGGCTTTTTTTCAAAGATATTTTGAATATTTTCAAAGAAATAGTTTCTTGCTATGCGCTCTTCAACGGTATCTATCATGGCGGGTTTCAAAGGTTTATCCAGATGATTTTTGTTGTTGAGATCAAATAACCTTGGGTTGCTTTTTTGAGATTTGAGTTGGCCCAGTTGTTTGGCATTTTCATACCAATAGCTAACCAGTTCGACAGGTAAGCTCATTTCTTGTGATACCCGGTCTGGATCATGATGAATTTCCAGTAAATTTAGGCACTTAAAAAACCATGCAAATGAAACTTTAGATTCTTTTGTTCCTGCGAAATATTTAAAAAAATCATGAGGCTGTGAGTTAAATGAAACCTCATCTAGAATGTCTTCTACGTTACTTTTTAACCAGTCAGTTTGATCGTTAAGTAACTGCTGACTTAAATGAACAGCATGCTTTTCAAAATTGAATGGAGCAGAATCTTTTACTGTGTTTAAAAATTTGAAAGAAGGTAGGTAGCCCATCATCTTCTTTGCTAATTGAGTATCGATGTCTGGATGATATTGCAGTATTTTATGCCCAGCGATCAGGTAGCTAAGATGAATATAGCTTTTAAAGGTTTCTGTAGGGTCAATGTGACCCAGTAAATGGGCAATCATAAACCAATGATTTTGACCATGCGTATGACGGAGTAATTCTGCTCGAATAGATTGATATTCTTCTTCTGTATAATCCGTCAGATTTTTGACCAATGGAGCGTAATTACAGTTGAGAACAACCGATAGGTGATTCGCTGCTGTGTGTCGAAATGAGTGGAAAGAATAATCATGAGTTTTAAAAAGCTCGTTCATAATCATTCTAAAAGGTGTTGTCACCGTATGTTTGTTCAGCTTGCTATTTTCATTCCAATTACGGAATAGGTATAAGTTTTCCTGATTGAGTAATCGTTGCTCGACTACATAATTACGAAATATTTGATATTCATCGGTTTTTAATAAGCAATACACAGGGACTTTGCGTTCAGCACTATCTGTTTTAAGTTGATGTAAGTTTCCTTTCTTTTTTGAGCCGTAGGGCTGAATCCATACGGATAGACAGCTCAAGCCCTCGATATCCCGCACACGTAAGCCCAGAATTTCATTAATACGCATACCGGTTCGGTAAGCTAAGATATAGATGATTTTTAATATCTTATAAGTGTTTTCTTGACTATTAGCACCTGAAAATAAGGTATCTAACTTGTTCATGAAAGCTTGATAAGTCAAAGGGCTAATAATACGGGCTCTAGGCCTATTTTGTACAGCGATTGACTCTAATTCGAGAGGTTCAGCTTCAAAAACTATTTGTTGAAAGCTCTGGAAGCGCTTCAACATACTGACAGTTTGACCAATGGATTTTTTAAAGTTAGGCTCGCCGGCTTCAGCTGCAAGTCGGGTGTTTGTAATGATTTGTCGGTAGATATTAATGATTATTGTATTAGGATCATCTTCGCTATCTAGATATTGTAAAGAATGGGTCAGCCAAGGCTCTGCAATACGCGAATAATAAGTGTAAATCGAACCGTCTTTTAAACGCTTATTCTGCTGAAACGATTTTTGAAATTGGCTAGTGCAAAAATTTAAACGTTCAGCCAGTGACTGAATTTGTTCTAATTCTGGTTTATAAAGGCTGATGAGCCATAAGGCGACACGTTTACTGTACTCATTAAATTTATTAGTATTTTCAATGCAATATTTAATGATTAATGCATCGATGCTTTGATCAGTTTGTGTGGTACGAATCAATTGTAAAAGGTCTTTGTGAATCTTTATCACATCATATAATGCTTGTTGAATGTCATCATTTGAGTAAGATTGACCCACAATAGATGGTGATTTTTCTACATCTGAATCAGTAAGAGTGTTCTGCTGATATTTAAATTTTGGATGAAGAAATCGTTCAAATTCTATTTCTGATAAGCCACAGGTTGCTGTATTTTCAATGAGACATTGTGACAGAGCAGGATCAATGTCAACTTTCGGCAGTTGCATCCAGTTGAAGCTAGCGTAGTCGCGTAATAATTTATAAGTTTTAAGATTAAATGGTAAATTTATCTTATTAAAAATAAGCTGTAGATAATCTTCTACATTCTGGTTTACTGTACGAATATTTCTGCTATTAAAATGAATTAACCATAAGCGGGTAATTTGATCAGGAATAAAATTACGCGATTTACGGATGGTTTTTTCATCAATAAAGAGATCTCCATAGGAAGGGGAGAGCGGTTCTAAAAATATAATGTTCAGATTTTCGATCTTTCTAATTTTGGCCGGATCTTTTAAATGTTGAAGCAAAGCCTCTAAAGAGGCTTTTTGATTTAAGCCGGAATAAAGCATGGCAGAAATAACAATATTTCCAATGATTTCATCATCAGAAAATGTCTTGCTATCTTTTGCTAGAATCCAGTAGTCCCAAAGCTTATCAAGAACTTCATCAACCTGCTGTCCCTTCTCGATCCAGTCCATCGTAAAAACTGGCTGATCACGCTTCATCTCAAATGTCAGATTCGGTAGGGGCAAAGTCTCACGACGATTTAAATTGATTTGCTTGATATATGACCGAAAAAATTCATGTGCATATTTTTTCCAGGCCAAGCTTGGAGCTTTGCGTTTAATAAACTCATAAATTGCTGGATATAAGGATTCAAGATGCCCTTTTTGTTCCAAATCTTGTTCTTGGAAGTATTGAATTAGCTCCTGTTCTACATCTACTCGAAGCTGTTCTTCCTGATCGAGTCGGTCTTGTTTTCTACGTGCTTCGGCATATAGTGTTCGAGTTTGCTTAGTACGTTTATTGAGTGAGGACATCGAGTTCAATACCGGTAATATTAAAATGATCTTTCATTTGTTCAAGAATATGAGCAATCCTTGAATATTGTGAAATAGATAAGCTGGAATAAGGATGAGCAGCTTCTTGCTGCATCGGTTCATGACCGAATAAAGCTAAAATTTCAATTTCGCTAATTTTATGGCTGAGAAACGCACGGGCAGTATGCCGGTGCCAGTTTTCATGTAGCAAACTTAACTCAGGGTTAGATTTTTTTATAATCGAAGGCCTTAAGGGGTACCATTGACCATCCTGAAAGATATTCAATAGTGGGAGCTTGCTCTCTAAAATTTGTTGAATATGTTGTGGAATTTCTGGCTGACTAGGAGCAATTTGAGTTTTAAAATAATGTAAAAAATCTATGAATTTCTGGAGTTCTTGTACAACAAAATGACCCAGTGGAATTAAACGTCCATAGCCTTGACGCCCACCCACCTCCTTATCAGAAACCATGCATATTTTTCTTTTCAGGTTAAAGCTTTTTAAAAAACCTGGAAATTCAGCGACGGGTCGTGCAGCAGTAAAGAGCAACAAGAAATGCCACATCCACAGATTGTAGTGATTAAAAATTGCTATCCAGTCGTCTTCTTTTTGTGAAATTATTCTGAATTTGAGAGTGGCAAAGATATTTTGAATCACATTTGAAGTAGGTGCTTTGCGGCTTCCAAAGTTTTTTTCTGCAGCATATTCAATATTCTGGTAGTCATCGGATAACGACTCACACAGCTCTTTTAAAATTGAGACATATTCAGTCTGTAAAGTCAGGATATTTTGATGACAATAAGAAGTAGAAGAAGACTTATTGGCATCAATACCAGTAAGAATGTCAGCAAGCTGTTTATTTCCAGTGCGTTGCAAAATAGTCTGATGTAAAAGAGAGCCAATTCTTATTAGTGATAATTTTGGAATATAAAATTTGGCTCTCAGCTGTTTCAAATGTTGCTGAAGGTCCTCTTCCGTAACGGGGTCACCGTCTCGCAGAGATTCAATAAATGAATTCGGGATCGGGATGTCCAGATGAACTGTTTGGTTGAGCAAGCCCTCTGGATAAGCAAAATCCTTATTTTCAAAAATTGAAAATTTACTTCTCAGATAATATTGTCCATTGCTTTGCTTGATTTGTTGGCGAGCGTTTAAATTTTTAGCACGTTTACTTTGTAGACGTAGCCACTCCTGGATTTTATTTCCTGTCAGAAATGACAACATCAGGATCAAGGATGCCTTCTTTTTTTTGGTTTCTTTATCCTTGTCTTTAGAGTCTTCTTTAATCTCAATAATGTAATTTTTATATAGTTCAGTAATTAGGGCACTTATGCTTGTGGTATTAGGAAAGAGGCTGCTGTATGGCAGCAAATGTTCTTTCCGTTGAATATGTTTGGCAACCAGAGGCAGCACATAGCTCTGGCTGGATTCTGAATATGCAGCAAGGGGGGTAACGATGGTTGGGTCTACTAATATTTGACGTGTATCTTGGTCATCTAGTTGTTGTTCTATATTGAGGGCTTTAGATTTTTGCCCTTTTTTAATTTCTGAACTTTCTGCAATCAGCTGATCTTCGTCTAAAAATTCATGTTGCAGTTGCGTCTCGATGCTCGCTTTTGCAATTTTTGCCTTATTTTCCAAAACATAATTAAAGGTGATGCGGATCACGTTTAGCAGGTTTTGCATAAAATCATTAGATGACTCTTTATCACGTTCTTCATCAATAACCTCATTCAAATACCGAATAAATTCAACTAAGGAAAGGGAGGGATCTTTAAGATACTTTTCCCAAAGGAGTCTATATTCAGGAGTATTTTGATATTCTTTTTCGGAACTTAGAATCCGATTGGCGGTACGGAAGCGTTGGAATAAACGTTTTACAGTATTGAAATGTTCAGTGTGATCCTCTTTAAAAAGTTCAGGTTTAATGTCTGGCAGTGCAATTAAATAGATTGCTGCTTTTAAGACTAGGATATTCCAGATTAAGGCATTTTCTTCTGACTCTGCTAATTGTGCAATTGAGTTCACATACCAAGTAACGGGTGTTGCACTAACAGTATGTTTTCGAGAGGAGACTAAGGCAGCGGGTCTAGCAACAACAGAATTGGTTTGTAGATCAAAATCTAATAGATCGAGGTTCAGCTCCTTCAGATATTGATCACTGGGGTGTGAAGTCAGTAAATCAGCAATATATTGAATATGTTCTGCACGGTTGAACTGCTCGTCACCAAAGAGTTTTTCCAGTGTCTGTTTTAATGATACCCGCGGAATATCAGCAGCATTTTGACGGCTTGGGTTAGATTCTGACATTATGCTTTCCATAACTGATCTGGCGTGAGAACGAAGTCCACATTGTTTAAAAGCTGTTGAACAACTTCACTGGTTTGTTGCAGTTGATCTAGCACATTTTGTCTTTTCCGGTTTATAACTTTATTGCGATAATTCAGCTGATTTCGTGTATATGACAGTAGATAGGCAAGCAGATCCAAACTCATTGTACGGTGAGGTTTGAAAGAGTTTTCTTTGTTTAACTTGTAAATAGCCTCGGCAGAAATGTATTCATTTATTAAGTTATGTAACCTTTTGGGATTTAATCTATTAAGATCATAATAAGTAGATGATAGAAATTTTAGAAATTCGGAACTAGCCACATTTTTTAATAGTTCGATTTTTTTGTTATCTTTGGGAAGAGAATGGATAATTAGATTAATTTCTTTGGGTGCGTTCTGAGTCCAGTATAGGAACCATTGGAAATTACTGGCGATGGTATAACCGGATAGATTAGTATCTTTCCAGACGTGAATTTCGGGACGTGGATTCAAGATACCTAGATCTGTTTTTAAAGCTTTGAAAGCCTCTTGATAGCAAAGATAAATTCCAGAAAAATCAGGGTGTATACTGATTTGGAGTTTATTAAAATTTTTGCACAACAATTTTTTAGGTGCGCCAAATTTTTCATTGAAATCAAAAGACGTTTCCATAGTCCTCCATAAGTGTAAAAAATAATCAAGTGAATATTCTTATAATTTTTTGAAATATTAAACAAGATTGATCTACCCTATATTTTGTGTCTATTTACAATTCATATACAATATATTGTGATTTTTTTATATTTTTAAGAACTGGGTCATAACTTATAGCAATGCTATTTATTTTAAAACTTAGAGGCTCTTAATATAGAAATCAAACAACTGAAACAGTTAGAAGTCGTTACAGATGTTATATGTGATGTATGCAACCAATCAACGAAACTGGCGTTTGGCACTTTATATGCACATTGGTGTTATGGTTCCAAGCATGACGGGGAAAGATATGAATTGCAGTTATGTGAGAAATGTTTCTTTTATGCCTGGGCGACATTAAGAAAAGAGCGAGCAGATGAGTTTATGTTTGATGAAAATTTTGACCTTTCAACACTAGATGGGTTTGGGTTGAAGTGAACCTATCACGCGACAGGTTCTAAGAATCCAAAAAATACTGACTCAGATCCAAGCCAGCAACTTCATTTTTAATGGCGAGTAAGCGATTCAGGAAAAATATTTTTCTTTGCTTCGAGGTCACTGAGTTCGGAAAAGGCCTGAATACCGCCTGCGGCTTTAATTCCATCTAAAGCGACAGATAGAGCTTCCTGATCTGACGGGAATGTTTCATCCCATACCGTAGAAGTACCATTTTGGTTTACCACTTCCAGTGTCCAGTCACTATCGGGTAATCGATAAATTAGAACTTCAATTTGCTCATTATCCTCTTGTAAAATTTGAGACAAGGGAGAATCGATTAAATCATTTTCATCATAATCCATAGTACTGTCATTATCAGACATCAGCGGCAGCCTTTATTGTATTTAACATCCGTCCATAGTAATGAATGAATTAAATTTTGCCTAGCAGTGGATATTATGGGGTACAAAGAATGGCTAAATTCAAAAAATAATTGCCCCGACAATAAAACAAAATAATCCAAAAATTACCCAAATCCAGACATTCGATTTAGGTTTCTCAGTATGTGATGTATAGAGTGGTGGTTGTTCCTGAGCAGGATTCTCTTGGTTGCCAGTTCTGTTCTTATAGGGTTGGTGCTTGGAATAGGATAGGCCTGTGCCTGGAATACCAACGCTGGTTCGGGTGCCTTTTTTGCCAATATTTAAAGAAGCACCAGGTGTGCCAATGCTTGCACTGCTGATGCCTTTATGCGTCAGATTGATTTTTAATCTAGGTAATATTTTAATACTCTTGCGAAATCTGAAGCCCATATTTTTTCCATTTACAAGAACCAGTTTGGTTTCTATCTCAGTTGTCCGGATACAGTGAAATAAGAGTTTGATTCATTCATAGGACTGATCATTTGACTTATCTAGTGAAATATCAGTATGTTCTTTAACATAAGATATTGGCTTTTAGACAATGAATCAAACATCAAATTATTACAATCAACATGCTCAAGCATTTTTTGAAAATACCTATCAGGTTGAAATGGAAAGTCTATACGCACCATTTCTAAGATATTTGCCGGAACAGGCATTGATCCTGGATTTGGGCTGTGGCTCGGGGCGGGACACTTTGGCATTTAAGAAAAAAGGCTATCAAGTTGAGGCAATTGATTATTCTACCGAGCTGGTTGAAAAGGCGAGAGAGCTGACAGGCATCGAGGTACGTCAGCAAAGTTTTTATGAGCTGAATGAAGTAGCTAAGTATAATGGGATTTGGGCTTGTGCTTCTCTTTTGCACTGTGAAAGAGATCGCCTGACTGAAGTGCTGGCGCGCATATTTAAAGCATTAAAGCCAAATGGTGTGTGTTATATGTCTTTTAAATATGGCGATACAGACCGTGAGAAAGAAGGGCGCAGCTTTACTGACTTGAATGAGCAGCAAGCTTACGACTTACTCAAACAAATAGATCAGACTTTACTGTTACAGCAATGGATTACTGTAGATAAACGTCCAGACCGTACAGAAGAGTGGATCAACGTAATATGGAAAAAGCAATCACATGCTTTTGATTATTACCCACAGCGTTTATACAATCGTGCCGAGTTAATGAAAGAGCCCTCTTTGATTCCTGCAGAACACGGGATTTATTTTTGGTGGTTCAAAACAAATCCACCGGGAATCCCAACAAAAAACTGTATAACGTATCAAGAATATACTTTGTTGTATGCTGGCATATCGCCTGACAAAAAGACTAAACCAAATAGTAAATCAAACTTGAGAATACGGCTTAAAACACACTTTGCAGGTAACGCAGAAGGTTCAACGCTAAGACGAACATTGGGCATACTTTTGGCTGAGATGAGTGGGTATCCGCTTAGAAGAGTAGGGTCAGGTAATCGCATGACTTTCACGCATTCAGGTGAACAATGGCTGGATGCATGGCTTGAAGATAATGCATATGTGTCCTGGATAATTTGTGAAGAACCTTGGAATGTTGAGGAAAAGGTTTTTGAACAAACGATACTGCCACTCAATTTGAAAGGTAATCAGCACGAGTTTAAAGAAACCCTTTCAGCTATGCGTAAAAAAGCCATTCAAAATGCGAAAATGATGGAAATCGCTACGGAAGCAGGGTTACAAAGACAGGTGAAGCTTCAACATGTGGCAGGATGATCACTTTATAGAAAATAATAAACCTACACCCAACGAGCAGCTGAAATTCTTGAAGCATATTCAGCAGATATTGCAGTCAGGGACTTTTACTTCGACATATAAGTTTGCTTTGCTGATAAGTATCACGCGTCTGGCGATTGAACAGGGTCAAGATACCGGTGCTGCCTTGCATTTGGAATATCAGGATATTGCTGAAAAGTTTATTGACCTGTACTGGAAACAGTCACTACCGTTTCAGTTTAACCAATATGAGCCTTTTATCCTTAAACAAGCCACTGGACAGCAGGCAAAAATCATCAGTGAAATCCAAAAGGCACAGCAACAATTCAAGACCTTGGCCGCACTGAGAACAGATGTACTTTACTGGAACAGGCTAAAGCGAACAGTGGCAACAACGGTAAGGCAAATGCCGGTGTTATATTTGCAAAACCTGAATAGTCAAACCATAGAGTTTCTCTATAGTCTTGAAGATTCCAAGCAGTCCCTCAAGCTATTGCCCAAGGTGATGTATTGCTTGAGACAGTTTAGTGAAATTATTGAAGAGTTGTGCCAGAAGCGCTGGATTGATTTTGTCCGGTTGAATAAGCAGAATCTGGTTGTATTAGATGGGTTACCTGACCTAGATGAATTCATGTTTGCACCGAGTCGTAACCAACTAGGACAGGTTGCAGACTTTCTGATTGATCTACAGCAATGCCAATGTTTCTATTGCGGTAAAAGCCTAAAGAACTCTAAATATGCAGTGGATCACTTTATTCCTTGGTCTTTATATCCTGCCGATACCGGACATAATTTTGTCCTAGCGGATGAAAAATGCAACTCACAAAAAAGTAATTATTTAGCATCACAGCAATTCTTACATCAGTGGCAGGAGCGTAATCATCTGCATGATCAATCTATTATTCGAGAGATTTCTCAATTAGGTTTTCTAACCGATCTGCAACGTTCGCATCGGGTTGCCGACTGGGCGTATAAGCAGGCAATAGAGAATGAGTATTTAGTTTGGTTGGGTGGTAAAGATAAACAGATATACCACAGTAATTTATAAAGCCTAACTATACTTAAGACCTAAACACACTTTAATAAAGAAAAAGACTTAAATTATTAAATCATCGGTAGAAAGTACGAAGCGAAATCGTAGGGTGAAAAGTATGGTAGTTATTGTTGATGTTTCTACCCGAAGTCGTATGATGGCGGATATCAAAGGACGGAATACGGAACCTGAGATACTAATCCATAAATTACTACATAAAAAAGGATTTCGCTTTCGTCTTCATGTGAAGAATCAACCAAGAAAACCAGATATTGTTTTGCCTAAATATAAGGCTGTGATTTTTTGTAAATGGATGTTTTTGGCATGGTTGTAACGGGTGCCGTCTTTTTAAATTACCCGCCACCAGAATTGAATTCTGGCAGGAAAAAATAACCAAGAATCAAGCTAAGGACAGTAAATCAATAAATTTATCGTTAGAGAATGGTTGGAGAGTAGGTGTTGTCTGGGAATGTAGTATTAGAGTTGCGAGCAAAGATCCAGATAGGGGGTAATCAATATTACTTCTGAATAGTTAATAAGTGAAAGCTCTTTTATTGAAGTAATTTAAGCTAGCTTCTGAACTGTTCATTCATTAGCAATTCTGATGTTCAGGCATTATTGACTGAACATCAGAATTTAGTTTTTATAAATCGCTATAATGTTTTTTTAATAATGAGAAAACAATCTTGCTGATCTGTCGAGCAAGAAATGGAGGTACAGCATTTCCAACCTGCGTATACTGATTAGTACGGTTTCCTTCAAATATATAATTGTCGGGGAATGTTTGTAATCTTGCCGCTTCCCTTACAGTGAGACTTCGACATTGCTTTGGATCATAATGAATGAAATAATGACCATCTTTTGAAATATGGCTTGTTATTGTGGTGGCTTCCTTATGAGCAAGCTGCACACGAAAACGGTCATTATAAGACCCAGAATTCCAGTTCTGGTGTTGTGGAGCAAGCTTAGTCGGGAAATTTTCAGCTTTAGGTGATAACCCTCTCTGTTCACCATATAATGCACAAAAACTGTATCTGAGCAGATCTGACTCCATATGTCCTCTTGTCTCATGATTGAGAACCATATTCAGTTTAGGATCAAGAGTCCATTTTCTCAAATGATCTGGCAACTGGTTCGATGATTTATATTTATGAACAGTTTCTTTTCTTTTTAAATCTTTATATGGTTGTAGATCTGTTTTATTAACATCAACACCTATATTATTTAATTTGCTTAGTGTTTCTGTATTTTTTAGAATAACTTCCTTCCAAGAATGATAAGAATCAGGTTTTTTTGATAACCCACTTCGTAATTTAGGTAAATCGCCAATAACTTCTTTAACTGAAACTTTAGGATAAATATTCTTATCCAAGATGTCTGGTATCTGTTTAATATCTTCTCTCACGCCAATCAGAATAACACGGTGTCTTGCTTGAGGAATTCCGAATTCTTCGGATCTAATCAGATAATTCATGTTATCAGAGCTAGAGTTATCTATATCTTTTTTTTTCTCCACAAGGGAATATATTCGATATGAAGGGCAATCTTCTGATCCCGTAATCTTTGAAGGATTTTGCAGGTCATTAAGAATTTGAGGAAATATGAGTTGATTCTCAACTTTGGCAGTAAGAATTCCTCTCACATTTTCCATAACAAATACATCAGGTTTTGCTATCGATAAAACCTTTAAATATTCCTTATAAAGGAAGTGGCGGTGATCTTCTTCAGGAACATAGTTTTTATTGCCAGCATTTCTAGACCGTCCAGCTAAACTATAGGCTTGGCAAGGGGGGCCTCCGATTAAAATTTTAGGTCCGTAATGATTTTCTGTTAGCTCTTTTACTTTAGCATGAATGTGGTCATTATCTTTACCTAATTCAGAAGGACCTTTCAAGGTTTCCTGAAAAGCTGATTCATAAATTTCTTTATATGATTCAAAAAGTTCAGCTCTGGTAAGGTTACCATTTAAATATTGATAGTAACCATCTAGACAGCCTTTTTGTTTTGCAAGTCTGTAAAATGCTCTTGTAGTTAGTGTCATATGAGCATGTGGATCTTTTTCAACAGACATGCCTATTTTAAAAGGATGCTTATTATTATCTATGTAAGAGGCGAATCCTTCGCCAAGTCCACCTGGCCCAGAGAATAGATCAATTACTAAAATATCATTATCTTTCATAGTAGCCTGATAACTTAAAAAACACATGCATAATACCAGGTCCTGTCAATCGCACAAGACTTAAAAAAACTTGATAGGTAAAATTAAATAAAGCCTTGTAATTAAAATGATAACAGTTTGCTTTTCAATAGTAGTGAATTAAAAGTTTCCTAGTAAATTTTTATACTATTTAGTCTGTAATTCCCATTTTTTGGATTATTTTTCAACTATTTGATGCTATATTAATACTATTTTAGAAGAACCTAGATTACTAGCATTAAAAAATTGATGGTCTAGATTGAACCTTCCGGGATTATTATGAAAATCTCATATAAGACTAAGCCTTTGAGTCCTTTACTAAAAGCTACTATTAAAGTTGGTGCTTTAGACGCTGTAAAATTACAAATTGAAAGAGGGGCTCAATTAAATGCGGTAGATTCAGCGGGCCTTTCAGCTTTAATGTTAGCTGCAATTTTCAAACAACCAGATATTTTTCAGTATTTGATCGAAGTTGGAGCTTCTTTAGAGTTAATCGACTCAAAAGGAATGTCGGCTATTGATTATGCAGAAGCAAGTGGTGTTGAAAAAATAAAGGAAATTATACGAGAGGTACAAAATAAGACAATAAATACTACTAGTGACCCGAATCTT
>NZ_JAZEZK010000036.1:0-12417 GCF_037028485.1 Acinetobacter sp. 102
GTAATTACCACGTAAATTATCATTAAAACTAACCGTCTTTTTCTTTGTTACATTCGAAAGTACGAGTTTTTTGCACTTTTCAATCAGTTTTTCCTTATTTAAATTAATTTCGGACTTCCGAATATAAGCAGAGCTTTTACTCAAATCTCTCACATTTTTTCGATTATCATTCTCAATTATATAAGAATCAAATTCTGTAATAATATTAGAGTCTTTGCTCTTATAATCTTCAAAACTTTCACACCCTAATAAACCTAACATGATGGTGAAAGCTAAGATATTCTTCACTTTAATAATCTATAAAATCAAAAAATATAATATAGCAAAAATAATGGAGTATGACAAAATTGAAAAGTATCTATAATTGTATAAATTATTGTAGGGACGATTTCTTATACTTTTAAGTTAGATTCTTAAATTGGATAAAATTCACTTAAGTATCGAATATAACTATATTTTATAAAAAAATAATTTTTCTTACAACTATAAGTGACTTTAAATTTTAATTAGCTTCAAGCTTACTTTGTAATATAAAAAATACAATATATCTAATAAAAATATTTCAACCCGTCACCCTGCCGAAGATATTTAAGCTTATAGAATAGATTTCATTTCACTCTTTATTATTCATCTTTTTCTTGTAAAAATAATTCATAGTAAATTTGTCGGGAATATAAATAGTCATTTTCTTATCATCCTCTAATCATAGCTAACTGACTTAGGCTAAAAGCAGGTTTAGATCATCAAATTATTTAAAAAGTCTTGTTCACTAATTTCGATGTACATTGAATTGATTTAGCAAAACTATAAATAATATTCAACATCTTCCAAACTTAGATAGATCTTGTTTCCACTCTTAATTGTTAATTTTACTGATTACATAGCGCTTACATAAATTTAGCCAATAAAAAAGCACTTACAATTAATGCATGTAAGTGCTTGATATATATGGTGGGCCCACCGTGACTTGAACACGGGACCAACGGATTATGAGTTCAGATAAAACCTTATTTATATTAATAAATATCAACAACTTACTTTCATAGAAACCAAGAAATACATGACTGGCAAATGACCGTAGGTAATTTATTTACAACTCAAAGAAATATAAAGAATTTTCAATATTTTGATAGAAATCTGATCAAAAAAAGCTTAGCCGCAAAAGTAATAAATGCATAAGAAATAATGTTTTATCATTTTGCATATACAGTAATTACCTAAGATTTACCGTAGCTAGACCTGAAGACCGTAGCGATAAACCATAGATAACAATGCATTTTTTATAGACCGTAACTGACCATAACTACTTTTACAGCGATGTAGTAAAATGATTAGACCGTAGACTGATATTTCATCACTTGTCTACGGTCTAACTTCTTATCAAGCCGCCATAGTTGGCGTTAACTCTGATATGTCACTAAGTAACTGACCAGATCGAGCCCTCTAGTTCAATACGCTGTGGTTTGTTGGGTTCAATATAGGGAAGCCCGTTATATTGATAGCCTCCCCAACCTAATCCTACAAAAGATACGATCTTTTTTCATAAGGTTTCTTATCGTTTTTGATCGTAACATGGCGGTATTTTTTTACAAAATTTACGGCTTGATTAGATTTAAGAACGATCTTATTCTTCTGGTCTAACTCAAAATACTTATGACTTTTGATGCCTAGAGCAAACTTGGTTGACTCATCTTTATCGAGCTTTCCTAACCCTTGATTAATCAACTTTTCCAATGCTTTTACATTATATATCTTAGATGCTTGATCATTTACGAAAATGTACTTAGCAAGCTAATCCATAAGTATTTTAATGATTGGATGATTTTGATATTCATGCCCAACTTTTTTACAGACTTGTAGCTATCCGTCCGTAAAATCTCAAGAATATCATGCATATTACTAACGTAAATTGATGCTTCAACCATATGATAATACAGATCAAATTCAATCTCATAATCCTCTTTTATATAAGGAATTACCTGTGGATTTTGTAAAATCTGCTCTCCATGCAAAGTAACTTTGTGAACTTGTCTTGTATCCTTGAGAAATTGTTTAGCAACTTCTGATATGCAGCTTAAAAAATTCTTATTCTGAAGTAAAAAACTTCAAATCTACATTCAGTGCACTAGCTTGATTAAACCAAGTATCAAGTAGTTGATAGGCTTGAATTGTTTCTGAGACAGCTTCTAGGGGCATTTTCAATTGGCTTGTAAAATGTTGTCGTGAGAACGCATTACCGACAACTACCCATATTTCTTTACTTACTAAAGGATCAATTTTTCTCGTATTAATTGTATCTAGCACTTCATCAAGATTATGATTTATATCATAAGTTTTATTGAACAATCTTATACGATTTAGCTTATTTTGATACTTATTTCCATTTAATCTCGGCCAGTCTTCTTTAAGAGTAGTAATATTTCCATATTTTAAAGGCCTATAGTCACGTAAAAAATGTATATTTTTTAATGCCTGGCCTCCAACTTGGCAAAGAGCTCCTGCTGAAGATTGGGGTTTTGATGCACTACCGCCACATTTTACATGAACAAAAACAACTTTATCCTTAGAGGAAAGAATAAAGTCTGCTGGCTCGGTTCCCATGTCGGTACAAAGTACTAAATCTATATTTGGAATATACTGATAAAACTCACCTAAATCATCAAGGCTTACATTTTTATTTTTAATATTTGAAACTTTATCGATTAAATAAAAAACTGAATTCTCACTAAAATTATCATTTAGAATATTATCTTCATCCTTTTCAGATAAATTTGGTTGCTTCAAACAATCCAACGAAATAATATTTCTGACTATATTTTGATTAAACCTACCTGTTTCAGTTGGAAGTTTTTGTTTATAAAAATTGCCTTCCAAATAAACTGTACTATCACTATATAAAAGCTTAACACTCTCATTGTTTAAGATTTCAGATATTTCAACTTTACTTCCATTATTAAAAAAAATTAAGTCTTTATCATAATCTATAATTAAATCAAGGTTTTCATCAAATGAAAATTTAATAAACTTCCCGACCATCTCATCACTACTTGAACCATCAGAAAATTCAAAAAAAGAAACCCCATCACTATACGATTTATATATATAACTATTATCAATAGATTCCTTCACACCTTTATATTCAACCCCTAAATCAACATATTTCTCATCAGTAAAATCAAAAACACAAGCTACAGGGTTTTCCACTGGAGTATAATTAATTGACTGAGAGAATGAATTAATAAAATTACTTTCATTTTCCCCATTAGATTGCAAGCAACTATTTATACTATCAATCCAGTTTATAAACTCTTCATATGAAATTCCCAATTTCTTTTGATCAGATATTCTCCCTGATGCCACACCTAGATAATATGTAGAAATAGGTTTACCATTATCTCCAACATTTGAAACTACAGTAGTAGTTATTGCATAACCAGAATTTGACTGTTCATGATTAATTAGTTCTAAATTTTTTCCTTTTATAGATATACTCTCTGGGCGACTTAGATTATTTTGAAGTGCCCTTGTGTTGGCTCGCTTAGTTACAATTTTTTCGGTTCCCGAAATAACTGTAAATAACTTTTCTACACCAATTGTACTCAAAATTTTAAGATCTTTTCTATTGCTATATTTATGACTGCGACTATCAAAAATAGCTATCATATCCTGTAATTCTCTGATAATAAATATTTCCAAAGTTGGTTCAAAAAAAAGACTATCTTTTAGATATTTAGAGTTATTAAAAAAAATAGCCACAATAACTCCAAGCTCTTTATACGATTTAGCTAAAGCACCTTCTCTATTAAATTCCGACTCCAACTTATTAAGACAAACATTGATATCAAATTCATTTTCTTTATTATAAAAACATACAGAAGCTACTGGAATTTCTAATGATTCTTTAGGATTAAAATTATTAAAATCGAATTTTCTTCTAAAATTTGATTCAAAATAGCTTTTCTCAGGAAATTCTTTTAAATAATTTTCAATAAATTTTTTTGTATCAAGAGTTCTTAAAAATTTTTCTACTGATTTTTCATTTGATAAATATTCATCAAATTCAATGTAACTCTTCCATAATTTTTTATTATTATCCCCAGATATATCTAGAATTGTAGATTTATAGGTTTCATATTTTCTAACTATTCTTCCTGTAGTTTGTACTAATTCCTTTCCACTTCCTACTGAATAAGTAAGTACTAAAATTTTAGCTTCTGGTATATCAATACCTTCATCTAGTTTCTTCTGATGAAGAAAAACTTCATATTTTAAGTCTAGTAATTTTTTTGGTACAAAATTTATTTTATTCTTTTTCTTATTATCATATTGATCATGAATTGCTATTGTTTTAAAATGAGAACTAAAATCATCATAATACCTTTCAATTTCCGAAAAATTTTTACATTTAACAATACAAATTGAATTGGGCTGTTTTTTAATTATTTTTTTAATTTCATGTATTAGCTTCGACTTATTAGTTATTTTAAAAACTGGATATACTATTTCATTATTTCCACTTGCAGATTTAAACGTATATATATAGCTATAATTAGCATCTATATCAAAACTATATAAATCATTTCTATAAGGTGTCGCTGTTATGATAATTTTTTTCTTATTTAGCTTCCTTATTACCTCACTCCATTTTGGCGATGGTTCGACATGGCCCTCATCAATTAATATAAGACTAAAATTATTTTTTATATTTATTAACTCATCCTCACTTAAACTATTTATTTTTTGAAAAGTTGTACAATAAATACCATCTTGCGAGATATCATTAATTTTATTAAAAATATTTTTTTTCAAATAATTTTTATAATTAGGCTCTTGAGGTAATAGTTTTTCAAAAAAACTCCCACTTAACTCCTCATATAATTGATCACAGACAGCCCTTCTATGTGTCACAACAAGAATTTTATCATCTTTAGAATAATGGCTTACAGTGCATATAACACCGCTCTTACCAGCACCCGTAGGTAAACTAATTAAACAAGATTTAGTGCTATCTGAATTTAAATAGTTTCCAATCACCTTAACACTGTTAATCTGACAATCTCTTAATTTATCTATTAATTCAGTACTAATTTTTTCAATCATATTCTTACAAGTAGTTTTTCTAAACTGCTAACTTTAATATTTTTTTCTTTAAAGTTAAATACCTTATCGAATATATTCATAAAGAATAATTTATAACTAAAAAAGTAAGTTACTCTAATGAATTCTGATTTTTTCACTTTCGACTAGCTCTCTAGCTAATTCTTCCCTAATTTAGACCATTGAATAGTGAAATTTGCTTTTTGCTTGTAGGTATTTCTAATTTATTCCCAAATATTTTCAAAGAAATAGATGGTTTTGCCTTGCTCATCAGTAATTAACATAGCACTTTGGTACCTTCTTTCACTAATTCGTTACTGGATGGATGCAACATAATCATGTCGTTAGTTCTGGCTGCCTTATAAAGTTAGTAGATGAATTAAAGGCATAGCTAAACATAGGACTTAATGATAAAGTAAACGAAGGCATTCTTACAAAGAAACTTCTCTTAGAATTCCTATCCCAAACAGTAAATCTAAGCAATCTCATAATTCACCTGCACACAATTATTAGACCGTAGACTGATATTTCATCACTTGTCTACGGTCTTACTTCTTATCAAGCTGCCACAGTTTGCGTTAACTCGGATATGTCACTAAGTAATTGACCAGATTGAGCATCTATCCTCTCACCCTCTAGTTCAATACATTGTGGTTTGTTCGGTTCAATATATGAAAGCCCGTTATATTGATAGCCTCCCCAACCTAATCCCACAAAAGTTACGACTTTGTCTTTATATGATTTATGATCATTTTTGATCGTAACATGGCAGTATCTTTTAACAAAATTTACGGCTTGGTTAGATTTAAGAACGATCTTATTTCTTTGGTCTAACTCAAAATATTTATGGCTTTTGATGCCTAGAGCAAACTTGGTTGACTCATCTTTATCAAGCTTTCTTAACCCTTGATTAATCAACTTCTCCAATGCTTTTACATCATATGTCTTAGATGCTTGATCATTTATGAATATGTGCTTAGCAATCTGATCCATAAGTATTTTAATGATTGGATGATTTTGATATTCATGCCCAACTTTTTTTACAGTCTTGTAGCTATCCCTCCGTAATATCTCAAGAATATCATGCATATTACTAACGTAAATTGATACTTCAGCCATATGATAATACAGATCAAATTCAATCTCAGAGTCCTCTTTTAAATAAGGAATTGCCTGTGGATTTTGCAAAATCTGCTTTCCATGCAAAGTAACTCTGTGAACTTGTCTAGTATCCTTGAGAAATTGTTTACCAACTTTTGGTGTCTTCTCTTCCTTTAGTTTTTGCAGTTCATTCGTAATGTCAGCGTAAGCTCTCTTCAATTCGCCATCAATTTCCGCTCGACATACTTCCCTAGTAATATGTGCATCTTGATTCGCACAAGCCAATCTATATTCTAAATATTTAATATTAGAATATAAGTTCTGCGTATCTATTGCGAATGCCTTAGCTGCGACAACTGCATTATTGATATTAATTTCATCACGAATACACCCTAGACCTTCTATACTCTTCGAGTCTTTGAGCATCTTATTGATAGCCTCTACAAGTTTTTCGGCTTTGACTGATTTCTTTTGTCTAATATGCTCAGCAAATTCTTTACCACTTTCTAAAATCTCTAGATTAGTAGCAAGATCTGTATCCATCAGCCATACACGTTGCTCATGATAAGCTGCCAGATCATCGATTGGGGAGTGATCGACTTCTTGATCTAGATGAATATAGATTGGCGGATTTGCATAACGCGTTCTGCCTATAAATTGAGTAATTTCATCTGTATGAGTATTACCCCCCAATATATGGATACTATCAATCTCATTATCACTATTCAAAAAATTTACTGCTTCATCCCAAACAGATGTTGTCAAAATTACGTTGTACTCAGTCGATAATCGAGCTGTGTTAATCATCTCAACTATGGCTTCATTCCCCTGCTTTGCTCGATTTACAACAAGTGTAGGGATACCTTGCTTTTCCAAGAAAAAACGATATTCCTCTGCTTTCTTTTTATCATTAATCCTAATAAAGATGATCCGTTTAGAGCCCTCAGATTTTATCTGTTTAACTCGATTAATGATAAACTTAAGGCAGTTTAGAGGATGCTCATGTACATATTGTTGCAAAATAATATGTCGTTGAATTGGATTTTCTTGAGTGAACTGATAAATATGATCTATCGAAATTGATAACTTATCAAAAATCTCCATAGTAAGTGTTGCGCTCACCAACAACACCTTGCTTACATGCTTATTTTTTATAAATGTTAAGATTTCATTTAATGCCTTTCCTCTATAAGCGCCTGCACAATAAAGCTGATGCACTTCGTCTACCACAAAAATTGAATCTGGTCGGATATATTGCTTAATTTTAGCTAACTGATCATATGTTGCCACTATATGGTTTGTTGACAATTCCTCTTCTGTAAATTTCATTGTTCCGTGACAGAAAATAATCCCCTGATCTACATACATTTTTTCCAGTTGCTTTACCTGAGATACCTTAGGACATAGCATAACGACATGCTGTTGTGGCATGAGTGTCTTAATGACAAAAGTTGATTTTCCTGTCCCAGTAGAAGCTTCGAGAAATGTTGTACCGACTTCAATTGCTTCCAAATGATCCGCAATCATTTGGCCTTCAGTTAAGTTAAATTCCATCTTATTTACTAAATTTGGCATGAGTTCTCCTAAGGGTATGGTTTTTCATACCCAATAAAATTTGACTTGGTGGTTAGGTTGTTGGCTTAGATAGACGCTTGATTTACAATTTCAGCGACTTTTTGGTAGGCATCTAACATGACTTCCCCATTCAGATGGGCATAGCGCTGGGTTGTTTGTGGTGAAGCATGACCAAGTAGATGCTGAACAACATAAAGGCTTAGTCCCTTATTGACAGCCATGCTTGCGAAGTTATGTCTCAAATCATGAATTCGCATGTTTGGTATCCCTGCTGCTTTCATGATTTTGTCGTAGCATTTACGAATATCATTGAATGCTTGTCCTGTTTGCGGATTAGCAAAAACATACTCACTTTGACGTGGTAACATTTTTCTAATTTCTGCCAAACTTTCACTTGCTAAACGTATCAAGCGTGGTTTACCTGATTTGTTATTTTCAAGCTTCCAATGGCCTGAGGACAAATCAACATCAGCCCACTTCATATCCATGACCTCTCTTTTACGCATACCTGTTAGTAATAAAACTTTTACAATTGCCACAACAACGAGATTATCAATTCCATATTGAGCAGGTGTATTCAATACTTGCATAAGTCGTGGTAACTCTTGCTCTGTCAAGAAACGTTCAATCTGATTGACCTCTTTATATTTCTTAACTCGCGAGACTGGATTCCTTTCTAATAAAGCAAGATCAATTGCATAGCTGTACATTACAGAAAGTAATGCACGGATACGATTAATCGTTGCATGAGATAGGCCTGAATCTTTTGCTTGATCAAGAATTTGCATGACATGAACTGCTTCAACTTGATTTAATGGAAGGTGACCAATCGGATCGCGCAGATGATTGTTAAACCGTGATAAATCATCACAGTGTGAGCGTTTACGTTTCTGTGAGTGCGGATAATATGAGTTAGTAAAAAACTCGGTTACTGTCGGCATTGCTTTTTGCACATCACGTTCATGCTGTGGATCTTTACCTGTTCTCAGTAAATTATTATTTGATGCGGCAATGATTCTTGCGTCTTCTAAACATAATTCTGGATAATTTCCCAATTTCATTGCACGCTTGGTTCCGTTAAACACATAACGAAATAACCAAGTCTTTTTACCCAGACGAGTAACTACAAGTTTGAGTCCTTTGACTAGATGATCAGTTATTTCTAACTCACGTTTAGTTTGAGGACAAATGATACTCATCACGAGTACTTCATCCAATTTTAGTTTCGCATTCATAGATTTCTCCAAAAATTAGGCAAACAAATCTCCCTGACCGTTAAAGGCCATGATTCAAAAATGAGTCAAAATAGGGAAGAATAGGTCAACGAATATTTCATTGATGACTGGTGTTGGTTTCTGAATTTAAATAGTCTTTAAGTTCAAAAGCCCAAAGAAGCAAAAGAATTTCCTAACTGAACAAGTTGAAAATATGGTGCAAGATAGTGAGTTCGATGTAAAGATTAGCTCTTGAGGACCTATTTTTTTACTTTTTGAAACAAAAATAAATTACCATATAATTCAATAATTTATTAAATCACTTTTTTTAAAATTATTTGACAATACGAAAAATCGGTCTCTCATAAGCTATTGAATAAATTTAGGAATTTTTTTTGTAAAAAACTGGTTTTCTTAGTTCGACTGGTTAAATTTCAATCACGCCTTTTTAGTGATTGACAAGTTTCATGATTTGAACTAAGAACTACAAGACCCTCCTTCTCTCTATTTGGCCCATACATTTTTCCTTGTGTTGCATACCTAAATCAGAATTCCCGCAAAACCCAAAAAGTTTTACGGTTCATCTTACGGTTTAAAGCTGGTGTTTAGATTTATAGGATGCTGTTTAACAAACTAGAGAGACATAACTCAAGGGCTTATTCGATTATTCCCTGCGCTGTGCTACTGGTTAGAGTATGCCAAAGCATCATTACAGATTATTTATACCCAAACTTGAATAGATTTGATCAGGAATGTAGATCAATACACCTTCAGTATCATTAAGGGTGATATACACTTCACAAGCATGTGGGCATTTCTCAACGTATTCAATTTCACTAGCATTTAGTTTGTCCAGAATTGAGAACGTTAAACCTGCAATAGGTACGCTAAGTTCATGGGTATGCTCTAAAACAACAAACCACCCATGTTGGGTGGCTTGGTAGTCTTCTTGATACTCTATTTCGATTCGATCAATCGCACTAGATATTGCTAAACGTATAGCTTGATTCATCACATGTTCTAAATCACGCTTACTTTTGACAATATTCATCTCGCTATCCCTCCTTTTTTGATGTTTCAGAACGTCCGTGTTTCGGCTTATCAGTGATAGATTTTGTATCGATTGCTTTTTTCTCATCATCGGCTAGTACCTTGGATAGTGATGCAGATGATGCATCATTGAGCCTTTTTAGCCAAAATTCAGAATCATCACTCACCTCTAATAATCGTTGCGTATTGGGATGAGGATGAACGACTTTCTGATCAACGAGAATTGCAGCTAGAAAGCATGGGTTATTTGCTGACTTACCGATGAAAAGTCCTTTCAACGCGGTTGCATGAAAGGCTTTTCCACTTTTTCGTAATGCATAAAGTATCTGAAGAATATCTTCTATTTTGACTAATTCTCCGCTAAATCCACCTGATGATTCATTTTTGCTAATCGCTATTCCTAAAGATGCATCATCATTATTTCGCCATATTTGATAATGTAAGTTCCCTTTTGATCGTTCTGATAGTTTTGGACAGACTATAGTATTGATTAAACAGTGATTAATTTTATCGGGTACACGTGGTTGCATATTTGTCTCCAAAATTTAGGTATAAAAAATCCCGATGTACTTTTCGTACATCGGGACATATATTTCGAATCAGTAAGAAGCTAATTCACCAAAGCCATGAAAATGGCCCATTCAGATTTCTAACTTTTTCATTGATCTCTTGTTCAGATAAGAAGCAATAACGAACAAATTCGATAAAGCTTAATATGAGTGGGATATATAGTACACAAAGTAAAAGATAGACAATTCCCCACCCCCATGAACCGACATAGAATTTATGTGCTCCTAAACCACCGCCAACCAAGGTTAAGAGTAGTAATGCAACTTTTGTTTTTTCCTTTTTCTGCACTACTGTGGTGGCAGCTAGAGAAGGATACACATTAATCGCATGACTCGAATCATTAAGCTCATAATCAATTTCTAAGCCTTCTTTTATTGGAATAGCGCCACGCCATTCGTACAAATCAAATGTAATACGTTCACTATTTTTTGTGATGATTACTGCTTTATTTTGGACAGTATCAATTCCAAGGATTTTTCCTTCCATATATACCTGACTTATAAATATTTGAATTAAATGATGATAGAGATACGCATACAATGTACCTATTTTGGGTACAAAGGTCAATGTATCTTAAATAGGTACAATGACAAATAGTATCTATACCAATGAAATGCTTGCTTTGCGAAGTTGGTTGAAACAAGAACGTGAAGCTAGAAATCTGTCTATGCGTGCTCTAGCAGAACGCATGGACAAACCTCATTCGTTTATCCAAAAAGTTGAACAAGGTGAACGCCGTTTAGATGTCGTAGAATATGTATGGTATTGTCATACTTTGGGTATTGATCCCCAAATTGGGGTGGAATTAATTCAGAATGAACTTCCAAAAGAAAATAACTCCATATCTTCAACCTAAGCGTTCAGTATTGTTGGGCGAATCATTCATCCACGACAATCTAGATATTTTCATGCTAATTGGTCTGCTACATGGCCTTTCTCCTAATATGAATGCAAGCATAAAAAATCCCGATGTACTTTTCGTACATCGGGATCAATTGTGAGGTGAATAAGATTAGATCAGGATACGCCCTATAGCAATTAGCTTCTCAAGAGTATCTCGTTCTGAGTTATTACACGTGTAAAGTGCGTTTGCCAAAGTCTGTGCCTTCTCTGTTGGAATGAGTGCAATAGCATCTGCAACACACTCTAAATGATGCGAATATTTCATCTGTACTCCTGTTCACGTTTATGAATCTCATTGCTACATAGATTATTTACTTAGCAATTCACTAAAATAATATGTAAATCAAGGGTAGATTTATTTCGTTTTGCTAGAAGAATTGGGATTGATCTACTGCAGGGGGTGAAATTTATATTATATGAATTACTATATAAGAAAATTCCCCCTAGTTTTTGGACACTAATCCTTGTAAAGCAAGGCTTTTACCAATTTTTGCATTATAGATTTTTTACTCCCCATCCAAAACCAACACTGTAGAAAATATAATAAACCCGTAAAATAGCAGAATCACTTTTGCTGATTTTCTAGCTCGTTGCTGATGTATTGTATTCCTTGCTTTGGATCACTCCCTAGCGCTTGGCAATAATATACATACTCAATAATATCCAATGCATATACACCCCGCTCTACATCACCGACATATGAGTCAGGTTTGCTTAGGCTATTGGATAATTCTAGTTTCGAAATTCCTTTAGATTTTCTTTCTTTTTTGAGCCATTGCTGCAAAATTTGTGTCATTCTGATTCGCTCCCGATTAGCGCAAAGCTCAAAATATAGGGCTGGAGCGAACAAAGATTGTTTGAAACTGGGACGTTGCTTGGTACTAAATAAATTATCTTCATGATCATT
>NZ_JAZEZK010000037.1:0-10076 GCF_037028485.1 Acinetobacter sp. 102
TTTTTATTGCTACAACTCCAAACAACTATGAAGAGACTTCATTTAAAGATTTAGAAAATAAAGGTTTCTGGTGCTCAATCACTGAAAATAAAGAACGAGCATTTGTTGCTATTACAAAACAAATTAATAACTTCCCATGGAATATTGAAATTCATCCTGAAAAAACGAACAACCCCTATCATCCAGATCTTTTATGTATTTTAGAGTCAGGAAATTTAACTGGTGAAGTCAAAATTAAAAACTCACCTCTATTTTTTGCTTCAAAAGATTATGGAATTGATCCTCAATATGCTTTAACAATGGATTTAAAAGATTCTTTTAACTATACAAAGTGGTTAGAGCGAGATGTTGATATACAAATTTTTATTTGGGTTAAATGGGAAGCACATCAAATGCAAACATGGGGAACTGACCCTCAATTTAAAAAATTCTATACTGTGCAACCAATGAAAGGGATCTGGACCACTAAATTTTCTAAATTACTAGCATATGAAAAAAAACATAAACCGCCCATTCACTGGTATAAAAATAGAAAATCTCAACTCATTGATATAAACACCAATGAAGCTCAACATTTACTTAAATTTGAACCCAGATTACAAGAAAATAATAAGGTTCGTACAATAGCAGAAAACGGTTTTATAGAACGTGATGGTATTTTTTACCCTTCTGGAAATTCATCGGCTAGTTATATTTTTGATCTAAAAAACAATAACTTATTTGAAGAAATTGTTTTTAAAGAAGGATACCCTTATTAAAGTTATTCAGAGGATTTATGTAGAGTTTTTTTTGATTGTAATGCTTTCGATTCTCTCAACTTCATCAACAACACAGTATTTTCATCTTTGAACAATAAAAAAGCCCGACATCCTGTCGGGCTTTTTCATATCGGGTTGCTCGTCTTACTGATCTCGTGCTGCCCATTCCTTGCGCAATTTTCTTATTCTTGTTTTCTGGAAACATCCAGTTCCCTTATGTATTCATCATAGGGCTAATGCTTTGGATTACCAATCCGCAAAACCCTTAAATCTGTGTAAGTTTTAGCTTACAAAGTTGGCCTATTTTATCCCAAGAGTTGTCCGCAGAAATTGGGGATTATTTCTGAATTATGAACCTTGATAAATCAGGAAAAAACGCAAAAACGAATGTTTTTTGATCAATCTTATTGGCTAAAAGTTACAGTTTTGCTTAAAAAGAAACCGACTTGTTTCCAAGGCGGTTGAACGAGAACGTTCCAGAGGGTATGAATAACGATAAGATACTGATCTTAAAGTAATATTAAAAATGCGTTTCGTATAAGCTCTATTATGTTAAATAGGCGCATACAATTTTTTTAAAATTTTTATATTTAAAAATAAGTCTATAATAAATGTATGTTTATAAATAAGAATTTGAAATGACAAAGATAGCCATTCTTCTAGCATCTAGCGAATACGAATTATACGATCCTTTAGATGCATGTAAAAATGATCTAGAAATGATGAAAAACTTATTAGAAGTATCAGGAGAATTTTCTAATATTTTAACGTCTTTAAATGATTCAGCATCAATAGTTCAAGATAAGATTATTGATTTTATTAAGGGCTTTGAAGGAAAAGATATTGAACAAATATTCTTTTACTTTAGTGGTCATGGCTATAGAGACTCAAATAACTTCTATTTCTGTTTTAAAGATACGAATTTAGAGCTTTTAAAAAGTACAACTATCACCAATGATGTTATAGACAGCTATCTTAAAAGATTAAATCCTAAAGTAGCAGTCAAGGTTGTTGATGCCTGTTATTCTGGTGAAAATTATATAAAAGAAGCTGAAGATTCATTAATCAGGAAAAATTTGGATAAAGAATACACCTTTGATGAAGTTTATTTCATGTATTCATCAAGAGGAAATGAAACTTCTGAAGCAACTAATAAATATAGTAAATTTACCAAGTTGTTTTTCGATGCAATTCTTAAACAAAAACAATCAGATAAAATAACTTATAAAGCAGTTATAGACTATATATCTGATTTATCAGAGAAGAGGTTAAGTCATACTCCAATTTTTGTAACTCAAGGTGCTTATTTAGCCTATTTTTTCAATAACTTAAGCGCACCTAAGGAAATATTATCTACTATTGATCAGATGAGTCCAAGTGTTATTGATGGTCCTTCATTGGCAACAGCTCCATCACTAATAGAAACGATAAAAAAAGAGTCTGAAATGTATTGTTCAGAAGAAGAGGGTCTAAAACAAATCAAACAAATATTCAATTTAATTGAAAAACATAAGTTTTCAGAAGAGATAAAAACTTTATTTACTCTAGATACATCGAAATCTGATGTTGTTTTATTCAATGCTAAAGATATTGGAAATTGGTTAGTTGCTAACAAAGATAAAGATGATTACTTGGTTGAAGAGCGCTACAACGAAATAGAAGTATCAGAGAAAAAGTACATCAAATATCCTAAAAAACCTACTTCTAATATTAGTACTTCTTCTTTATCTTTTTTACTAGGATTAAGCTCTAATGATGATTATCGATTAGAGGATGTCACTGTAAAAAAGCAAGTTTTAAATGGAGTTAAATATTTAGTTCCTCTTGATCAGGTATTCTTATCTATACGTTTTGCACCGAAAGAAGATTTTCAAAAATTGAAAAATTATTCTGCTTGTTTTGCAATCATTTTTTCAAAAAAAGAAGTTGTGCTCTTTTACAGTATTGAGAAGCTTAAAATACTTAATTGGACCTCTACTTATCAACCAGAATGTTCTAAATGGAATTATGTAACTATGCTTCTAAAGGATAATAATCAGAAAGCTATAGAGAAGATTTGTCAAAAAATAGAGGAATTTATATTTGATGACATTAAAAAATCTTTAACTTTAAGTAAAGATAGTACTAAATAGTCCGGAGGTAAGCACTAAGGCACTCTTCGAATAATTATGTTAATTTTTCTAAAATTAACATAATGCACGTTATATGTAATGCTGTATAATTTGTTCTATAAATCAATACGATAGTTCCATGATTTCAGCCCACTTACCCTCTGGTGGGCTTTTTTTATGATTTTTCACGTTCCACGCCTATTCTTTGAGCAATGTTTCACAGCTTTATTCATTTTAATTAAACAATCTTGATTAATCATAGGGTCTAAAAAACCGACTCCAAAAGCCCCTCTTCTCTGGCTCCGGTTCAACATGTTCCGGCACCGGAATACGCTTATTTTCTGTTTCGACCGGAGTAGTCAATCCGTCATCTTTCTGGTCTGGTTCTAGTTTAGGATTCTCTGTCATTTCAGAATGAACAGGAGGAGCAACTTTGTGCTCTTCTACCTCTGTTTTTGGTTGTTCAAGCTGACCTTTAAACTCAATTCTATGAGTCAAATCCTCTATGTGTTGCATCAAAGCCTTTTCTCTGTGATTGGCTAAGTCCAATTGATTTTTGAGTAGAGAAATTTGATCTTTCAATACATTTTCAATCTCAGATTGAACACGTACTTGTACATCCTTCTGAACGTGTTCAGTACGTGTATTGGACTGAACACCGATAGGGTTACCATAGACCCTGATAAGTTCGGATAAATCTATAAGCCCATCATGATCCCTTGATAATTCACCATTTTTTATAGCTTCATATATTGTTGTTCGTGATTTTTTAAAAGCTTTACTTGCGTCCATGACGCTGAATTTTGTTGTGTTCAATGTAATCCCTCAGTGCATGTACAAGGATGTTTAGATGAACATCCTACCTGAACATGAAGTTTATTTTGTACTAAATCCTACTTTTTTAAGATGTGGCAGAAGCTCTTCAAACTTCTCTTTATCTTTTAGCATTTCAGCAATTCGAACTGCAAATTGTGGGTAGCTTTCTGTACCTTGAGAGTATTTATTCATGTCTGGAAGTTCAGAAAGTTTATTAGCAAAACGGTGACGTTGTGCATCGGTCATTTTTGAGAAAAGTTCAAGTGAAGTTGAACTTTTAGAGGTGATCACTTTCTTTTGCTTAAATGTGAAAGAGAATCCTGAAATGTTACGGCCTTTTTTATGTTGCTCATATTTAACGTTAATGTCTGTGTGCTCATTAACTTGGGCAATAGCTAGATTTAACACTCGATCCTTGAAGTTTCCCATTCTAGTGTATTCATCATCGAGAACACCTATCTTCTGCCTGAACTCTGCTAGTTCAATAACAGGTGTTTGGCCAGTACTACGCCAAGCAATCAATAATTCGTATAAACGTACAGCGTAAGCACTACTAAGATCACTAATTTGCTGTAGCTCATATTTTGTGAATTGTTCTTCTAAACGTGTAATAAGAGGCACGATTGCAGGTGCAAATATTAATTTTACTGTTGCTTCATCATCAATGTATCTAATTTCACTGACCCAGCGACTTAGGACATTCTCAATATTTCCTCTTTTATTTACTTCTTGATAGCTAAATTGACGTGCGAATAAGTCTTTACACGCATCTTTGAGGGCTTGATAAGCTGTTTGTCGTGCAACATTAAACTGGTTTACATAACTCTCTGCATGAACCTCTAATGGGTCATTTGCATTGATACCTCTGCCACTACCTCTTGCCTCGACAATGGCCAATAGGATTAAACGTTGTTCTACTAAATCCAAATTATAGCTAGCATTTATTAGAGCATTATCTTTAACAACTAAATCCCGCATCTTATTTATCTACATTATTATTCATGAATATAAGTCTATATTAATAATTATGTAGATTTATGCAAGGTAAACGTAGTTAAATCTACAAAAAATATTATGAAGTCTTATGGTAGGTAAACGTAGTCATATTGGTAGGTAAACGTAGTCATATTGGTAGGTAAACGTAGTCATATTGGTAGGTAAACGTAGTCATATAAGCTCTACAGGCCTTTAAAATAAAGGTATTCAGCTAGTCTAAAAGCATTTAAAAACTTTAAAATTATTAAAAGCCCTGGCAAAGAAAAATTGCCCTTGGTTTTCGCTACGCTCAAACTCTATTGAATCTCGCTTTCGCTCGATTCGTGGGGCAATTTTTTATTCATCCGGTTATGACTTTAAGAAAAAGCAAAGGCAAGAGCAAAAGCAACTCGGAATTCGCTTCGCTCATAAAGCTTTTTTACTCGCTACGCTCGATCTAGGCTCAATTTTCTGCATGTGATTTACGCTTATTTAGGCTTCACAGCCTAAAAAGCTGTTTTTCAGAGAATCGAGGTGCGAATTTTGGTGCTTCGCTCGTAGACACTCGCTCTATTCATCCCGATTAGAATAAAAATACCCTCTATTTGGCGCTCATTTGCGTTTTTTAACCTGATTACTCATTTCAATAGTGGATTCTATGTCTTAAGTAAAAATTTGGCTGAAATCGCATGTGAGAGCGTTTTAACTTGGGTTTTATTTTTTATCTGTAGACTAGAGTTTTCGCTTATAGATTTTTTTCTTAGAAACACAAGAGTCAGGATCTCTTTTGGCCAAGCACTATCTTTACTGTCAGTTAAGTCAATTAAATGGATTGGGAACCGGTACATACCGGCAATTTTTGGTTCACACACCACGCATCTAAAGATAAAGGCTTCAAAGCCTTATGCCATAAGGGGTACAGCGATTTTTCATCTGTCTGGAAAGCGTTTACGCTTTTAGCATGATTTTTATTGTATTTCAGAGGCTTAGCTGTAAACACCTTTTGTTGCAAATAAATTGCAATATTTACTTACAAAACAATAAGATAGCTTGTAATCACCTTTGTTTACGCTTTTATGTGAATTTCTCTTTTTATATTAAATATTTAACCTGTAATCATTAAAACTTAACACAGTGTTTACTTATATTTGATAGTTACTTTTTAGAAATTAGGTGCTTAGATTGAAAACAAATGATAGGAGTTTTTCATGAACAGTACTCGAACCGTTGCAGTCAGATTAGACAATCAGGTCGCACAAGAATATGAGCGTTTGGCTCAATTGAAGGGCGATAAATTAGGGACTTATCTGCGGGATCTTCTGACCAGTAATTTACAGATGGCCAGTATTGAGCGACAAGCTAGTCGGATTGAAACATTGGTGAATGATTTCGAAAAGCAGATTAACTATTCCCTCGATAAGTTTACTGAAGCCAATTATTTAAATGAAAAATTCTTTGAAGACTTTGGCCATATATATATGTTTCAAATTGGGATACTGATGCATCTAAAAGTCGATCGAGGAGACATCCAAGGAATGCAAACAAAAGGAAATGCATATGCCCAAAAGAACTATTTTGAGGGGAAAAAGCCATGAGTAATATTATTCAATTGTCTAAGCCTTGCACTTTCTGTGATTCAAGGGAAAACGTACAGCTTTTTGCAGGGCCGATGCTTTGCGGAAATTGTCAGGACAATATCCAGATTACCAATCCTGGCATGTTTGAGGCTAATGATCAGATTGAACAAAAAGCCCAGGATTAACCTGGGCTTTATAAATCAATTAAAACCTGGAGCCTATAGTATTTCCATTTTCATCTACAGCACCAATTTCGTAAGTATCATACCAAGTGCCGTTTAGCATGATATAAGTTGGCAACCAAAATGAAAATTTATTAACGGCCTTTAGAACATCTTCTAATTGATTAAACTCTGATGCATCTTTAAATCTAAAGAACGTAGTATTCATACTTATGTCTTCATCAACCCAAGCTGCACATTCCTGAATATTCTCATTATCATCGAGACCGTAGTTATCTAAAGCAACTTCAAATAGTCCTAATATATATTCTGGTTTTGGGCATCCATCTTCAATGATACCAATATCGCCATCGTCTAAGACGATGTCCATTGCTTCTTTAATATCCATTGCAATTACACATCCATCTAAATAGTTCTGGCGATGTGAAAATTGATCTGGTACGTGTTGATAATGCCCCTCTACGATTTTTTTAAGTTCACTTAAGATAGCTTCTTTTCTAAATTTTTTAGCATTTTTAACTCTTTCTTCCAGAGAGCCCCGATTTTTTGCTTGTCCCATTTTAAAACTCACTTGTATTTTTGATATTAAAAACTATATCATTTTTATATATCAAATTCATTGGTGATGAAATGTTAAATAGACTTTATGTTAAGGGTGAAAATGACCCGAAAGAGTTAGATATTTTGGTGTCACAAATTAAAGCTAGGACATATAACACGGAGACTTTAGGGGTAACTCATCAAGTACCATTTCGTATATATCAATGGAACTTTGAAAAGGTAGAGGCATTGAAAGCTCACCTTGGTAATCCAACAAGAAATAAGTTATTAAATCAACTACTTGAAATAGCTTTAGAGGAGGTTTTTAAAAAGTTAGAAGAAAATGATCCTGAGCAATTAAAGGAAATATTAGATTGTATTGGTAAGTTAAAATAAGTGATTTTACATTTAACTTAAGACAGGTGATTCTTAACGACAAAGTGTGTCGTAGTTATCGTTTTTGAATGTATTTATGAGTTAAATTGTTGATATTCTGATCAGATTTAATCAATTTGGAATAGTTAAAATGTCTTTAGTTGAACGTAAAACCTTAAATGAGTTTTCTACCAATAGTAATGATGCCTTTTTTAATCAAATTTTCTCTGCTGGGTCTAAAGTCCCACATTCAGGAATCTATCGATGTACTCAATGTAAGCGTGAAGTCGCTGTCAATGATCATGATAAAGATAATAAATTTCCTCCACACTATCAGGATCCAAAGTTTAACTGTACTAGTCCTAAATGGAAGCCATATGTGATAGCCGATTCAAAAGCAGAATTTTAAAAAATATGGGAGTAAAAACTCCCATATTTTTTATTCTATAGGGATTTTAATAAAGTCCCATAAATCTTGAGCTGTTAAAGTGGATCATGTAAGAAGGGTTCGGCTAGAGCCCACCACTAGATAGTGTGGACTCTGAAATTTGAGTAGATTTGGGTTGTTTTAACTTTTTATGTTTATTAATCCAAATTATTCAACATTTTGATTAAAGCTTTTCCTAAAGCTAAAGATAAGTTAACAGGAACAGCATTACCTATTTGTTTATATTGAGCAGACATTGATCCTTGAAAAATCCAATTATCAGGAAATGTTTGAATACGAGCATATTCACGAACCGTTAATGGTCTGCTTTCAGTCGGGTGACACCTTTCAGTTTGCTTTTGTGCAGGTGCACAGGTTAATGTCAAACTAGGTTCATTCCAAGAAAGCCGTCTAGCCATTCCTGTTTTACCACCACCTAAATAAAAACTAGCTTGCATATATTCCTTTTGTAAATCTAATGGTAAATCTCTCCAATAACCGCCTTCTGGAACATGATCAAATATTTCTTTTTTTCGTTCTGGATATTTTTGCCCTACAGAAATTGGTACATCACTTTCAAATAAAACCCCTTTTTTTAATGCATCTTTTACAGTCAAGATCCGTTTATAAGGTGAAGGAGGTGTGAAAACTGCCTTTTCAACTAAATCTTTACGAACTCCAACAAGGATAAGACGTTCTCGCTTTTGAGGAACTTTATAGAAAATGGCTTTATAAACATTATCTTCAACTAATTCATAGCCTAATTCATTAATAATATTTTTTATTGTTTCTAAAGTTTTTCCATCATCATGACTTAACAAACCTTTTACATTTTCAGCTAAAAATATTTTAGGTTGAATCTCTTTCAATGCTCGAGCAAATTCGAAAAACATTGTTCCTCTAATATCTTCAAACCCTAATTTTTTTCCTGCATAGGAGAATGCTTGGCAGGGGAAACCACCAGTTAAGAGGTCAATAGAATTTTTATAGGCGGTGAAATCTACTTTTCGGATATCACCTTCAATTACGTTCCAATTAGGACGATTATGGCGAAGTGTTGCACAAGCTGATTTATCAAGCTCATTTAACAAAACATGCTTAAATCCTGCCTCTTCTAAACCAAGCGCTAAACCTCCAGCACCTGCAAAAAGTTCAATAGAGTTATACTCACAATTTGGACTTACTAGTTGTTCCTGATCCCAGCTGCTATTAAAAAAACTTTGAAATTGTTCAAACTGTTCAAGCTGTTTTTGGGAATATAGCGCTTCTTTTCCGCTTATGTACTCAGGAACTAACTTTCCATTTCTAGCCCAAGTCTCTAAATTTCTTTTAGAAACAGATAAGACATCTGCAACTTGTTCAGCAGAAAACTTATCTAACTCTTTAGGGATAGCCGTCATGATATGAGGTACAGGTAAAATAAAAATTTATTTTACCTGTTTTTATGACAGAGGTCCACCCCATAAGATCACTTAGATTCTTTATTCGCCATGTTAGAGAGCTCTATAACTTTTTGATCATTAGATAAGTCTTTAATTATAGAATCTAATTCCTCACGAAAATCTGATTCTTCTGCTACTTCATCAATTACGGCTATTAAATCATCATAAAATTCATTATCACCAGTTAATTTCGCCCAGAACTCTCTACCAACAAGCACAACATAGTCATGTTTAGATTCTAAATTCTTATAATGTTGACTGATTTCATTTCTCTCACCATAGACAATTCCAACAACCATATCATTGACTTGTAAAGCAAGATTATTTGTTCGAGCTAAATTTTTTACAGCTTTAAAATGTTGATGAAGCGTCTCCACATCATCTTTGTTTATTGTGTTTGGCCCTGACTTAATCTGACAGTATTTTTTTCGACCATCTTGCTGATCGTCATACTCAATATCAATTCCTGATGTCGTACTGCTAAATGTACCTAATACATCATTCGTGAAATTTTGAATTGCACCCCCAAAAGTTGTGTTTATACTTGTACCTAAAATTCGTGGGTAAATTAATGCTTTAGCTATACTTTCAGGTGAAGCATCCCCAGTTAAAAAATTAGCTAAGTATGTTGCAGTAAAAGGATTTATATTAAATTCAGAAGCTTTTTTTAGTTTTTTGGCATTTCGTAAGTGACTTTCCATAACACTTTTTCGAAACCAATCCTTAGCTTTCACTAAAATCTCTTTTTTTTGCGTCTCTGATAACATACTTGTCCTTAGAAATTGGATTTAATAACTGCTTCTAATTATAAGCTTTTATTTATAATTTTAATTTTATCAATAACGTTAATGAGCAAAAAAATGCCATCTAAAC
>NZ_JAZEZK010000038.1:0-6665 GCF_037028485.1 Acinetobacter sp. 102
TTCCTAGTTATAAAGATCATGAAAATAATATGTAACCGAACCGTTTTTTTATTTCGGATTAATCTAATATTGATTCATGCTCACGACCGTTTGATCTATTTTTTCTTGTATATCAAATTCATTCGACTATATTCAACGTTTACAACGTACTATCTCAAACTATTCCCGATATAAAGGAAATTTTGTAATTGTAGATACTCTTATATAAGCCCCCTAAATTTGGCTATTTCCCCTTATCCAGCAAGGATTTTACCCAAAATTTTCACTATAAATCCCCCCTCTAAACTCTCCCAATAGAAAATTTATCCAAAACTATTTCTTATCGACTATAAAATTGAAAATAGCCTAACTATAAGTCAGATTATAACTATTGTATGGATCCAATATCGAGCCTAAATCAGTTTAGTCCTTAAGAAAATATAAACACGTCATCTCAGAATCAATAGCTTTAATGCTATGATCAAAAATTAAAATAAAGTTATTCAGTTCATAATGGTATGAGTTGGAAAACCATCAAATTTTCACTGCAATTAAATTGAATACACAAAAGTAGCCTTATTTAATAAAGACTACTAAAAACTGGTACTATATTAGACTGCGATTTTTTCTCCTGTGTTCAGACATAGTAGATATTGATCATCTAATTTCTGAAAAGCTAATGTGATTGGAGGTTCATTTTCCATTAAAGCCTGAATACCTTGCTCTGCTATTTTCATGGCAAACATACTTTTTTCAGTGAAGTTCACTGAAAATTGCTCTACAGCTTGTAGTAACTCTAGTTTTCTCTTCTCCAAAATACCAACTTGTTTTTTCAATTTTTGATCAACAGCAATACCAGTCATAGTTACTGTAGTAGTTAAACCCATACTAGCTATCAAACCTATAGGCCCTAAAGTGACAGTTAACACTGACGCAGCAATTTTTCCCTTATGATCACTTACTACTTTCTGAGCCTTATTAGTCCAAGAATTCATAGCGTTAATTTCACTGGTAATATTTTCTTTTAACTGAGTATTTAACAATGTTAAATGTTCTAACTCATTTAGAATACGTTTTTGAATCAATTCTTTGATTGCATCCATATCCCCAAGGTGATTCATAAGATGACAACAAATTAGACGCAAACTTAAACACAGATATGCTAGCTCAGCAAATTCATTTACTTCTTTTACTTTTTTATCAATATCTATTTTTAGGTCTGCTGTTCCAAATATTTCCTTATGCTCTACTTTTTTTAGACCATATTTCTCTAAATCTGTTTTAAGGTGATAGTAGATCTGTTTTAGATCATCATCATATTTTGATAAAATAGAAGAATTAAGAATAACTTTGCGTTGTTCTGGATTTGCAAAAGTTAAGAATTCGATCTTCTCTTTTAAGCTATCAAAGATTGCCTGAATTCTTGCTTCACGTTCAGTTTGCTGGAAATCACTTATCCGCTCTACACTATCCTTTAAATCTTCTAGTTTTTTATTAATGTCGGCCAAATGCTTTTGTGCAACGACTACAGAGGCGATCTGCCAGACAGCAGCAGCATTTACTAACTTGGATAATGAATCAGCATGATATAAGCGAGCATGTTCTGTAAATTTTCCATTTGTAGCTCTAGAAAATGCTCTTAAACCATTTCCATCAGCAGCTTTAGCTAAATCTCCATGAATTACAACTTCCATAATATGCTTATTTGCTACTTCGGTTGCTGTCATTAATGCAGGCGCTGCTTGCGCTGCAACAGAAGCAATATTTGAAAGAGCATCTAAAAAGGGAATTTTTTTATATACTTTTTCATGCTTACAAGCTAGAGCTGAAATTTCTAGCAAAGGACGTTTCTCATCTTCCCCAATTAAAATTGCATGCGAACTCATCATTTTTATCCTTTTACAAAGTAATCTTAAGTTTAAGACAAAATTCACCCAATTGTTATAGATAGCTAAAATATATAAATTTATCCAATTTCTCATATAACTAATTTGCAACTTATCACAAATTATAATATATGATTTTAGTTTTTAAGATGACTGTGTCAAACAAAGAACTGACCATAATAGATCACATTGAAATCAAAATTAAAACTTAAGACTGCAAACCTGAGATTGAGTTAAGCCCCCTTCCATTCAGATTTTATAAAGCATCATCTTAAAGTTGAACATTTTGCAATAATTACAATGACACATCCTAAGCTTAGTGAAGACAATTGCACCATTGGAAACACATAATGACTTAAGGCTGTGATCAAAACCTAGAATAAATCTGAACTAACCCATATCAAATATACTCAATGCAACAAGTTCATAAAGAAACATCTAATACAAAGATATCAATACGACCCTTTAATTCACTTGGTAATTCGTTCTCTAAAATTAATTTTAGCTCTTGAGCTGAACTAATCCCATGATTAGTGATATTAGCCACTTTTTCATTGGTACCAAACCATAATACAAAATATATTCCTTGGTGTTCAGCATCAGGGTGAATTGAATATCGCTGAGATAATTGAGTTGATGCCGCCTTATACAAGTCTTTATGCCATTGGCCTTTTGACTCTAGCATTAAAAGTTTTCTTTCATTCTCAATAACTTTGGCAAAGGTTATATCGCAACGATTTGTATGTTGCATCTGATGTTCTAAAGTTACAATGACCCCTTTAGTTGAAAGTCTTAATTTCAATCTATCAGCAACAATCTTGGTGGCATCCACTTCATTTAAATGAATATATTTCGAAAAAGTCGATCCATCATATTGCTTATGGTAAAAAAGTGAAGGTGATGTTGTATCTCCTCCTCTAAGATCATTTTGATAGAACTCTAGCTCTTCTAAAATTAATGCCCTCAACCCTTCTACTGTTACCACCTCTTCATTATCCAAAAACTTAACAATTTCTTCTGGAGATGGTGCCTTAAAGTTTGTTAAAGCAAGGTTTCTTATAAGTGTTGACCGAATACTTTTTAGATCTAATCGCATGGCTTCGAATCTAGAATCTAAAATTAAATTATTCACAATAAATAATGATTTTTCAGAAATATGCTTTGTAAATTTCCAAATTATATTACTTATAAATCTATATGCTATCTCATTAGGTGGATCCCCAGTACCCCAAGAATCAGGTAGACTAACTTTAGGCCACTGATCTATAAATGTGTCTAGAATCCACCAAATTTTAGTAGGAGTTAATATAGGCCAAAACGGGTGATCTCCATGACGAATACCTTCATCTCGATCGCTTAGAAGAAATATCGTTTTTTCTTGCTCTTTTAAAACCCCCCAATAAGAAACTATCTCAGCCTCATCAAGAAAAAAAAATGCTCTTATAAACCAGAAAATTAATTTCGATTTTATGCTTTCTAAATCAACAGCATGTGTTATAAGTTGTTCATTTAATTCCTCACACCGTAGGAGAACTAATTTTTTCAATTGATTTTTATCACAGAATTGTGCACTTAAATCGAATAATGTTTTTGACGTAGCTATACTAATATTTGGATATTTAATAAGCCATTCTAATGGTAACGTTGCTTGAAATTCTCTGAATGTATCACTGTAACGTAACCACCCAACTTGTGTATATTCACTATTATTGTAGGTCAACTGATGTTCAATATAATCTTTTAAAAATCTTAGCCGACTCTCATAATCTGGGAAAAGGATTCGATCAACTTCATTTCTAAATGCCTTATGTTCATTCTCATTAACAGTATATGGCCGATGAACAATACCTGTCCGCAATGCTTGTAATAATTTCAATTTAACGCCATCAAGGTTTCCTTTTTCTCTAAATATCTCTAGACAAGCTGCATGTAAAATAACTTCTGAATGGTATCTAGTAGAACTACAATGTGCTTTAGCCAGTTCATTTAAATTAGGTACATGAGATTCTATAAATGGTAAACAGTTTTTAAGTGATGCCTTTACTAAATTTTCATCACCAAATTCCTGAATAATTCTTCCTGGATTATTTAATGTTAAGTTAGCAAAATCCAACAAGCAGCTCCAATGCTTGCCACTTTCTATCAACTCACGATTATTCTGAATATATTGAATATTTTTATTTCTTAGCATTTGCTGTTTAAATTTTCCATTTTTCATACGACGACTATTAATTATAGCTTGAGTATTTTTAAAACTTTCCTTGGAGGCTAAATTCTTTTTAGTCCATTCTTTCAAAAAGTTAATATTTTTAGCTGCTTGTAACTTTGCATATCTACGCTGCTCATAATTAACCTCAGCTTTATTTTTTGCATAAAATTGATGGGGTTGTACAAAATAAGACCATAATTTTACATTATTATTTGCAAAAGCAAAATCCAGAATAAAATAGTAATCTTGAAATTTTAGACTCAAACCAGAATGAGTATATAATGACAGTTTCCTAGAAATTACTTGATATATATCATCAGTAGAAGTTACACCTTCAAATGCTAACTTTATAAGGCTATGGCGTAAATTATCTTCATTTTGTAATACTTTTACAGCAGTGCTGTCTTCTTCACTCTTTCCACTATGGAAATTTAGATTTCTTAACCAAATCCATATTCTTTGAGGATCATAAGAATTTTTTTCTATTTTAAAATAATGATCTAGAAGCATTCCGATAACTTTACTTATTCCATTACGACAAAAACAGTCGTATGGTTCTTTGTTACACGTACAACAAAGCCCATAAGTTAGACTATCAAGAAGTCTTATAACTAATTCATAATTAAGATTGTTAATGAAGTTTTTAACAAAATAGCGTTCACCTATAGTTCTGTCTTGTCCAATATTTTTTTGGGGGTATAACAAAGTACATTTTTCTAGAAATTCTAAAATTAGATCATAAGAAAAATAATTAACATCAATATCATCCATCAAATTTACTACTATATTTAATGATGATTTTTCTCCTTGTTCTATGAGTCTTTCAATAGTCAGAACTATTTCATAATCAGCTATTTCCTTTAACCTTATTCCAGCTAATTCTCTTATATATTGATCAACTTCCTTATTTAGCAAAATCCCTTCTAATTCAAGAATTAAAGATTTAAGAATTATTGAATTTTCTATTAATTCCAAAATTAACCCACGTAGTAACCCCTTATTGGATTCAACTAATATCGATTTAATTATGGATATAGAGTTATCATCAAAAAATCCAGAAATAGAGAAAGTTCTCCCCATATCACTCCGACGAAAATAAGGATCTTCTTCTACAAGGCACGTTAACTTTTCTAATAAAAATTTTTTTGATGAAGAAAGAAGTTGAGAGGGGTCTCCGTTTGCTAATACCGCATAAGGATCAATATTAATTAATGTCTCTTGTATAGATTTATTACCTAAAGCTGCCATCCACGCTACGAGACCTCTTAACTCATCTCGCACTATTCCATTTGGCGCAATAATCGATAGACATTGATGTAATGAGATATTATTACGATTGGCATTAATTCTTTTTACTAAATAATTAGCAGCTGTAAATTCAGCAATAATTTTATGACTAGGTTGATGTAGGCTAACATTGTCTGCTAACTTAAAAAGTTTACTCGACAATAAAGATAAATATTGTTCTACACTATCCAACGTAATTAGTGTATCTATTCTAGGATATAAAGTGTCATGATCATTTGGATTAGTGCTTACTCCCTCTGCGCCTGATAATAATATTTTTGCAAATATTTCTTCTGTAAATTCCAGTTTTCTTTGTATTGGTAAGTCATTCCTAAAGTTAAAAGCATTATTTGACTCTTTTGCTGAGGCCTTAACTGCATGATTAAATATAAATTTTCGATCAGAAAAAACTCGATTACTTTCAATATATGCATCGGCAAAGATTTTCAAAAATTGGGGATTGGAAAGTAAAGGTTCCAAATTATATTTTGTGACTTCTGATTCAAATTTTTTGAAATCTTCCAGTGGCTTATAATTTTCAAAAATTTGCTGTTGTTCTGATTCGTTAAAAGGAAATAAACGGAAAACTCTTGGTTCTATTTCAAAGTTTTCTCTGACCAAACTAGTATAAGACTCTTCCCACTCACTTGATCTACTTGAAATAATTATTTTTTTGGGTTCTAGATCTGCTGCCTTTCCAAGTAGATTACTTACGGCTGATTGATCTATTCTGACCAGCTCATCTAGAGCATCAATAATTAAAATTGAATTTCTATCTTGGTTATTTCTATTGATAAATGTGTTCGCTGATTTCTTTTTTACATTTAGTTGGTTGGAAAAACTTTCTAGAAGTGAAGTTTTTCCAGCACCTGGCTCTGCTAAAATAATTATTATTTGAAATTTCTGAATAATTTCTAACTCAGAGTACTCCTTTTCATAATCATAAAGCTTTCTTTGCAGGTAAAAATTCGGAGTCATATCAAACAAGTAAAAAATATCAATACAATTCTTTTTACATTGAAACTCTTTCATTGTCCATTATAAAAATAAGTGACTTAAGCCAAATATCATATAATTCTTCAATTTAGATTTTCATAGTTCATATACAAATTTTCAGTCTGAATGTAAATCCTATCTTTCAAAGTATACTGAAATACTCTCTATAGGCAAATCTCTCAAAGTACATCATCTCTTCACACACTATGAAATAATGACAGCGGTCTACTACAGGACAGCAAAAATAGACCGCAGGAATGCAAAGAATTTTTATAGACCGCAAATATCATGCTCACTTTGCGTACAAC
>NZ_JAZEZK010000039.1:0-5594 GCF_037028485.1 Acinetobacter sp. 102
TAAAAAATGAAAACCAGTGTATCAATCTGGTTTTGTCGGATACCCAAGAGAATTTTTCATTATGGGTTGAAAACTCAATCATGCAGTTTAAGCGTCATGATGACAGTAAAGATTTGGCATCGGATTGCCCAACATTAACCGTAACCAAGCCCTTATATCTAAAAATGATTACAGGTCAAATAAAAGGGGTAAAAGTCCTGCTTTCTAACGAAAGTAAAGTCAAAGGCAATCCATTGGAAATTGGAAAATTCTTTGCAATGTTTAAACGTCCAGACTCAACTTTTCCAATTGTCACTCGACCAAATGATTAGGATGAAATGACTGGGCTTAAAGAACCCTACCAAATTAAAGTCTCCGCTTTTATGTGCACACATTAGTGCACATAAATACAAAATTAGTTTAATTATTTCAATAATTTACAATCAATAAAAAAGCCTAACTTGTCTAAGTCGGGCTTTTTTATTGATTCTTCACGTTTCACGCCTAATATTTAATCATTGTTCCATATTTTTGATTAGCAACAGTCGGAATCGAGCATAAACCCTACATGCCAAAATTCATGCCCCGATCTCGCTTAGGTTGGGGCTGCTCCATTTCCTTTTTCCGTTCCTTCATTTGGACGATATTCGCTTCAATAGTTCGGACGTTTCGAGCAAATTCTGCTGAGCTTTGGCTACTTGTGACGAGACTGACCGTTGTGTGGTTGAGATTTTCTCCAGTACGTCCTCGTAATTCGTTGTAATTTGGCTCATCTCCCTGACTTTGCCATTGATCTGCTCGGTATAGGTCGCTGTATTTTTTTCCAATTCGTGAAATTGTGTCTGTATTGTCGATAATGACTTTTGTGTTTGCACTAAGTCTGTCTGTACGCTCTCCATTGCCTTTGATTGTGCTGATAAGGCTTGGATAATTTTCTTTTGCATCACGTCTAAACTCTGCTGTTGCTGCTGCAACTGAGTTTGTTGTTGCTGTAATTGCTGCTGTTGTTCTTCGATGATTTTCAATAACTGTGTTTCTAATTCGGTCATCACTTAATACCCCATCGGCACCATGAAGTTGTTCTGCCAATCCCCTGCGTCCTTGTTGATCTGAATACATAGACGTTGGGCTTTGCTGTTTTGCTGTCTGCATGTGCTGAACGTCAAACTGCCCCCCGATCGGTTCAGGTGATCCACTCGCATTTGTTTCTCGTTGATGGTCATATTGAGTGTCCGTATCTCGTTGTACTTGCTTTTGCCCATAAAACCGAGCGCAATAATGAGAATAATTAAAATAGCAGCTCCCAAAATCATTGCCATATTCAAAGTGGTAAGCTGTTTCAGTAGGCTTTTGTTCTGAACTTGCTGTTCTTTTGTCTGTATCTGCTCGTTCATTTGCTTTAAACGGCTCAATTTGGACTGTAGCAAGGCTTGGTACTGGTCGAGCTGCTTCTCGATCTGCTGTGAGCTGTTCTGTAGGTTCTGCGCTAATTTCTCGTCTGACTGCTGGATAGCGGTCGCTGTGATATTGGCTCTTGTGCTCAAGCTGTCTTTGATAATCTGTGACGTTTGCTCGATACCGCTCAGAAGTTGTTCCTCGGTACGTTGCAATTCGCTGTTGTACTTCTTGTCGATATTCGCCAGTAGCGCTAAAGCCTTGCTCATAAACCTCTCCACTTAAACGGATAGGACGTGTTGCGCCCTCGTATGGATTTTCGATTGATATTGATTTTTGGGTTTGTCGGGTGACTTTGATTTCATTCGATTCAAGCCATTCAACCAATTTTTGCCGATCGGCAACTTTGCCATCGACTACAGCTTGGTAAATCCTTTGGTGTAACTGATCTTTAAAATCCTTCACATCCTTGGGTAAGTTCTTCTTATTGATTAAAAGCTGCTGATTGTTCGGATCATCGGGATCATATAGTTGATGTTCTGCATTGGTAATCTGCTTAAACAGATCCACTCGATCTAAATCCACTGGCGCATAAAATGGCTGTAGCCGTTTGCCTGTCGAAAGCTCAACGTTTGGAATCACAAAATTCAGCTCAAGCCGTGTCTCTCCAGTATCTTGATTCACCTTATCTTGGTGCTGTACCCATAAAATTTGGTACTGATCTTTATCGAGACCAGGGAAAAGGCATTCCTCAAAATTTTGCATGATCTGCTGTTTATCCTGGTCAGATAAAGCATGCTCGTAAAAGGATAAACAACCACTGGTATATTTCTTGGCAAAAGGACTGCTATCAATCAGTTGAGCGGTCAAGTCAACATCACCACTTAAAACCTGTGCATGTTCTCGCTCTCTATCTTCACCAAGCAAATAATCTAGACAACCTTTAGATAATCCTGAACCATGTCTAAAAAAATCAACGATCATCTGGTCGTAACTCCCGAAGTTGTTGATCTATGGAAATCAACAAATGAAGTAACTTCACTTTGTCAAAAGTACCTGTCCCTGCAATATCCGTATTAATCGCTTTGGCAATCTGATTCACGTTATTACCTATACGACCCAATTCTAGGATTAAATTTCTCTCTGTCTTGCTATATGAAGATTCAACAATCTTTGTTGATTTAATTTTTTCAGCATCATCTGCTTTGGAATTATAAATCTTTGTTGCTTTATCTACTGCTGACTGACGTAGCAACTTTGCGATTGAACCAAAAGGATTATTGGCATCGAGCAATTGATATTCTGATTCTGAAAGTCTGACTTTAAACGTCCGTTCCCGTACTACTTTCTGTTTAGTTACTGAATCTATTTCCACTTGAACAATCCCATTCTTGGTCTAACCGGTTTAGAGGAAAATCTTTGATTTTTCTTTAAACCGGTTTTCGGGGGTATCGGGGGTGAAGCCCCTGATCAAGGTCACAGCTTAGCACTATTAAACGAAGTGAAATAGGGGTAACTGTGTATCCTTGCTTATTTAAAAAGGGAAAGAATTATTTATACTAAAATTTAATCAAATGATACAGTATATAAACCCTAATAAGAACTGGCATAAATCTTGTAAAACAATAGCACTCAACTCTTTCTCACCACCACCACAGCCCTCGCTTTGCTCAGGCAGATGGTGAGCGTTGAGAGAGTTTCGGCAATACTCTCCCTAAGGGCTGTCATTCAAAAAATAACACATCCCCTAAGTATTGCCGATTTAACCTGATTAGGCTGACGGAGCCACGCATCGGTCGTATCCGCACCATGCTTCACATACATGGCAGACAAGGACTAAAGGTACTGCACCTCTCCCCACGCGCTCCCTGTCGAAGTATGGCGGTATCTCTGCGAGGATTTCTCCAACATGCAACTTAACCAACCTATACAACTACTCTCAACGCTCCGCTTTTGTGGGATTCCCCTGTAACGGTTCAGCTCCTGCTTCTCAGCTTTCACTATCGCTACGATGCACCAGTGACACTTATTCCCTCCACATGCACCGCATATCTTCCTTAAAAAGGATGCACAGAAGCTGATAAGGCTCGAATACTGTCTATGTATTGCTTATTGGATGAACGAGAGTCAGGTAACGAAAGACTTTTTACTGATACAATGCTTGCCATTTTTTATCAATTTGATAGAATTTGAAAAGCGGTACAAGCCGAAAGGTGAAATCATAACGGTCGTCAAACCTTATGATCTTCGTTACTTGATGCTCGAACATCAAATAACTGCGTACCACCAAATTTAAGACAAAACCCCTCTAAGTTGCAAGACTCAGAGGGGGTTTTCTTTAGGTTTTAACAAAATTTTTATTTTTCTCTCCTACTAACTCATGCCCAATAAGGACTGCGTAGTTTTAATAAAAACAGGTATATTCTTGTAAAATATTATTTTATGATTCCATCATAAAAAATGATGGCTGTTATTATAATGTTTGAATTGAAAAGCTTCTATTAATTCAACACATATCAAAAATAGTATAGACAAGGAAATCAACATTTATGGATATTTTGAAGAAGGAAAGACAATGAAAGTTAAATTTTTAACGGTTTCATTGATGTTTATTTTGCCATTTTCTGTTTTTGCAGCAAATGGACAAGTCGAAAAAGCGGTCATTGAATCAAATAATGCGTATAAAACGAAATATAATTTAGACGATATGACAGAGTTTAATTATGCGCAAAAAGGCTTTATTGCCAAGCCAACAGGTCAAATTAAAAGTGAAAAAGGCAATGTGATCTGGGATTTTGATGCGTTTAATTTTTTAAATGATCCAGCACCAAATACTGTTAATCCTGCACTATGGCGACAAGCAAAGCTCAACAATAATGTTGGTCTATTTAAAGTGACAGATCGAGTTTGGCAAATTCGTGGTTTTGATTTGGCAAATATGACCATTATTCAGGGTGATACTGGCTGGATTATTGTGGATACATTAACCTCTAAAGAAACGGCTGAAGCAGCACTTAAATTTGCTAGGCAGCATTTAGGTGAGCAAAAAATTTCAGCCATTATCTTTACCCATAGCCATATCGATCATTTTGGTGGTGCATTAGGCGTTCTTTCTACAGAAGAAATTAACGCTAGAAAAACCCCAATTATTGCGCCACAAGGCTTTATGGAAGAAGCGACCAGTGAAAATTTGATGGCAGGTTCAGCCATGATACGTCGTGCGACCTATATGTATGGAACCTTTTTACCAAAGAATGCTGAAGGATTGGTGGATACAGGTTTAGGTAAGGCTGTTGCTGTTGGGAAAATGGGAATCCTTGAGCCTACACAACTGATCACCCAAGCAGAACAGAAAATGACCATTGATGGTTTGGATTTTGTGTTTTATAACGTGCCGGGTTCAGAAGCGCCAGCAGAGTTAACCTTCTCTATCCCATCACTGAAACTTTATAATGGCGCAGAAATTCTTTCGCATACCATGCATAATCTTTATACCCTCCGCGGTGCCAAAGTCCGTGATGCCTTAAAATGGGTAGGCTATTTAGACCAAGCAATGCAGCATGCCAAAGCATCCGATGTATTGATTGCACAACATCATTGGCCTGTCTGGGGCAATGACAATATTCAAGATTTTATTAAAACCCAGCGAGATGTTTATAAGTTCACACATGATCAGACGGTGAGATATATGAACTCTGGTTTTAATGGTGCTGAAATTGCCGAGAAAATTCAGCTTCCAGCGGCACTTGATCAAAAGCTATATGCGCATGGCTATTATGGAACCTTAAAGCATAATGTAAAAGCGATATACCAATACTATATGGGATGGTTCGATGCTCATCCTTCCAATTTAGATCCATTACCGCCTAAAGCTGTTGCAAAAAAATATATTGAGTTGGCAGGTGGGGAGAATAATGCATTAAAAAATGCGCGGGATGCCTATGCTCAAGCTGACTATAGATGGGCTGCCGAGATTTTAAAACATATTGTGTTGAATAACCCTCAAAACCAACAAGCAAAAGACTTATTGGCAAATACGTATCGTCAATTGGGCTATGCTGCTGAGGCTTCAACTTGGCGTAATTTCTTTTTGGTGGGTGCTCAAGAGCTACAAAATAATGTACCCCTACAAAATACATCTGATCCGAGTGATTTATTGATTCACACGCCAACTGAAAGATTTCTTGAAGCCATGGCGACAAATTTAGATGTGGAAAATT
>NZ_JAZEZK010000004.1:0-243758 GCF_037028485.1 Acinetobacter sp. 102
TAACTAACGTTAGGGGGTGTTTTTTATGGCGTGGAATTTTCAGACAAAAATAACAGATATTAATGTTAAGCAGTTCACTTTCCTAAGGAATAAAGCTGGTATTACGAATTGATAAAATATATTATTTCGAGTAAATTTTTGTACAAAAGTCTTAATCGTATTGTAAGGCTAAATATTAAATAAGATGGAAATTATTGTTATGACATATTTCAAGGGTTTAAAAAAAATCGGGGTAAATACAACAGTATTAGCAACATCAGTTGCATTGGTTGCTTGTGGAGGGGGAGGGGGTGGATATTATGGAAATAATAATTCATCTGGGGATAATAATAGTAATGGAAATAATACAGGGGGCAATCAGTCGGAAACTGATACTTCGAAAGTAGCAGATAGTCTTAATATTATATTGCAAGATACAGAAGGCAAGACTTTACAAATTGCACAGGACAATAGTCAGGTTAAAGTTGCCGTTAAAGTTCTGAATGTCGATAAAGGTGGTGTTGCTGGCAAAGATGTTCGTTTAAGCATTGCTGATTCTGACAAATTAGGTGTAGCTAGCACAAATTCTAAAGTAACATCTGATGCAAACGGTGTTGCAGTCTTTACTCTGAATATTCCTGTATTACAAGCGGACTCAGGTAAGGTTCAACTCACAGCTGTTGTTGATGGCACCAAGATTTCTATTCCATATACTTTAAATATTAAAAAAACGACTACAATCGTAAGTGATTATAATCTAAGTGTTCCGCAGGGAGCGACCCTAAATTTACCAAATGGTTCTGTTGATCTTCCTGTAGTGGTTACGGATACTAAAGGTGGAGCAAAAGCAGGACAGACAATTGAGTTAAGCCTTCCTCAGGAAATGAATGGTAAGTTTGCTATAGAGCCTGGTTCATCTATTACAACTGATTCGCAAGGTAAAGCAACTTTCAAAATAATTCCAAATGCGGGACTTACAGCTGGTGATATTTCAGCATTTATTGGAAGTTCACAGAAACTCACGTTTAAACTGATTGATGAAAATCGTGCCGAAAAGCAAGAGGTGACTTCTTTAACTTTTAAAGATACTTCTAAAATTGTTAATGTTTTAGAGGTTATTACGCCAGAAGCTTCAATTAAAGCAAAAGCAGGTACGGCCAAAGTTCGTGTCTTTGCTAAAAATAGTAATGGTGATGTTTTATCAAATACTAAAGTAAAGTTAGCTGTTGATGCTATTGCAGATTCTTATGGTGTGAAACTTGATAAGATAGAAGCTATAACCAATACACAGGGTTATGCAGAATTTACGCTAACTAGTAATTCAGATTACCCAATCGCCTTGGCTCAACATGGAATTGAGCTTACAGCTACTTATACTGAAAATAGTCAGAATATTAATGGTAAGGCAACCGTTCAAGTTGTAACTGCAGACGAAACAGTAGAAGATCAAGAGGCGATTCAACGGTTAGAAGTTGCGTCATCATATAAAGTTAATGCCGTTGATGGTGTTGTTGAAGTTAAAGTCAAAGCAGTTAACTTTAAAGGATTAGGAGCTTCAAAGGGTAAAATAACACTAAGTTTAAATTCGGAAGCTCAATCGAATGGGGTAACATTTGAAGGCGCTGCAACTCGAGATATAAATGAAAATGGCTTTGTTACCTTTAAATTAAAAACAATTACTTCAGTCCCAAAACCGACGCAAAAGACAATCGATGCGCTAGTGAATGCTGGAATTATTGCAACATTTAAGGCTGGTAATAATGTTGAGAATAAAATAGAAATTTCTGTAGAGGATGCAGCAATTTCGACAGAGGCCCTACAATATTTGCAGATAGATCCTATTCTTGAATCATTTGATCCAAAAAAAGATCAAACAATTACAGTTAAGGTAAAAGCTATTGGTATTAAAGGTAGCCCTTTAAAGAATGAGAAAATTCTTTTCAACTCCTCAAACGAACAGTTACAAAGTTTAGGTTTGAGCTTGAAGGATCAGGCTGAGAAACAAACTGATGATACAGGTTATACTACTTATACTTTTGAATATAAATATAATACAAAACCAGAGCAACAAAATGCTGCAAATGAAGGGATTCTTTTAACGTTTTCTTCTATTTCTGATTCAGCAAAGACGCAAGCAGTTAAGTTAAATTTTGCTACACGTGATTTACCAGAACTTGATTATCTATCAGTTGATACGGATGGTGTTAAATCTATTGTTTTAGGTGTTGAAAAATTAATTACAGTAAGAGTAAAAGCAGTTAATAAACAAGGTAATGCCTTAACTAATCAAGAAGTTGGTTTAAGCGTAACAGATAGTATTTCACTCACAAAAGGAGTGTCATATGGATCGCCAACAAAGGTTACAACTGACAGTAATGGTACTGCTATATTCAATTTAAAAGTTAAACCTCAAAATCAAAGCGATTTTAATACTTTAATGCAAGGTATTGATATAAAGATTACTCCTACTGGAGCAGATACGAAATCTGTTTCGAGACATATTGAGTTATCTGCTTTAACTGTTGATGCTGAAGTGGATAGCAAAGTTGAACAGTTGATGATTGATCCAATTGTAAATGCATATAGTTCTGTACAGAATCAAAATATCGTGGTTAGAACCAAGGCATTAGACAATAAAGGTAATCCTTTAGTTAACGCACGTGTAAATATTACGCCATCACTATCGAACGCTGACATGAAAACGTTGCAGTTGAGCTTAGTGAGCCAAGCTGAGCAGATAACAGATGCGGAAGGTTATGTGACCTTTACATATAGTTATAAATATGATGGCACGCCAGAGCAGGCAGTATTAGCACACTCTGGTGTGGAATTTACTGTGAGTTCAGCAATTACAAATAAAATAGATAAAGTTGGGATTAAGTTTACTTCATTGCCAAAAGTATTGGATTACTTGAATGTAGCTATATCTAATTATGCTGTAACTTTAAATGGTACGGCAAAAGTAATTACCATTACAGTAGATGCTAAAGATATAGATGGTAATGTATTGCCAGGCCAAGTCGTTGGAATTGGCTTAAATGAAGCAGCTTTGCCAAATGGCGTGACACTTCTCACACCGACTTCAAAGGTCACTGATAGCAATGGTAAGGCAACATTCCAGATTAATATTGATCCAAAAACAGCAACTCAAATAGATAATTTAGATGCAAATGATTTGACAGTTGCAATTGTGGGGAAACGTCCAGATGGTACACAATATTCCGCTGTACAGAAAATTGAGTTATCTAAACCTACTGTAGTACTTCAAGATTTGGCCAATCTAGAAATTACTTCTGTAAATCCGAATCTTTCAGTTTTAGGTGGTGAAACGCGAGTTAAAGTAATCGCAAAAGATGCGGCAGGTAATGCAATTCCGAATACACCAATCACAGTTGCTTTATCTTCTCTAGTTTCTAGTCGTGTGTCATTAAGTGGCGTACCAACAACAACTAATAGTAAAGGCGAAGCTGAATTTACTGTCACTGTTTCTGAAGGTAAATATGATGAGAGCCTGATCAAAAATGGCATTATTTTTGCCATTGTTGGTACCAACTTGAATAATGGTGATCGCCTACAACAAACTAGTTCAATTGGTATTACTGCGCCTGCAAATTCATTAAATCCACGTTTGGTAGCTGATGTAAAAACAGTAACTGCGGGACAAACTGTAAAAGTTTATGCTTCTGTTAAAGATGAAATGGGGCTTAATACTGCAGCAGGCATTCCAATGCGTTTAAGTCTCAATTCAGAAGCGACTGCCGCTGGCGTAAAATTATCCAGCGAAGCTGTAGTTATACAAGCAAATGGTTCAGTTGCAGTAGATTTGATTATCCCTAAAGGGGTAAGTTCAGCAACATTAAGCTCCATTGTAGTGACAGGAATAATTCGCGACCCTCGTGGTAATGAAATCCCAACGAATTTAACGTTCACTGTTCAGGATGCAATCAATCCATATCATTTAACAATTGATAGTAATCGCGTGTCACTTAGCTCTGCAGGAGATACTGCATTAGTCACGGTGAAATTATTAGATAGCAATCAGGGTGGGGTTGCAAATCAACCTGTAACTTTATCTATTGCTGACCCTAGAACGGCTACTTCAATTAAAGGATCATCACAGATTGTGACGAATGAGTTTGGTGAGGCTGTATTTGAACTTTCAATGAAAGCAGTTGCTGGTTTAGTGTCTCCAATTCCAAATATTGTACTGACGGCAACTCATACTAATGAAAATGGTGTGGCGGTTTCACAGAATTCACAGCTTCAAGTTCATACACCGACAGCCCTAGCGCCACAACTTGATTTAAAAATTAAGGCATCTAAAGATAAGTTAAATGTTCGTGGTGATGCTGTAGATGTTTCAGTCCTTGTTACTGATATGAATGGCTCAAGCCAATCAGGCAAGGCGGTTACCTTAACAATTCCAGCTTACCAACAAAATGGAGCGTATATTAAGGGAGCCTCGACGCTTGAGAGTGATACAAATGGTTGGGTGAAATTTACTGTAGTAATAGACGAGTCTTTACGTGCAACTGGTTATGATTTTGTAACGAATGATCTAGTTGTTGAAGCTGTAGTAAAAGATACTCAGAATACTGAACGTCGTCAAAGTTATACAGTAGATGTTGTCCCATCAGAGGTTCCTGTAACGATTGGCTCAATTGATGTTAATGTGAATCCAACACAAATAGGTTCAACCAATAATGGTATTTATTATACCTTAGAAGGTTCGGTTCAATTATTAGATGTAGATGGTAAACCTGTCGCAAATCAGGATGTTGTATTAGACACTCGTCCGACATCATATTCATTAGGTAAATGGTTGTTTGCTATTCAAAAAGATCCTTGGGATCGAACAGTAACGCCATTCAAACTAAAAGGTGAATATCCATTTAATGATTTAAAAGCTTGGGTTAAGCCTGGAGATGATTACTATGCATTAAGTGGAGCTACTCCAGATTTAGGTACAACAAATAATACAGTATACGGTTGTGCAATTAATCCAGCTTCTACTTCATGGGTAGCAAATGGTAAAGCTTTACGTGTTGTCCGTTTGATAGGTAGTGACGCAAATCATCCTGCAACAGCTACTTACCGCACAGATAACTATGGGCGTTTTGACTTCCAAATTGAATACCCTAAAGCAAATGCACATTGGTTGAATGTCCAAATTGGTGCAAAAGCAACTCTTGCGCAAACCCCAGTTCGTGGCTATACCAATTTTACTTTACCTGCATTGAAGTCTGATTTTGCTACGGATGGTAGTTATGCACCTAATGAAATCAGTCCTTACAATACTCAGTCAATGACATGTTCTGACTAAAAAAATAAGAATAAAAAAACAGCACTTCGGTGCTGTTTTTTTATAAACTTGTACCCACACTCACCGTCGCTGTCGGGCGAACTTGGAAAGAGCTACAAGCTGAGATAGAGAGGATACATAACAGGACAATGGCGAGTTTTGACATGGTTCTTGATCTATTGAAAAAGAACCATCATCTTATAAATAGAAAGGTTTCACTATTTGGATCAGGTAATAAAATGTAATGAATTTAGTCGTCCAGTAAATCCATTTGTTTAGCAATCTGATATAAATTATTTGAACGGTTACCGGTACGACAGAACATTAAAATTGGTTTTGGCAGTTCATTATAATGATTGGCGAATGTACGGACATCGAGTTCAGTGATTTGCCCAGCAACAACCGGTTGATAGACATAGTCTAGACCTGCACTGCGCGCAGACTCTTCGATTTGGGCACTTGTAGGTTGTTCAGGACCACCTTCCAGATCTGGACGGTTATTAATAATCGATTTAAATCCTTTTTCAACCACTTGCTCAACATGCTCAGGGCCGATTTGACCTGCAAAACCAACATTCTCTGTCATCTTGTCACTCCAAAAACAAACAAAACATTTTATGCTCTATCATAGCATTAAGCTCGATCTTGAGTTTAAATGTCTATAGTAAATAAGTGATGATAATTAAAAGATAAGGCAATGGAGCGCGCATGCATACCTATACCGTTGAGCCGTTGTATGTTGCAAGTGGTGATGAAACCATCGCTGCGGATTTCTATTTACCTAAAGCCAATACCAAAGCTGCTGTGATTATCATGGCGCACGGCTTTGCAGGTTTGCGTCAATTTAAACTGGTTCAATATGCACAGCGTTTTGCCCAAGCAGGTTATGCAGTCATTTTATTTGATTATCGTTATTGGGGCGGCAGTACAGGGAAACCACGTGAATTGGTTTCACTCAGTGCCCAGCTTGATGACTGGAAAACCATGGTTCAATATGCTTCGAATTGCAAGCTGATTGATAGTCGACGGATTATTTTATGGGGAACCTCGCTTAGTGGTGGATATGCCTTAAGTTTAGCAACAGACCTGAAAAACATTCAGGCGGTCATGGTACAAGTCCCCTATGTTGATGGGGCTGAAACGGCCAAGCTTTACCCTTTGCAACGTTATCCCGAAGCATTAAAGCGTTCCAGTCAGGATTATATGGGCTCTAAGATGGGCTTGGTACCTAAAACCTTACCTGTGGTCGATCAATATCGACTGTGTTTCCTACCGACTTCAGATAGTTACTACGGATATCACTCGATTGTAAATCCAGATTATTACTGGAGTGGGGAAGTTCCTGCACGGGTGTTCTTTAATTTGATGCGTTATCGACCGATTCAGTTTGTACGGAAAATTAATATCCCTGTTTTATTTATTGCCGCCAAGCATGACTCCCTGATTCCAATTGAATCGAGTCGAGAAGCTGCGACCAATATTGCGCCATTTGTGAGCTATCATGAGTGGGAAATGAAACATTTTGATGTTTATCATGGTTCTTGGTTTGAAAAAGCAGTCACAACCCAATTAGAATTTTTACATCAACATATTGGAGTGATGTAGATGATTATTGTCTGTGCATCATGTGGTGCAAAAAATCGCGTACCCGAAGAAAAATTAGCAGTTCATCCTAACTGTGGACAATGCCATAAAGCGTTATTGCCTTTAGAGCCGATTGAACTGAATGAACAGAACTTTAGTAATTTTATCAGTAATTCAGATTTGCCCGTACTGATTGATCTATGGGCAGAATGGTGTGGTCCTTGTAAAATGATGGCACCTCACTTTGCTCAGGTCGCTAAGCAAAATCCCTATGTGGTTTTTGCCAAAATTGATACCGAAGCCAATCCACGTTTAAGTGCTGCATTTAATGTGCGGAGTATTCCGACTTTGGTCTTGATGAATAAAACCACGGAATTAGCGAGAATCAGCGGGGCATTACGTGCACCCGAGTTACAACAATGGCTAGACCAGCAATTACAGCAACACCAAGGACATTAACATGAGCGAACGCCCAACTCATCCAGAAGGGACTTTATCACTACAAAACATTGCCATGCCCGCAGATACCAATTGGAGTGGTGATGTTTTTGGCGGCTGGATTGTCTCTCAGATGGATCTCGCAGGAGCGATTCATGTTGAACGTTTTAGTAAAGGTCGTTGTGCGACGATTGCGATTAATCAGATGACCTTTTTGGTACCTGTTAAGGTCGGGAATGTGATTAGCTGTTATACCAAAATTTTGAAAGTTGGCAGTAGTTCAGTACAAGTCCAAATTGAGGTATGGAACAGTCATGATGATTCTCGTGAACCAGTACGTATTACCGAAGGCGTATTTACCTTTGTTGCGGTGGATGTGAATGGCAAGAAACGTTTGATCTCAGAAGAGATTAAACAGGCATTTGCAGCAAGCTAAGTTCTCTTTTATCGAGTGAATGAAGCCAAGACTATTTTTGATTTGGAATGAAGCATGGCAGAAGAATTAGTTTTGCAGCAAGGCCATAAGGCTGAGCAATATCAAAGTATCCTCCCTCAGATTCAGGCAATTGTTGAAGATGAAAGCGATGTGATTGCCAATCTCGCCAATATCTGCGCGGCGTTAAAACAGCAATTTGGCTGGTTTTGGATTGGTTTTTATTTAGTCAAAGACAATGAATTGGTGTTAGGTCCATTCCAAGGCCCAATTGCCTGTACCCGTATTGGCAAAGGCCGCGGCGTATGTGGTGCGGCATGGCAACAGCAGCAAGTGATTGTGGTACCTGATGTGGATCAGTTCCCAGGACATATTGCTTGTAGTTCTGCATCAAAATCGGAAATTGTTTTACCGATTATGAAGGCAGGGGAGTGTGTGGGCGTGTTGGATATTGATAGTGATGAACTGAATCAATTTGATCAGATTGATGCAGAATATTTGCAAGAGCTGATGCTGATCATTGAAAAATTTATTTAAGTATTTAAAAAATAAAGCCCAAATCAGTTTGGGCTTTATTTTTTTGTGTGCTGTTTAGAACATGGTATTGGAATTCTGGCTCTTTTCAGGAATATTTTGTATGACATCCCAATGCTCTACAATTTTTCCATTTTCTACACGGAATATATCAATAATCGCTCGACCTCGATCGCTGTCATTCTCTGTAGAATGCACATGCAGGACGACTAAATCTCCTTCAGCAATTGCTTTCTTGATGACATTCTTTGCCTGAGGGTTATTGCTAAATTTTTGGCTAAAGAAGTTTACAAATGGTGCCTTACCGTAAGGTACATTCGGATTATGTTGAATATATTGATCCCCAATATAACGATCGGCATATTGTTTCACTTGGTGTTTTAAGAAAACACCTTCATAAAAATCGACCACGATTTTCTTGTTTTGTTCAGCTAAAGATGGGATCTGTTTGGAAGGGATCGAAGCCGAAGCATTAGCGGCGAGCACTTGAGCAGAATAAGTCGCGAGGTTGAGCGCAATAAAAAAATGAGAAAGCAGACGTATTTTTTTCATTTTTAGCATCAGAACACAAAAAGTGATCTTTGCATCCTGATGCTAATACTGTCACTAGAATAGTCTAGGTCAGTTATTATTTTTTACGTTTTGGTAACCAAGCCCAAAGCATTTGGCATTGGATTGGTTGATTGCCTGCATCATCAATCACGGTCACTGGCACCAATAACTCGCCTTTATCATTATCCGCAATAAACTTTTGTTGATCTGCTGATAATGTTGCAGTTGCTGTTAAACCGCCTTGAGCAACTTTTAAATAGTCAACATGCAATGATTTGATCAACAAAATTCGATCATCTGGTACATGTAAACCAGTTAAAAAGCCCGTTGCCGTTTCAGATAATAAAGCCATCGCAGCAGCATGAACGCCTTTAATATGATTCTGCATATTGCGTTGGTTTTCAATGCGAACAGTAACATGGTCTTTATCCACTTCTAAATAGCGAATATTTGCTGTTCCAACCATCGGAACCACACGACCAAAAGCTTTGCTCCAGAGCGTGCTACGGATTCCTTTCGGAAATTTAGACGTGGTTTTAACCAGCTTATAAAGGCGGTTATCTTTTGCCATAGTGAACCTATTGCTTAATCTTTGAAATTATTAAATTGCAGTGGCAGACCAAATTGTTGTTCACGTAAAAAGTTCATGACTTGTTGCAAAGTATCGCGCTTTTTATCCGTGACACGGATTTTGTCTCCTTGGATAGAAGATTGCGCTTTGATGCCACTTTCTTTAATGGCTTTATTAATTTTTTTTGCAGTATCTGAGTCAAGTCCATCTTTCAGCTTGATCACTTGCACCACATTTTTACCAGAAGCTGTGGCTTTTTGCGGATCTAAAGCTTGTACATCAATTTTACGTTTATAGAAGTGATTTTCGAGCATGGTATAAACTTGCTCACATTGGAAATCGCTTTCAGTTGAGATTTTGATTTCTTTATTTTTCTCATTTAACTCAATTGAAACGTCTTGTCCACGAAAGTCAAAACGTGTTGCGATCTCTTTTTCTGTATTTTGTACAGCGTGATTAACTTCAAATAACTCTAATTCAGAAACAATATCAAAAGAAGGCATGGTTAGACCTTTACAAAGGGAAAGAATATTTGAGATGCTAAGGGGGTTTTCTTCATTTGCCAAGTGTTGTTTACATCAAAGGAGTGCACAATGATCCGTAAACAAGAAATTACAACATTTGAGTTCCCAGAAGGCGCTGTCATCTGGGATGTCCGAGATACCAAAGCGTATACAGAGGCTCATGTTAAAGGGGCGGTGAATCGTCCAATTACTGATATCACTGCGGATAGTTTGACTCAAGTTGCAGCGGATCAGCCGATTTATATTTTATGTGGTGGCGGAAGTAAAGCACCGCGTGCAGCAGAACTGTTAGACGGTATGGATGGTTCTCGTGAATATGTTGTGTTAATGGGTGGCACACGCGCAGCGCGTGATGCAGGCTTGCCTTTAGAACAAGGCGCTTAAAGCACTCAAAAGATTGGCCAAAATACAGCTGTATTTTGGCCAATTCAAAATTTTAGATGTCAGTTATTTTAAAATTAAAAGATATTTAACCAGAATAATACGGTTTTTTTGCTTTAATCTTCTTTTGAAAACGCTGTGGATTGAGTTTATCCAATAATGATTGTGGAATTGGACAAAGTTCTCCGAGTACTAAAGCCGCTAATACTTCGCTACACAACGGCGCAAACAAGAATCCCTTTGAACCTAAACCTGCAAAAGTATAGATTTGCTGGTGATTTTGCATTTTTCCAACTAGAGGAAAGTAATCCAGACTTTGTGCACGCACAGATGCACGGCCTTGCCATGTTTCAGTGGATGGAAGCTGTTGCGCATATTCAGGGAAGACACTGTGGATAAGTTCGTAGTTATGCACATGATCTTCTGCTAAAACTTCAACATCGTCTCGATTGGGATAAAAAGATGCACCTAGAATCAATTGAGCGGCATCCAGTTGCATACAATAACCGCCATAACTATAGGCTTGATCTAGAGCTAAAGCGTGCTCGCGATTCTCAACCCAGCTGACTTGTCCACGAATTGGTTTTAACACGGGGTAGTTTTCAAACAGCTCAGCACTTTGCTTGGCACAACACACAATCACATCATCGGCTGTTGCGATGAGCTGTTGATCTTGCCAAAGCTCTGTTTGGTTGTCTGCGCTATTTAAGCGAGAAATTTTTGCCTTTTCGATTTTGATATTCGGATGGTGCAAAATTTCATCACGCAGTTGCTGTGGAGAAACTGCACCAGCCTGATGTAGCGTCAAGCTTGGATAATCAGTTTCAGGTATTGCATCTTGCTGATCTTGAGTGGATAACACGCCCGAAGGATACTGTTCCGATAAGCTGAGTAATTCATCCGCATTTTTTAAAGCCATTTGTTGGACTTGAATGGGTCTAAATGCTTTGAATCTAGGATAAAAATTCAATGCATGTTGCCAGCTTAAGGTCATCAAATGTTCATGTGCCTGTTCAATTGAACACAGCTTAGGATTGAGTAGCGCAAGGGGGTTGCCTGATGCCCCGGAGAGAGGCTCATTTTGCTCGTAGATCGTGACTTGATGACCACGTTGAGCAAATGCCCATGCTGTGCTTAAACCTGCGATTCCAGCGCCAATGATGGCAATTTGACGAGGTCTTGAATTGGAAGCCGTTGGTGCTAGTTTAGATTGAACCTTAATTTCTGGTGCTGCATCAGTAGAATCGGTTAGCGCTTGTGACGAATCAGACCAAATAGCTTTTAACATTTCACGTTTATGACCGAAACCACGTGGACGGCTAATCTGCACACCATGTTGTTTCAGTCCACGTTTCAGCACACCGGCAACACTAAAGGACGCAAAGGTCGTTCCAAACTCAGATAAACGCACGATGTGATTGAGTACATTTTCCTGCCACATATCTGGATTGCATGATGGAGCAAAACCATCGAGAAACCATGCATTCACGGCTTGAGTCTTCGGGATACTTGGAAAAATATCCTGAGCATCACCCAACCATAAATCAATACTAAAACGTTCTTCAGGAAAACTTAAGCGATGGCAGCCTGCGATAGGCAGGGGATATTGTTGAATCAGCTGTTCTGCAAGTGGCTTAAGTTCAGGCCAGACATTCAGTGCACGAATCAGATCAGCTTTATTGAGTGGAAATTTTTCAACACTGATGGTATGTAAGTGGCTGTGATTATCTGGACGAACCTGCTGCCAAAGTTGCCACAGGGTCAGAATGTTTAAGCCCGTACCAAAACCTGTTTCGCCAACACAAAAGTATTGAAAATCTTTTAGTTCTGATAGGCGTTCAGTTAGGTCATTACCATTTAAAAACACATGGCGTGTTTCAAGTAAACCGTTATCTTTGGAAAAGTAGACATCGCCAAACTGTTTAGAAATGGGAACTTCGATACCATCGACCAGTTCCCAGTCTAATTCGGCTGTTTGTAATTTTGCAGATTGAGACATAAATAAAATGTTGGGATTTACCACTGACGACGACGTTTAGTGTGAACATAACTGGCAATTAAGAAGCCGAGAATGACACCCACAGCAATGGTCATTGCGCCATATAAAAACATTTGCGCACTGCGTTCACTTTGTAATACTTGAACTTGTACGGTCAGGTTGTCATTTTTTAACTGTAATTCTTGGTTCTGCGAAAGTGCTTCTAAATTGGCATGTTCCAGTTGCTTCAAGCGGCTGGCTTGATCTTGAATCATGGCTTTGACTTTTGCATCTTGCTGCTGTTTGGCTTTGGCAATTTGTTCAGCGGTCAAAGGTTTGGCTACTGCTGTGGTTGCATTGGTTGGCGCAGCAGTTGTGGCATTGGGTTGCACTGGGGTTGTGTTGGCTGCTGGAGCCGCAGGTGTTGCTGGCTCAACTGCCCATGCAGGAGAACTAAATAAACATAAAGCCAATACGCTTTTTAAGACAACTTGCATGATTTACCCTTTTGGAAAAGCTTTGTTGAAAGGTTTTACCTCAATATTTGAGTAAATCCCTTCTTTTAAAAATGGCTCTTCCTGAATCCAAGCATCTAAGGATTCACGACTATCAAACTCGACAATGATGGTACTGCCCAAAAAACCAGCTTGTGGATCATTTGGATCTTTCGGATGCGCACCAGCCGCAATTAAACGTCCTTCATCATCTAACTTTTGTAGACGTTCAATATGTTGTGGGCGGGTGGCTAAACGTTTTTCCAAAGTACCTTCGCGATCAGTACAAGTCAGCACAAAATATGGCATGGCAGTAGCTCGATGATTTAAAATCTATTCAGTGGTTTTAAAATGCTTTCTTAAGAAAAACAGTATAGCAGCTAGGTAACTGATAGAAACGATAATATCGCCAAAAGCAGTGAATTCGCCCCAATATTTTCCTTGCATGTAGACAAAACCAAAGAAGAAATGCAAAGCCGCAAGTAAAAAGAATTGACCACACCATGCCCAGTTCAACTTTAACCAACCTTTAGGGCTGAGCTCTAACAACGAGCCTAAAAGTTTTTGGATAATTGGCATACGTTCTTTATTGAATAGTGGCGTAACCAGAAAGCCTAATCCGATACCGATATTGATGATGATCGCCTTCATTTTAATATAGGTCACATCACTAAAGATCAGGGTAATTCCACCAAAAACGACCGACATGACGACAATAAACCACTGCATTTTTTCCAATTTAAATTTTTGGAAAAAGAACAAACAGCCATAAACCACTAAGGTTGAAATGAGTAGCGCACATGTTGCAACAAGGATATGATTTTGATCGAGATTTCCAGAGCTACCCACCAACTGTAGCAAAGGATGATGACTATCTTTAGGATCAGTGGTTTTATAGAAATAAAAGAAGATAATAATTGGAAGATAGTCGAGCAACGCTTTCATGTTACAGTACGATGATGAAATAGGTCAGATAGCATAATACAAACCATGTTCGGTGTCGATTTACACACACATACACTCATTTCCGATGGTACCTTCTCTCCTGAGCAACTGGTACAGGCTGCTGTTGATTTAAAAATCCACACCCTTGCCGTGACAGATCATGACACTATGGATGGCTTGGGGCGTGCGCAAGACTATGCACAAGCTCATGATATTAAAATCATTTCTGGTGTGGAAATTTCTAGTCAATGGTCTCGAGCAAATACCAAGAAGAGTTATGGCGTACATATCGTTGCCCTGAATATGCAAGATGAAGCACCGATCAAGGCGATGCTGGAACAACAGAAAAAAGTCCGTGCCGAACGGGCAAAAGTGATTTGTCAGCTCTTAGAAAAATGTATCGATTTTGATATCTATCCTGATGTGATTGCCCAAGTGGAGGGGGAAGCAGATCGTGTCACTCGAACCCATATTGCCAAAGCTTTAGTCGAAAAGAATATTGTCAGTCGCCCACAGCAGGCTTTTGACCGTTTTCTGAAAGAAGGTAAAAAAGCCTTTGTTAAATTTGAGGGGATGGGTTTAAAAGAAACCATTGATGTGATTCATGCCAGTCAGGGTTTCGCCGTGCTTGCTCATCCGACCCGTTATGACCTGTCTGCCACCAATATCCGTTATTTGATTGAACTATTTGCTGAATCAGGTGGCGATGCTGTGGAACTACCACCAAGTATCGAACCTGCTTCGACACGTCAAATGGTCGATCGTATGATTCAACAGTTTGATTTAGCTGTTTCGATCGGCAGTGATTTTCATGGCGAGAATATGCCGTGGATTAAATTGGGACAGACACCACATCTTAAAGAGGGGCAGAAAGGGATTTGGGAAAGCTTTAAACCATCGGTGATATGAAAAAATTAGAACTTTGCCTCATCCTTGTTTTTTTCATGCTGCTTGCATGGGGCGTGCAATGGATGTTTCATGGTTTTGCAGGGGTATCCTAATCAATATTGCAAGGTGAAGATTAGTCTGACGTACTAATTTTTCATCATTCACGCTGCTGAAAGTAATCGACTAAATAATCCAAGAAGCGTTGTACTTTTGGCGCCATCAGCTCCCGATGCGGAAATACTGCATAAATTGCCGTAGCTTCAACAGGATAGTCAGGTAGAACTTGTACTAATCTTCCTGAAGCGAGATCTTCAGCCACATGCCAGATCGAATGATTGGAAATGCCAAGACCTGCTAAGGCCGCTTGCCGAACGCCTTCACCTGAGTTGGTTGCAAAATATCCCTCGACATGAACCTGTTCCACTTGACCTTCTGCATTGATCAAATGCCATTGATCGGTCAGACCATGGCCATGCTGTTGCAAGATACAACGATGTAACTTCAGATCGGACAAGGTTGTTGGCACACCATATTGTTGTAAATAGGCGGGAGAAGCACAGAGTAAACGTTGATTTGTACTCAACCGTTTGGCAATCAAGCTTGAGCTTTTTAACTGACCAATGCGAATGGCCAAGTCCATACCTTGCTGAATAAGATCGATGTTTTGATCATTCAGATCTAAATGAATTTTCAGTTCAGGATGCAATAGTGCAAACTCGGCAATCACAGGCATCAAAACTTTTGTGCCAAAGGTCGCGGAGGTGGTAATCCGAAGTGTACCTGTGAGCGGCCGATCTTTAAGCTTTAATGATTCTTGCAAGTGAATAAAATTAGCAATCCAATGTCGACCATGTTCAAGCAAAACACGACCTTCATCGGTTAAGGTCAGTTTCCGCGTGGTGCGATGAAACAAGCGCAATTGTAGGTTTTGTTCTAAGCGCTGCAATTTCTGACTGGCAACTGACACTGAAATATTAGCGTCCTGAGCGGCTTTACTGATTGAGCCTAAGTCTGCCACTCGAATAAAAAACTCAAAATCTTCTGTATTCATTATCAATAAAATCAGAAAAGTATTTCTTGATTATCGTGGTTTTTCCAACAAATCCCTAGGGGTATTTTTGTATCTAAGCCATCATATGTTTAAGAGACAGATCATGAAATATCATTTTTTAGGAAACTCGGGTTTAAAGGTTTCAGAGTTGGGATTTGGTGCAGGGACCTTGGGTGGGCAGGGACAAATCTTTGCTGCTTGGGGACAAGCCAGCCAAACTGAGGCCAATCAGATGATTCGCGCTGGTTTAGATGCAGGCATTAATTATTTTGATACAGCAGATGTGTATTCAGATGGAGAGTCTGAACGAATGCTGGGTAAGGCACTTGCATCAGAACGGCAGCATACTATTATTTCGACCAAAATCGGTATTCGTAGTTCAGAGCATCTAAATGATGCAGGATTTAGTCGACATTATTTATTGTCCGCAGTTGAACAGTCCTTAACTCGATTGGGAACGGATTATATTGATGTATTACAGCTGCATCAGTTTGATAGTTTTACTGCATTGCCTCAGTTAATGAAAACACTTGATGAACTGGTCCGTAGTGGCAAGGTACGTTACATCGGTGCTTCGAATTTTGCAGGTTGGCAACTGATGAAGGCGCAGGCCATTGCTGAGCAATATGGCTATGAAAAGTTTGTGGTCAATCAGGTTTATTACTCATTGATCGGTCGTGATTATGAATGGGAGCTGATGCCCTTAAATGATGACCAACAAATTGGTGCGGTGGTATGGAGTCCTTTAGGTTGGGGCCGATTGACGGGTAAATTTGATCGGGAGAATCCGATTCCAGCACAGAGCCGTTTACATGATACAGCGCAATTTGCGCCACCAGTGAATGAAGCGCATCTCTATGCTGTGATTGACGTGCTAAAGCAGATTGTAGTTGAAACTGGCTATACGATTCCGCAAATTGCCTTAAATTGGTTATTACAGCGCCCAACGGTATCCAGTGTATTGATTGGTGCGCGTAATCAAACCCAACTGCAAGACAATCTTGTTGCCAAGGATATTCAACTGTCGATTGAACAGACCGAACGTTTAAATCAGGTCAGTGCGGTCTATCCGCCTTATCCTTATTATCCCTATTGGAATGGACAGTTTACCGAACGCTTTAAGTCCATAGTCCCGTCACAATTTATTTAACTGATGTTAAGTTAAAAAATGCCCTCATTGGAGGGCATTGAAATTAGAGCAGGTTATGGTCATGCGCCTGAATTGGCGGTGGGGTTGGTCGACCTAAAGTTCCAAGGAGTTCAATTTCAATTGAACGGACCATCGCATCCAGCGGTAAGTCGTTGCTTTGTGTGCCGAAAGGCTCTTCTATTTCAGTGCTTAAAGCATCCAGACCTAAAAAGGTATAGGCCAAAATACCGACCAATAGTGGTGTCACCAAGCCCAATAAAGAGCCAAGACTGAATGGCAACATAAAGCAGAAGAAATACACAGTACGATTCAGTAAAACCGAATAGGCGAATGGAATGGGGGTATTCGCGATCCGGTCACAACCTGTTTGCATTTCACTTAACGCGGCCACATGGCGGTTCATCTGGGTATAAATAATATCCGAGATTTCGCCTTCTTTCATCGCCTGTAACAGTTCCCATTGAATCAGACTCAAGGTGTACTGCGGCGCATTATGCTGCTGATAGAGTTGGGTCAAGGCTTGTTGGCTCAGACCACTGGTTTCAGTCAGCTCGGTTGGATTGGCGGTTTGATGACGCAGACGATCACGCAGCACATTGGCAAATACAATCACATTTTGAATGATACGTTCACGACGTGCCTGAGTCAGCACGCGGCAATCGCGGTCAAAATGGCGTGCCGTGGCAATCAACACACCCCAGAGTTTACGTGCTTCCCACCAGCGGTCATAACAAGCGGTATTCTTAAATCCCAAGAAAATGGACAGCACCACACCAATCAACGTGAAGCCGACTAATGGAATTTCCGGGAAACGATATAGATTGACATACTCGACCCCGCCAATGATGGCAGAGATCAGCATCACGAAACCGAGAGAGGGCAAAATTTTGGGTAAAATTGTCCCTCGCCATGAGAATAAAACTTTAAAAATACTCGGCTGGTCACGGACAATCATGTTATTTGAATCATTAATTTTATGTCTTGATATTCCTGTTTGATTTAAGCTTTGTCAAGGCGAGATTGCTTGGTTTTAATAGGGTTGAGTAGTTGTTGTTCAGAAAATGAAAAATAGCCTTCTGGTGAAATAATAAAATGATCGATCAAGTGAATTTCCAGCAGTTTACAGGCTTGTTTGAGCTGTTGGGTTAGATAAATATCTTCGGTCGAGGGTTGGGCAGTGCCATAGGGATGATTGTGTGCCACCACGATTTGACAGGCCTGTTGTTGCAGGGCATAGCGTAGGGTTTGATTCAGTGAAACAGCGCAGGAATGATGGGAGCCAAAGAACAGCTTTTTAAAATGCAATTTTCTGAGTTCGGCATCTAAACACAGCACCGCAAAAACTTCCTGTTTTTCACCTTGCAGTTCATAGCGTAAATAGTCGAGCACTAAGGTTGAAGTATCTAGACAAAGCCGTTGTTGCTGGAAATGATTATTCAGATAACGCCGTCCAAGTTCCTTTACCGCCATCAGCTGCGCATATTTGGTGGAGGCAATACCATTAAATTGTGATAAATCTTCAAAATTGGCATCAAATATCAAATTAAGTCCGCCAAAATGTTGAATCAAAAGACGCGCCAATTCCACCGCAGAGTGCTGTTTTGAGCCTGAACGCAGAAAAATCGCCAACAGTTCCGCATCGGATAAGCTTTGCGGTCCTTGGGATAAAAGTCGTTCTCTTGGGCGCTCTTGTTCAGGCCAAGTTTTAATAGATTGATTCAACCGTCAATTTCCTTTTGATTTTATTGTGATTATTTTTTTAACAGGCAAAAATAATTGCGCGTCTTTTCCTTTTATATTGCGTCATGTCAACACGATTTTCGATCATCGTCCGTGCTGAAATGTTGAGGGTGCTACTTGGGTATCCACTTATTTAATGCTATTGTGAGCGCCACTGCAACAGTAAGGTATCCTGTTTGTGAGCTTCGATCTAAGTGTTATTCCCCATAAAAACATTATATTAGCGGTTACAGGTGGTATTGCTGCCTATAAAAGTGCCATCTTGGTGCGCCGTTTAAAAGATTTCGGTTTTGATGTCCGTGTGGTCATGACCCATGGCGCACAAGCATTTATTACCCCACTTACTTTTCAAGCACTTTCAGGCAATCCTGTGCATACCGAATTGCTTGATCCTGAAGCCGAAGCAGGCATGGGACATATCGAATTGGCACGTTGGGCCGATTTGGTTCTGGTGGCACCTGCCAGCTGTGACAGCATTGCAAAATTTGCCAATGGCTTGGCAGATGATCTGCTCAGTACTTTATATCTGGCAACCAAAGCACCTGTATGGGTTGCACCTGCCATGAATCAGCAAATGTGGGCAGCAAAAGCGACACAGCGCAATTTGCAAACCTTGGTCGAAGATGGCGTTCATGTGATCATGCCAGATGCAGGCGAGCAAGCCTGTGGTGATGTGGGGTTAGGCCGTATGCCTGAGCCTGAAGATTTGGCTCGTCAAGTTGCAGCCTATTTCCATAAAGCACAACGTGCCTTGGCCGAAAAATTCGGTTTGTTAGCTGGAAAGCGCGTCACCATTACCGCTGGGCCAACGCGTGAAGCGATTGACCCTGTACGTTATATTTCTAACCACAGCACTGGCAAAATGGGCTTTGCTCTGGCAGCGGCGTGTTATGCAGCAGGGGCAAAAGTCACCTTGGTGGCAGGACCTGTCAGTTTGGATACACCGAATGGTGTGCAACGTATGAATGTCAGTTCTGCAATGCAGATGTTGGATGTCAGCATGAATCAGCTTAAAGAGGGCTGTGACATCTTTATCGCAACAGCAGCTGTGGCGGATTATCGTGTGGCACAAGTGGCTGAGCATAAGATTAAGAAAGCAGGTGATGAGCTCGCGGTGGCTTTGGTGAAAAATCCAGATATTGTAGCGACCATTGCACAGCAGGAACAACGTCCATTCATGGTTGGCTTTGCTGCTGAAACGCAAAATGTTGAAGAATACGCTGCGGGTAAACTGGTGGCGAAAAAACTGGACATGATTGCCTGTAATGATGTGTCACGTCCAGATATCGGTTTTGCCTCAGATGAAAATGCCATGACCGTGTTTTTTGCCCAGTCTTATCACATGAAAAAACGTGAGTTGGAAAAGGCATCAAAACAAGAGATTTCGCAGCAGTTGGTTGAGTCGATTGCCGATGCTTTACGCCGTCGCCTATAAAGTCTGAACCCGAACTTTTTTATCAAAATGCAACGATTCCGTTGCATTTTTTATGTATGCTAAATCAGCAATTGCCATTGGTGCTTTGAAGTCAAAGCACGATGTTTTGCATCAAGAAATTAAGCATAGCCACAGTTTTTGATAGGATATCCTAATGATTAAAAAAACTTTAGCCACCGTTGTGATGTTATCCGCGTTTGCATTTAGCCATACGGCAATGGCTGCGGGTTTAGAAGATGACATGAAAACGCTGGGCAAGAATTATAAAGCGTTTAACCAAGCTGCAACGCCACAGGCCGCTACAGTAGCTTTGGATAATATGCGTGCTGCTGCGACCCATTCAAAACAGTATAAATTGGCGCCGAATACCACTGAAAAAGTGCCAGCCTCTACCGCTTTATTTGACCAAATTATTGTAGAAATTGATAAAGCCAAATTGCTGGTTCAAGCGGGCAAGCTGGATGACGCCAAAAAGCAAGGCAAAAAGATTGCCGAGTTACGTGACCAAGGGCATAAGTATTACACCCACTAATATATAAGTGATAGGTGATAACATGATAGAGCCGTACTTCCAAGAAGTACGGCTTTTTTCATCGGGATTTGAGACGCTAGAAAGACAAAGCTGAGACTGAGCATGATTCAGATTTTCATGGAATGGCAAAGTTGCTACAGTGAAAACATGAATGATGAGAGGTGATGATATGTCCTCACAACAACGTAATTATGAGCGTATTGCTCAAGCGATTCAGTATATTCAACAGAACTTTCAGCAACAGCCACAATTGGATGAAGTCGCTGCACATATTCATTTAAGTCCTGCACATTTTCAGCGTTTATTTACTGAATGGGTCGGTACCAGTCCGAAAAAGTTTTTGCAATATATTAGTGTTGAGCATGCCAAGAAGATTTTAAAACAAGAGCAGGGCAGTATTTTTGATGCAACCTTTGCCACAGGACTGTCCAGTACCAGTCGATTGCACGATCTATTTATACAGATTGAAGGTATGACCCCAGCCGAATATAAACATGGTGGACAGAGCCTGACGATTCATTATCAATTCGCAGAGACCTTGTTTGGTGAAGTACTGATTGCATCCACACATAAAGGCATTTGTGCACTGAGTTTTGTGGACAATCAGGCTGATGCTTTGCAGCAATTAACAGCACAATTTCCTCAGGCTGAGTTTATTCAACAGAGCGATGCATTTCAACAAAGTGCGTTAGCCTTGTTTCAAAAAGAGCAACCACAATTGGCAGAGATTAAACTGCATTTAAAAGGCACCGAGTTTCAGCTTAAAGTATGGCAAAGTCTGCTCAAGATTCCGATGGGGCAGCTCTCTACCTATGGTGAGTTGGCCAAGGCAATTGAGCATCCCAAAGCTGCCCGAGCGGTCGGCACCGCTATTGGTAGTAATCCTGTGGCATTCCTGATCCCGTGTCATCGGGTGATTCAGTCTACAGGGGCTTTTGGTGGCTATGAGTGGGGAACATTGCGTAAAACAGCATTGATCGGTTGGGAAGGTGTGCAAACTCATGCAGCCATCTGAATTGACACAAATCCAAACCGTGATTGATAAGATTCAAACAGCGGATTGGGATGATATTACTGAGCAAATGCACCAACAGGGCTTTGCCCTGATTGAGCAGGTTCTATCGACCGAGCTATGTGAAATGCTGAAACAGTCATATCCACAAATTGAACTTTATCGTAAAACGGTAGAGATGCAGCGTTATCGTTTTGGTCAAGGTGAATATAAGTATTTTACTTATCCTTTGCCAAATTTGGTTGAGCGGATACGGCATGAGATCTATCCCTATTTGGTACCGATCGCGTATGCATGGTTTAGGGTGTTGAAGCTAGAAGGTTCATTTCCATCATCACATTCTGAATTTCTACAGCAGTGCCATCAACAGGGACAAACGTTGGCAACGCCACTGATTTTGAAATATGGACAAGGCGGCTTTAATACGCTTCATCAGGATTTATATGGTGAGGTGTATTTCCCGATACAGTTGGTGATTGTATTGAGTCAGCCGAATGTGGATTTTAGGGGCGGAGAACTGGTCTTCACCCAACAAACTCCTAGGGCTCAATCTAAGGCTATGGTGATGCAGCCACAGCAGGGTGATCTGTTGATTTTCACCACCCAATTTAAGCCTGAAAAAGGCAGTCAAGGCTATTATCGGGTGCAGATGAAACATGGTGTCAGCCCAATTCATCAAGGGGAGCGTTATAGCTTAGGCATCATTTTCCATGATGCGGTGAGTTAGTCTGATGTGGCGGCATCTAGAATTAACGCAGACCGAGCTGCATCTGAAACTAAAACAGCAGGAAATTTTGTATGCTGGAAACGTACAGCTTAAAATTTATGGCAGATTGACCTGTGCTTCAGGGAAGCGCATGCTGAGAAAGAATCGGGTATTTTTTGTCGATGAGCAAGAAGCAATTGCACAAGGTTTCCGACCGTGTGGACATTGTATGCAGCAAGCCTATAAGAAGTGGAAAGATGCAACTATTTGATATTGAAGCTGATCCAAAGCAGAATCATTTGCCTTATGACGGCACGGTACAGTACTACGGCAAAGTGGTGCAGACCGCGGCGGCAGATCATTATTTTGATCAACTGATGCAGACCATTGCATGGGAAAATGATCAGGCACTGATCTTTGGAAAGTTATTGACGACTAAACGTAAAGTAGCGTGGTATGGAGATCGACGCTTTGAATATACCTATTCCAATATGAATAAATATGCCTTGCCGTGGACACAGGAATTACTGGAGTTAAAACAACTGGCCGAAAATTTAACGGGGGAGACATTTAACTCTTGTTTGCTCAATCTTTATCATAGTGGTGAAGAGGGGATGGCTTGGCATAGCGATGGTGAAACGGATTTAAAAAAAGATGGCGCGATTGCCTCATTTAGTTTTGGTGCCGAGCGTAAATTCGCATTTAAACATAAGCAGAGCAAAGAAAAAGTCGAACTTTATTTAGAACATGGTAGCTTATTGGTGATGAAAGACACCACGCAGACCTATTGGTTGCATCGCCTACCGCCGACCAAAAAAGTCAGTATGGCACGGGTGAATCTGACTTTTAGAACCATTGTGGAATAAGGCTACTCAATATTAAACATAGTGATAGAGCTCAACATCTGAAAACGTTGCATTAAAAGCCTCAATCAGGTGATTAATCTGCTGAGTTTGGTCGGGAACCAGCATCCAATAAGGATTTTCATTCGAGATCAGCAGCAAGGCCAGACCATGTTGTTCTGCAACCGCATAGATATTGTCAAATAAAATCGCATAGATATGTTCAGCAAAATCAATTTCATTCTGCTGTTCTGGAGCGCTCTCTGCATATTCAGCGAAGACTTGTTCAACCTCAGCTTCAATACGATTATTCAGTTGTTCAATATCGACTTGGGCTTGTTGTAGTTGATAGCACTTGTCGGTGTCATTGTCATAGTATTCTTTTAACTCAACATATTGAATGTTGGAATGTAAGGTGTTGGCCCAATTGATAAATTGATGAAAATCGTGTGCATGAGCAGGATGAGGAACCTGTGTTAGTTCAGGAAAGACCTGTTGGCATAGCGGATAAAGTGTTGTGGTCATGGTTTATTCTCGTTTTATTCGGATCTTTTTTATTATGATAAAAAAACCACAGCAGTTGCTGTGGTTTTTTTGATTCAAGGCTAAAGCCTTATGCTTGACCTTGCGCATCTGCATCCGCTTGTAGGCGTTGCATGTTTGCTTCAAATTCAGCATCAAAGTTGATTGGTGTAAGCAGCAATTGCGGGAAGCTACCTTTAGTCACTAAATCATTGACCGCTTCACGTAAGAACGGGAACAAGATATTTGGGCAGTAAGCACCTAAGATGTATGGGAGGCGATCTTCTTCTACACCATCAACCAAGAAAATCCCTGATTGAGTTACATCAACGATGAACGCAGTTTCATTTTCGTTGTTTGCTTGAACCACAACTTTTAAAGACACTTCGTAGTGAGTTGGATCAATTTTTTCTGCTGCAGAAGATAAATTGATGTTCAGTTCAGGTTGCCATTGCTTGGTAAAAACTTGTGCACCTGGAACTTCAAAAGAAATGTCTTTGGTATAGATACGTTCTAACGCGAGTTGTGGTTGAACTTGTTCTTCGCTCATTGTTTTTCCTTAAATCTTGGATTTAGATGTTGTTAAGCTAATAATTGGTCGAGTTTCCCTTCACGCTCTAAAGCATAAAGTTGATCAAAACCGCCAATAAATTGGTCTTTGATAAAAATTTGCGGCACAGTACGGTGATTGGTACGTTGCATTAACTCAAGACGAACTTCTGGTGCTTCATTAGAAAGATTAATTTCTTTATAAGCAACGCCTTTACGCTCAAGTAATTGTTTTGCGCGTACGCAATATGGGCAAGAAAGCGTTGAATAAATGGTGACGTTTTGCGTAGTCATTTTATCTCTCCTTAAGCTTTGGTTTTGCTTTTCACTAAAGGTAAGCCTTGAGCTTTCCAGTTGCTAATACCGCCGTCTAAGCGGTAGCTGTCGGTATGACCAACTTTCTGCAATGCTGAGCCTGCAACCTGACCTAAGTTACAAATGAAGACCAGTGGACGATCACTTGCTTTTAATTCATCGATATGACTTGTAATCTGGCTGTATGGAATGTTACGACTGCCACTGATGTGTCCATCACGGAAATCTTTTCCATCACGTAAGTCGATCAAGATGGCATTTTTTGCCTTGACCAAAATACCTAGAGATTGTGGTGAAATTTTACGACCATTGCGTTGCCCTTCTAAAATAAAGAACAACACGATTAACACGCCGAGCGCACCAAATAAGAAGGGGTGATTCCCCATAAACTCTAACCAGCGTTCCACAAGTCACCTAAAGTTAAAATCAAAATTGACCCTGAGTATAACTTATCTCAATGGTGATCAAAATCTTTAGTTCAAGGGCAAGCAGCGAAGAAAATTAACTTTTTTGCTGTGCTTCCTGAATTTCATCCAGTAAACGTAAATAGCTGTCTAAACGGCGCGGCAAAATTTCGCCAGCATCAACCGCTTGTTTCAGCGCACAATTTTTCTCATGGGTATGGGTGCAGTTACGGAACTGGCATAGCCCTAAATGCGCTTCAATCTCTGGAAAACCGGTACGAACCTTTTCTAAACTGAGATGCCACAGCCCAAATTCACGGATTCCTGGGGAATCAATCAACGCACCGTTTGTTCCAAATTTAATCAAACGTGTCGATGTTGTTGTGTGCTGACCCAGTGCCGAGTTCTCAGAAATGATATTGGTTTTCTGGGCCGCATCGGGAACGATGGTATTGATCAGTGAGCTTTTTCCAACACCTGACTGCCCCACGAAAGCCACCGTTTCATTATCAATGCGGTTTGAAAGCACAGATAAGTCACCTTGCGAATGACAAATCAAGGTTTCATAACCTAAAGATTCATATTCACTGAGCAAGGTGAGAATCGGGTCATTTTCAGTCAGTAAATCTGATTTATTCAGGACTAACAGTGCTGGAATATTGGCATCGGCACAAGCGACCAGATAGCGGTCAATCAATGTGGGTGCAGGTTCTGGTAAAGGTGCAAATACAATCACAATCAAACTGATATTGGCTGCGACGGGTTTCACTTTGTGATAACGATCGGGGCGGGTCAGGAGCGATTGTCTTGGATAAATCGCGGTGATAATGCCTAAACCGGTAATCGGATCAGCCTGCCATTTAACTCGATCGCCTGTGACCAAAAGTTCTAGGTTGGTACGGGTATGACAACGCCAAACACTGTCGAGTTCAATCGGTTTCCAGAACGGTTCTGGCTCACCTTCAGCCACTTGTGGTTTTTCAGGGTGCTGTTCAGGCACAGATAAAGCTTGTACTTCGAGTTGACGACCATAATGCTGAACAACCAGTCCATCCAGATCTTGCGATGTGTCAATGTCGTCTTGACGTGATTTATGCTGTTTCTCAATACGACGCTGCTGTTGTTCGGTTAAACGACGCTTACGAATTAAAGCCATTCATATCCCAAAAAATCCACACTTTGAAGACCGCAAAAATAGCACGAAGCCACTATAGAATTACAGCCAAGATGTAATTAATTTGCTACTATTGATGTTTTTAAGCACTTTAGAATCGCCATCCATGAGTAGCACCCCTGATACACGATTAATTTGGATCGATCTGGAAATGACAGGTCTTGATACCGATAACGACAAGATTATTGAAATTGCAACAATTATTACAGATGACCATTTGAATATCTTGGCTGAAGGACCTGTTTTAGCGGTACATCAATCTGATTTGATTCTAAATGCGATGGATGAGTGGAATACCAAGCAACATGGCCAGTCGGGTCTGATTGAGCGGGTACGCCGTAGTAAACTTAAGGCTCAAGATGCTGAACAGCAAACCCTTGAGTTCTTAAAGAAATGGGTGAGTCCAAAATCATCACCAATGTGTGGTAACTCGATTTGCCAAGATCGCCGTTTCTTGCATCGTTTGATGCCTGAATTGGAACAATTCTTCCATTATCGTAATTTAGATGTGTCTTCGGTGAAAGAGTTAGCGAAACGCTGGAGACCTGAAATTATGAGTGGTTTAAAGAAAAATGCATCTCACTTGGCGATGGATGACATCCGTGATTCGATTGCAGAATTGAAATACTACCGCGAATACTTTTTTATCATGAATAACGATAAGTAATCGATTATTGGGTAATACATAAAAGGAGCTGAGGCTCCTTTTTTAATGCGTGAAAAAATTTGGGCTTGCTCAAAAAATCGCTTAAACTCGATGTTTAATTGCAAACTATAAAAAAGAGAGCGTACATGCAAAGTACTAACCCTATTTTAACACGGGTAGAAACCTATCAAGATTTGGCTGAGCCAATGACCATTCAGGGTGCGATTCAAAAATCCGTCCTGTTGACGGTGATTGCAGCTGTTTTAGGCATGGCCTTATTTTTCTACTGTGCGATGACAGCAAATCTTTCGATTGCCTATGCTGCAACAATTATTGGCGCAGTCGGTGGTTTAATCCTTGCCTTGATTACCACATTTAAATCCAATACTGCACCAGCTTTAGCCATTCCTTATGCCTTATTTGAAGGGGCGTTTTTAGGTGGCGTATCGTTTATTTTCCAGTTGAAATATCCAGGTGTTCCTTTACAAGCATTGCTTGCGACTTTCGTGACCACATTGGTTTTATTTGCCTTATATAAATTCCAAGTGATTCGTGCCACTGAAAAGTTTAAAGCGGTTGTGATTTCTGCCTCGATTGCCATTGCCTTGGTATTTGTGGTGCAAATCATTTTACGTTTGGCTTTTGGTTCAAGTATTCCTTATATCTTTGAAAGCAACTGGTTGGGTATTGGCTTTGCTGCCTTTGTTGCGGTGATTGCTTCATTAAATCTGATCTTGGATTTTGACTTGATTGAAAATGCGGCTGCACAACGCGCACCAAAAGCATTTGAATGGATCTGTGCCATCGCCTTATTGGCAACATTGGTGTGGATGTATTATTCATTCTTGCGTTTATTGAGTCTGTTACGCGGTGATGATTAAGTTCTGATCCAAGTAAAAAATACAAATCGTCTTCAAGTGGAGGCGATTTTTTTATGCAAGATTGTAAAAAAGATGGTTTATGCAATTCCGCAATGCGCTGATTATTGGCATCATGTGGTGAAAATTTTTCGAGTGAGAATAAGATGTCACAAGGACTTTTAGCTGGTAAACGTTTTTTAATTGCTGGTATTGCAAGTAAATTATCGATTGCTTTCGGTATTGCTTCTGCGTTACACCGTGAAGGTGCAGAGCTTGCGTTTACTTATCCAAATGAAAAGCTGAAAAAACGTGTCGATGATTTTGCAGCACAGTTTGGTTCAACACTGGTTTTTCCTTGTGATGTTGCTGTAGACGCAGAAATTGACGATGCTTTTGTTGAATTAGCAAAACACTGGGATGGTTTAGACGGTGTAGTGCATTCAATTGGTTTTGCACCAGCGCATACGCTTGATGGTGACTTTACTGACGTGACCGACCGTGATGGTTTTAAAATTGCACATGACATTAGTGCTTATAGCTTTATTGCGATGGCTCGTGCAGCGAAGCCATTATTACAAGCGCGCCAAGGTTGTTTGTTGACTTTGACTTATCAAGGTTCTGAGCGTGTGATGCCGAACTATAACGTGATGGGGATGGCAAAAGCATCACTTGAAGCGGGTGTTCGTTATTTAGCATCAAGCTTGGGTGTAGATGGTATTCGTGTCAATGCAATTTCTGCGGGTCCAATCCGTACTTTGGCAGCTTCAGGCATCAAGTCTTTCCGTAAAATGTTAGATGCCAATGAAAAGATTGCGCCGCTAAAACGTAATGTGACCATTGAAGAAGTGGGCAATGCAGCATTGTTCCTTTGCTCGCCATGGGCTTCGGGTATTACGGGTGAAATCATGTATGTTGATGGTGGTTTCAATACGGTTGGTATGAGCCAAAGCATGATGGATGATGAATAATTAGATTGCTCTAAATTATTTGATAAAGCCGCTTTTATAGCGGCTTTGTTTTTTAGCAACATAGTAGAATTCTAAAAATATAACTCATCTTTTGAACTCATTTATTATGTTTTTCTATACTGTTAAACCATTGTTGCATTTAAATTATATAGGGAAGTCAATTTCATTGGGGATTGTTTAATTTTAATTTAATATCTCATGCTACCTATTTAAATAGCTTTAGAATGAAAATAAATTAGATGAAATATTATTGTTCTAAGTTTCTGATAATGTAATATTTAGGTGGAATAAAATGAATAATTATTAATACTTAGGGGGAATAATGTTTTGGTTAATCGTCGTTTTTGTTGTTGCAATTATGATTTATTGGGGAGTAGACCGAATTGAAAAATCAGAAAAGCAAAAACAAAATACTCAATCAAGTTTGGAACATGAACTTCGACAACAACTTATAGATGCTGATATTGAATATACCGAGGAATCGTTACAGGCTCTAACGCAGAATTATCAAATTTATCACAGCGCATTTGCCTATTTTGATGGTGATGGCGTGCCACAAGATTATAAAAAAGCTTATGAACTCTGGTCTGAGGTCGCTGAAATTTTTCCCTTGTCGAATGTGTTAATGGGTACGATGTCACTGGATGGTTTAGTCGCTGAGAGAAATCCTAAACTTGCCTTGGAATATTTTCATAAAGCGTTGGAATTAAATGAAGAATGTCATGAAGCGATGTTTCAAATTGCTCGATTGTATGAGCTCGGAGAAGATGTTGTTCAAGACAACCAATACGCTTTTCAGTTGTATCAAAAAGCAGCTGATCTAGGTAATGTAGATGCTGAAAATCAGTTGGCGTGGGCTTTTTACGTCGGGTTGGGCGTTACTAAAAATCAGGTTAGGGCGTTTATTAAATGGTTGGCATTAGCCGAGAATGGACATGTAGATGCACAGCGATTAGTTGGAATCTGTTGTTATTTTACGGGGCATGGCACAAACCAAAATTTTGAACAAGCATTTTATTGGATCAAGCGTGCAGCTGAAAGTAATAACCTTGAGGCAATTGCAAATCTAGGTATGTTGTATATGTATGGCTTAGGAACCTCTGTTGATTTTTCGCAAGCTCAGCATTGGCTACAAAAGGCTGTTGATCAAGGGCATATACAAGCCACAATTGATCTAGGTAGTGCATTGCTAATGGAAAATGACTTGGATAGGGAAAATGTTCAACGTGCAATTGTATTATGGGAGAGCATGCTTGACACAGAAGGTCATCAGCAAGTTATAGATAACTTAGGTTTATTATATTTATATGGTTGTCAAAGCATTCAACCAAATGCACATAAGGCGTTCCCTTATTTACAGCAAAGTGCTGAGTTAGGTAGCTTGGCTGGTTCTGTTGGCTATGCAGTATGTTTGGTTGAACTTGAGCCTAGCCCCGAGAATATCCAAAAAGCACAAGGATATATTCAGAAAACATTGCTTGATTTAGAACAGTTCCAAAGTTCTGATATTTCTCAACAATCGATACTGAATTTATTGGGGTTGGTATATATTGAAGGAAAAGTTTTTGACAAAGATATCCATAAAGCACTGGACTATTTTGAAAGAGCCGCGCAATTCAATCATCCTTCATCACAATATCGACTCGCAACACTTTATGCAGAAGGCGTAGATGTTCATCAAAATGATGACAAAGCATTTTTCTGGTATCAAAAAGCAGCGCATGCTGGTGTGATCGAAGCACAAAATAATCTAGGGGCATTCTATGCTTTAGGGCGTGGTGTAACTCAGGATTATGAACAAGCCTGTTATTGGTTCATACAAGCAATGCAAAAAGGGGATGCTTCTGCAATCAATAATATGGGAGAAATGTATGAAAATGGATATGGAGTAGAGCAGAATTATTCAGAAGCTTTTACCTTATTCGAGCAAGCAAATAAGAAAGGCAATATCGACAGTAGTTTTAATCTTGGCAATCTTTATTACTATGGTCGTGGGGTTTTAGCAGACCAAGAAAAGGCGAAAAGCTATTATCAGCAAGCCGCATCTCAAGGTTTTGAAAAAGCGATACAGCAATTAGAACGCTTATGAAGAATATAAAGCCGATATTGAGTATTTAAAATATCGGCTTTATACGTTTAGATGGGATTACTCTTTAACAGGGCTTCCACCCATGGCTTGCATTAATGTCACATAGGCATTGTATTGATTCTGCTTGGTTTCCACCAAGCTGAGTCGTGCATTACGTGTGGTTTCCTGCGCATCCAGTAAGTTCTTTAATGCAATCGCACCATTGCGATAACGCACTTCGGTTAAACGTTCTGTCTTATCTGCCAGCTCGACATTACGTTGCTGTAACTGTACTTGCTGATTCAGTTGAGTGCGATTAGATAGCGCATTTTCCACATCGGCAAAAGCTTGATACAGCGTTTGACGGTATTGGGTAATGGCTTTTTCATACTCAAGATCACTGATCGCAATGTCTTTCTTCATATCATTATATTGAAGAAAGGGTAGGCTAAGGCTCGCACCGAGTGTCAAAGCAGGGTTCTTTAACAGTTGAGTCAAAGACGTGCTTGAAGAACCAACATTCCCAGTCAAATTGATTGAAGGGTAATAGCTGGCTTTAGTTGCATCTTTATTTGCTAAAGTCTTGCGTAGGCGTAGCTCAGATGCTTGTAGGTCTGGGCGACGCGATAAAATATCAGCAGGGAGTCCGACCGCGATATTTGGTAGAGCATTGCGAGGTAACTGTGCAGGTTCTTGAATATTCAGTTGTTGTACAGGTTCATGCAACAGGACTGCAAGGGCAGTACGTGCTTCAACACGCTGCTGTTCAATCTGACTGAGACTGGCTTTTTGGCTTTGCACTGATTGTTCAGCTTGGGTGAGGTCCAAACCAGATACTGCACCTGCTTTATATTGCGACTGTACCAAAGAGTAGGTTTTTTGAGTTGAGGCGAGATTCTGCTGAATAGTTTGATAGCGTTCATTCAGATAGCCCAACTGCCAATACAGTTTTGCTGTTGTGCCAACTAGACTTTGTGCTGTCGCTTGTAAATCTTGCTCAGTGGCTAAAGCTTCCCATCGGCTTGCTTCGGTTTGACTGGCAAGCTTACCAAATAAATCGAGTTCATAGCTGACGCCTACGCTGGTCGATAAACCACGGTCAGAGCCATCGCCAGAACGCAGATCATAATTATGACCCGCAGAGACACTTGAACTGGTTCGAATCCCTTGTTTATTTTCAGCGAGACCTGCTTGTAGTCGGGCTTGTTGCAGGGTGATGCCTGCGACACTTAAGTCGCTATTTTTAGCCAACACTTGATCGACCAATTGATTCAACTGGGTATCGTTAAATAGCGTCCACCATTGATCAGTTAAATTGATACTTTTACTTTTTTGTGCATTGTACTGGAACTGTTGCGGCACTTGGACGGTTGGTGCGTTATAGGGTGTTTTGACGACAGCAGAACAGCCAGCTAAGGAACCAGTGAGTACCAGTGCAAGTCCTAATTTTGTGAATTGAAAAGACATACTCAAATTCCTTATTCTCTCGCTAAAGCAGCAACTGGATCGAGTTGTGCCGCATTTCGTGCTGGCAAGAAGCCAAATACAATACCAATCATGCTTGAGCAGACAAAGGCTGCGACAATCGAGGTGGTTGAATAACTCATCTCAATCACGCCTTTGGCAAAGTGTCCGATGATTTGTCCAATCCCTAAAGATAGCAGTACACCCAAGATACCGCCCAGTAAACAGACCAGAATTGCTTCAATCAGGAATTGCTGCAAAATATCACTTTGACGTGCACCGACTGCCATACGTACCCCGATTTCTTGAGTCCGCTCGGTCACAGAAACCAGCATAATATTCATCACGCCAATACCACCCACCACCAAGGAAATGACGGCAATCGCTGAAATCAGCAAGGTCATGGTTGCAGTGGTTTGCTGGATGGTTTCACGAATACTGTCAGAGTTTTGGGTAAACACATCTTGAGCACCGTGACGTTGTTCCAGCAAGGTTAGAATCGCGTTTTCAGCAGCGCTACTTGGGTATTCATCTTTGATACGCACGATGATGCTACGTACATTGGATTGCCCCAGCATACGGCTCATGACCGTCGAGTAGGGCAGATAAACATTCAGGCTGTCTGAATTCCCCATAAAGCCTTGCTGGGCATCAATCACGCCGATAATCCGACTTGGAACACTACCTAATAGCAGCACTTGACCGACAGGATTGGTGCCATCGGCAAAGAAGGTTTTTTCAGTATTGGTATCAATCACCACATCTTGGGCGCGTTCAGTCACACTTGCCTTATCAAAAGGCTGTCCTGATTTAAAGGTCATACCACGGACATAGAAGAAATCAGAACTGACCCCATTGACCGTTGCTGCTGCCTCAGTATCTTTATAACGCAGGGTTAAACTGGTATTGGCAGAAGGGCTGACCCCATCGACATAGGGCTGTTCAGCCAATGCTTCGGCATCGGCAGGGACTAGTGTTTTGACTTGTGAGGTTCGTGAGTTATCACCAAAGCCACGACCTTGATACACGGTAATGGTATTGGTGCCCAGACTACTAATATTTTCTAAAATTTGCTTTTGTGAACCATTTCCCAGTGCCACCACCGAAACTACGGATGCGATCCCGATAATAATCCCGAGCATGGTCAAAAAAGTACGCATACGGTGCGCATTCATGGCGAGCAATGCCATACGGAAGGCTTCACCAAGACGATCGAAGAACGAACGCCAAGCAGAGGTTTTCTTTTGCGGGTTACGCTCTAAGGTTTGATGCTCCAGTTCGGGGTCATTATGTTCAGGCGTGTTGGCACGGTCGGAAATAATATTACCGTCGCTGATCTCAATAATTCGGGTCGCATTTTTCGCGACATTGAGATCATGGGTGACCAGAATAATGGTATGGCCTTTGGCATTCAGCTCACGCAAAATGCGCATTACTTCGACACCACTGTTCTTATCCAATGCACCTGTGGGTTCATCGGCAAGAATCACATCACCACCATTCATCAACGCACGTGCAATCGACACTCGTTGTTGCTGACCACCAGATAGCTGGCTTGGGCGATGATGCAAACGTTCTTCTAACCCTAGTTCGGATAGTAGTTCAGCAGAACGTTCTTGGCGAAGATGACTGTCTACACCCGCATAAATTGCAGGAACCTCAACGTTACCTGAAGCACTGAGATCACCCAATAAGTGATAACGCTGGAAAATAAAACCAAAATATTCACGGCGTAATTGTGCCAGTTCATCTGGTTCTAATTGGCGTGTTTCTCTACCATTGACCTTGTAACTTCCTGCGCTGGGCTTATCAAGACAACCCAAGATGTTCATCAAGGTGGATTTACCCGAACCCGATTGCCCGACAATCGCAACCAACTCACCTGCATAAATTTTTAAATCAATGCCTTTGAGAATCTGTACGGTGCCTTCACCCGCAGGAAATTCACGGGTGAGCTGACTGACCTCAAGCAGTGGTTGTGATGAATGTGTTTGATTTTGAGTCATATTACATTCTCATTGCACGTTGATTGCTACGTTTGGCTGCTTCATTTGAACTGTCTGAGGCATCTGCAATCACCACTTGATCACCTTGTTTTAAACCTTTAAGCACTTGTGCGGTGACACGGTTATTCAGGCCAATCAATACTGGTTGCGGCTGAGCCGTACCATCAGCTTGTAAGACACGAACCATACCTGTTGAAGCTTTGCCTTGTGCAACCAGCGCTTTTTCTTCTTCACTGAGCTCTAGGCGTTTTGGACGTTGTGTCTTGTCAGCATCCGGTTTTTTCGCTTGATCAGCTGATGAAGCACCATTGGCCTGGCTACCTTTAGCACGGTTACCACGTTGAGTTTGGATGGCTGCCGCAGGCACAGTCAGTGCATTTTTTGCTTCTGCCAACACAATATAAACCTGTGCGGTCATATCAATACGAAGTTTGCCGTCTTCATTCGGTACATCAAATAAAGCGTTGTAGTACACCGCAGCATTCGACGTTGATGAACTGCTGCTACTGCTGGTTTCGGTATTAATCGAATTTGGTGCAGGTTCCACTTGGCGCAATTTAGCGTAATGTTTTTTATCGCTATTGCCTAAAGTGGTGAAATACACGGTTTGACCTTGTTCAACTTTCATGACATCGGCTTCAGAAATCTGTGCCTTGATGGTCATGGTATCGAGTTTTGCTAATTTCACGATGGTCGGTGCAGTTTGGTTGGCGTTTACGGTTTGACCTTCTTCCGTCACAATCGCCACAATGGTGCCATCCATCGGTGCCACGATACGGGTATAACCTAAATTTTCTTTTGCCGTAGCCAAGGTTAGGCGAGATTGCTCGATTTGTGCATTAATCGAGGTAATTTGTGCCTGAGCTGTTTTAAAGTTTGCCAACGCACTTTCGAGTTCAGCACGCGAAGTGGCATCTTGGCTATACATGGCTTGTTGGCGTTTATATTCCGCTTCAACCTTGGCTAAATTGGCTTGCTGTACTGCCAACTGCGCTTGTTGATTTTTAATACTGGCATCTGCTGTTTTGAGTTCGTTCTCTTGGCGAATCGAGTCAATTTGCGCAATCAACTGACCTTGTTTGACTTGGTCACCCAATTGCACATACATTTTTTTCACCTGACCCGATACCTGTGCACCGACACTTACCATTTTGGTGGCTTCCAGTACCCCAGTTGCCAATACCGAATCTTCGATATCGCCGCGAGAGACTTCAGCGCTAATATATTGTGGTGCTTGGGCTTTAGGTTTGAAGAACATCCATCCGAGCGCTGCAATGATCAGCACCCCGATAGCGATCATAATGATTTTACGCGGTTGGATTTTTTTTGCGTTTGTTTTTGGCATGGCAGCAGGTCAAAAGTGAAAAACTGGACTTAGTATAAAAGTGAAATAAGGATAAAGCGTGAATATTTTTAATCTAGAATGAGAATTATTTGCTTTTTTGCCGATAAGTTATTCTATAAAAATCTGATAAATACCACGCACTCCTTGTTCAGCCGTTGTTGCAAGGGCAATACCACCTTGTGCAGGGAGCGTATATTCACGTAGGTTAATTCGAATCAGACCTGACGCAAATTGCTCACTAAAATAACGTACGGTTGGAATGGCTGTACCAGCGCCCATTTCGATCACCACAGGGCGCTGATGATCTTTTAGAAAAGCTTTTAAGTGTTTTGCCTGCAGATCATGTTGGTGGCTTAACCAACCCATATCATTGAACATTAAGATATTCGGTCGTGCCAGACCATCACAGTATGGACATTGTGGCAATTGCCCCAGCCATTGACAGTCCTGATGATCGATTTCTGGCTTTAATTCATCTGCGGGCCAAATGGTCTGTGTACACGCGTCCAGACATTGCAGATGATGAATCGAACCATGACATTCATAAATGTGATCAGGATTAAATCCTGCTTTTTGAAATTGACCATCAACATTCGAGGTAAATACAAAATTAGGAAGCTCTAATATTTCTGCCAGTTGCTTCAGTTGTAGAAAGCCTGAATGGGGTGTGGTCTGACGATACAGTGCCAAGCGATGCCCGTAAAATCCCCAAGCCAAACGTGGATGCCGTTTAAACGCGGCTGGATTGGCAATTTCGGTGAAATCGATGCGTTGTTTACCTAGCTCGGGATAGGCTTGCCACATACCTTGATTGCCACGAAAGTCAGGTAAACCCGAATCGACTCCCATACCAGCACCTGCACTGATGATCAGGCTGTCGGCTTGTTGGAATAGATTTTTGATCTGCTTGATTTGGTCGGGGCTTAAATGGAATGGCATGCGTTGATCCATTATTCTTATTATGTGATGGAGATGAATACTCTAAGCAGGTTGAGCAAACAGTGTAGTACCACACAGTTCAGCTAAGGCTTGTAGCATCAGCTGTTCTGGATTTTCTTTGGACATACCTTTGATCGCTGCATCAATACGCAACAATAAATCAGACCAAGTTAGAAACTGTCTTGGATTTAAACGACGTAGAGCTTGTTGATATTGTGATACTTTGGTTTTCCAGATCCCAAGTTGAATCGCATTATGTGGCTGTTCAAATAGCTGCATCAGTAAGCGCATTTCTTTGCTTAGGGTCCATAAAATCAGACTATCAGGCTCACCCGCAGCGATTAGATATTGGTAAATCTTGACTGACTGTGCCAAGTTTCCAGTAAGCAAGGCATCACTTAAATCATAAGTCGTATAACGCGATTGGTCTTGTAAACAGGAATACAATTGTTCAATCTGAATCTGTTGGATATCGGGGAAAGTATCCGCAACCCGCATTAAACTGTTTTTAGCAGCCAACAAGTTATGTTCATGATGCTGCATCAACCATTGCCAAGCATCATGATTCAGTTGAATCCCCAGTTTTTCGGCTTCGATGCTTAAGATGCGTTGTCGGTCTTGTGGGTAGGTCGCCGTCAGCGCAACCACAACACCATTGGCTTCGACCACTTGGAAAAAAGCCGACTTTAAACTGCTGCTGTCTTGCTTCGGTAAAACAATCAGTAAGAGGTTATGTTCATTATGTTGAATATAATGCTTCAGCAGTTTTAAGCCGTTGGCATCGGGTTTGATATTGCCATGTACTTCAATTGCAAGTTGTTGCGAAAATAGCGATAAACTGTTGAGTGCATTAAAGACATTTTTCCAGTCATTGACGCTACTAATGTCATAACGTTGGCGTTCAACGTCTTGTTGTTGCCAGCTTTTACGAAAAGTGTCGAGCAGATTCTGTTCAAGCAAAGGCTCTTGTCCATGCATAATCCATGCACCGCGAGCCTCATCAACACGTTTTAAGGCTTGAACATAATCTAGTTTCATAATGACAAATTAAGGTTGAGCTTTAGGTAAACGATTGGCTGCGATTTGACGCGTAATTTGCTGCGCCACATCATCAATCACAATACGGTTTAGATAAGCTTCTTGTTGGTTATCAGTGTTGACCGTTGCCACGTCGTATTGATAGGTACGAGAAGCGGTTAAGGTACGGGGTTCGGTAATTTTTTTGCCTTGGCGGTCTTCAATCTGGAAGGTCACTGTTAAACGTAACAACACTTCTGTCAATTTACCATTCAGTAATTGGCGGCGAGGGGTGTAATCCAATATACGAAGTACATAAGCATCATTGGCATTACTCAGTTGAACACCGGTCGCGCTGAGATAAATACTAAGCTTATTTTCAAGTTCGCTGGTACTCGCAGGCATGGCGAGCGTGAGTTTGTTATAGACCAGTGGCGCTGCTGTTGGATTACTTCCCTTTAGATGAAAGCCACAGCCGACTAAGCCTGCACTTAGGCCTAAAGTGAGTACGATAGCAGCTGCACGTTGCGCTAAGTGCATATTTATTCCTCGAATGAAATCTCTTCTAATCCCTTTTCTTATAGAAGGGGGAAACCTCTCTTTTTTAAGAGAGGTTAGAAAGGATTATTAAACTACTAAGTTAACAAGTTTATTTGGTACCACAATTTCTTTCTTGGTAGGGCCAGTCAAGAATTGTTGCACTTCTGGTAAGGCTTTTGCCAATGCCAATAAATCATCTTTTGAGATATCGACTGCGACGTCTAACTTACCACGAAGTTTACCATTCACTTGTACAACAATCGTTTGTGTATTACGGGTTAACGCTGACTCATCCACTTGCGGGAATTCGATCGTCGTTAATTCCAAACCAAACTGAGTTAACAAAGTTTGACTCAAATGTGGTGCAAATGGTGCAAGTAAGGTGAGCAATGTGGTGATTGCTTCACGTGCAACAGCTACATCATTGTCATCTTTTGCTTCGAACTTATTGCTGGCATTGAGTAATTCCATCAATGCGGCAATTGCCGTGTTGAACGCATGACGACGTTCGATGTCATCACCCACTTTTTGGATCGTTTCATGGGTTTTACGACGTAAATCTTGCGCATCTTTTGATAAGTTTGCAGTATCGATCGCTGTTGCTTGATTGCCTTTTTCCAAGAAGCCTGCAGCCAAACGCCATACACGTTTCAAGAAGCGGTTAGCTCCTTCAACACCTGCATCAGACCATTCGAGTGATTGATCTGGTGGTGCAGCGAACATCATGAAGACACGAGCAGTATCTGCGCCGTATTGATCAATAATCGCCTGTGGGTCAATGCCGTTGTTTTTTGACTTCGACATTTTTTCTTGTCCGCCAATCACAACTTCCTGACCATCACCTGAATATTTCGCAGAAAGGATACGACCTTTTTCGTCACGCTCTAATTCGATGTCAGCAGGGTTGAACCAAGTTTTCTTGCCGTTTTCTGCTTCACGATAGAAGGTATCTGCCAACACCATGCCTTGAGTGAGCAAGTTAGTAAATGGTTCGTTACCTTGTACCACGCCTTCATCACGCATCAATTTATGGAAGAAACGTGCATAAAGTAAGTGCAAGATTGCATGTTCAACACCACCGATATATTGGTTCACAGGAAGCCAGCTTTGAGCCGCTTCAGGTTTTACCATACCGCCAGTAAAGTCTGGAGAGGCATAACGTGCATAGTACCAAGAGGATTCTACAAAGGTATCCAAGGTATCGGTTTCACGACGCGCATCGCCACCACAGCTTGGGCATTTGGTTTCGTAGAATTCAGGCATCTTGTTCAATGGGTTACCAGAACCATCTGGAACCACATCGGTTGGTAATACGACAGGTAATTGATCTTCTGGAACAGTGACTTGACCACAGCTGTTACAGTTGATCATTGGAATTGGGCAACCCCAGTAACGTTGACGAGAAACACCCCAGTCACGTAAACGGAATTGAACCTTAGAATTTGCTAAAGCTTGTGGTTCTAATTTTGCAAGGAAGGCATCAAAAGCAGCTTGGAATGCTAAACCATCAAACTCGCCCGAATTAACCAATTTGCCATCTTTCGAGCCATACCACTCTTGCCATTCAGTTGCAGAATACGCTGCATCATCAGCACTTTGGGCATCGATCACTTGTTTGATTGGCAAGTTGAACTTATTGGCAAATTCAAAATCACGCTCATCATGTGCAGGAACCGCCATTACAGCGCCTGAACCGTAAGACATCAATACATAGTTGGCAATCCAAACAGGAAGTTCATCGCCAGTCACTGGATGCTTAACAGATAAACCTGTTGCCATACCTTTCTTTTCAGCCGTGGCTAAATCCGCTTCGGCAACTGAACCCATACGGCATTCTTCAATAAATGCAGCAAGTTCAGGATTGTTTTCAGCCGCTTTCAGCGCCATTGGGTGTTCTGCTGCAACAGCAACATAAGTCACACCCATCAAGGTATCCGCGCGCGTGGTATAAACGGTTAGGCCATCTGCATAGATTGCTGGATTGGCAGAAGGGAAGGTAATTTCCATTCCCGTTGAACGACCAATCCAGTTACGTTGCATGGTCAAGACCTGTTGTGGCCAACCATCTTTTAACGTATCTAAATCGTCTAATAATTCTTGTGCATAGTCAGTAATGCGGAAGTAGTACATTGGAATATCGCGTTTTTCAACTAATGCACCTGAACGCCAACCACGACCATTTTCAACTTGTTCATTCGCAAGTACGGTCTGGTCAACGGGGTCCCAGTTCACGGTTGATAACTTACGATAGATCAAGCCTTTCTTATAAAGTTGTACGAATAACCATTGTTCCCAGTGGTAGTACTCTGGTGTACACGTTGCAAATTCGCGATCCCAGTCGACAGACAGACCCAATTTTTTTAATTGGTCACGCATGTAGGCAATATTTTCAAAAGTCCATTTTGCTGGTGCAACTTGGTGAGCAATCGCTGCATTTTCAGCGGGTAAACCAAATGCATCCCAACCCATTGGTTGTAATACTGTTTCGCCTTTTAAGCGATGGAAACGGCTAATCACGTCACCAATGGTGTAGTTACGCACATGCCCCATGTGCAGTTTGCCACTTGGGTACGGGAACATCGACAGGATATAGCGATGTTTGCCCTCTACAGTGTCTGCAACTTTAAAAACTTTGCGATTGTCCCAGTCTTGTTGAACTTGAGGCTCAATGGCACTTGCTTGATATTCGGAGTCAATGTGAGAAGTCGTCATAGGGATATGCGATACAACAAAAAAGTAAAGTTAAGATTGCTGCACAGCATAGCGCAAAATTGTAGGAAATGTCAGTTTTTAGATCGGGATTTTATCTGCAAGGCCGCCGTGTTGAAGATGACCTTGCAGGTTTAGATCGCTATTTAGCGCTCTGATGATGCTGCGGCAGGCGGAGGGCTTTGTGGTTTAACTGAGTTCGCTGGAGTAGATGGCGCTGTCGGCGGTGTTTGCTGTGTTACATTTGGTGTGACTTCAGGATTCGCTTGATGGCTTTGTTGATTCGTTGGATTGGTGCTTTGATGGCTATTGCCATACGTTGAAACTTTGTCCAAACGCTTTGCACCTTTGGGCGGCGGCGTAGTGGTGTAATGAGTAGAACCATTGGCATCGACCCATTTGTAATATTGTTGCGCATAGTTTTGGCTGGAGCAGAGTAGCAATGTTGTTGTTGAAATTGTGTATAAGATTGTTTTTAAATAAGATATTTTCATATTTGATCTCCCCAAGAGAATGCTGAATATATTCGATCAAAGTGTCTAAATAAGCAGTTTACAATGCCTATTTTAAAGCAAAAAGAAAATAGTTTTTTGATAAATGGGCGTTTAACAAGACCAAATTATTCTGTGAAATGTGTTTAAAAAAACGGCAGCTAAAAAATATTCGTTAAAATCCTTTTCTTTGTTCTTGACATTGCTTATGAAAGAAACAAGAATGCTTTCTCAAGTTTTATATGTGTTTATTTGATCACCCTTCGAATAAATGTCATGGCTTGCAATGGACATTCTTTCTAGCCGAGAGAATGATTTTTTGAAATATGCTTATCCCAGCACATTTTGATTCGAGATGTCATCAAGTTTATACGGCTGATGAGTCTCAGAAAATTTTTCCTATTGCAGCAAAAACGAGTAGAATACGCACACTTATAAGAAGTGCAAAAGTTAATGAATGAACACAATTTATGTCTCCCATAAATTGTGCAAAATACTAGGGTGAATCACGTTGGAACTTTTATCTGGTGGTGAAATGCTCGTTCGTGCGCTTGCGGACGAAGGCGTAGAGCATGTTTTTGGGTATCCAGGCGGCGCTGTATTACATATTTATGATGCGCTATTTCAACAAGACAAAATTAACCATTACCTCGTGCGTCATGAGCAAGCTGCTGGTCACATGGCAGATGCATACTCACGCGTAACAGGTAAAACAGGTGTGGTACTGGTCACTTCTGGACCAGGCGCTACCAATACCGTCACTCCAATCGCAACAGCCTACATGGACTCAATCCCAATGGTGATTTTGTCTGGTCAGGTTGCAAGCCATCTTATTGGAGAGGATGCGTTCCAAGAAACAGATATGGTTGGTATTTCTCGTCCAATCGTAAAACACAGTTTCCAAGTGCGTCACGCAAGTGAAATTCCTGCAATCATTAAGAAAGCATTCTATATCGCTTCGTCTGGCCGTCCGGGTCCAGTCGTTGTTGATATTCCGAAAGATGCGACCAACCCTGCAGAAAAATTTGCCTACGAATATCCAGAAAAAGTGAAGATGCGTTCATATCAACCGCCTTCACGTGGTCACTCAGGTCAAATTCGTAAAGCGATTGATGAGTTGATTACGGCTAAACGCCCAATGATTTATACGGGCGGTGGTGTTGTTCAAGGTAATGCATCTGGCTTATTGACAGAACTTGCACATTTATTAGGTTATCCAGTCACTAATACTTTAATGGGTTTAGGTGCTTTCCCTGGTAACGATCCACAATTCGTGGGAATGTTAGGGATGCATGGTACCTATGAAGCCAACATGGCAATGCATAATGCAGATGTGATTTTGGCCATTGGTGCGCGTTTCGATGACCGCGTAACCAATAACCCTGCAAAATTCTGTCTCAATGCCAAAGTGATTCATATTGATGTTGATCCAGCAACCATTTCGAAGACGATTATGGCGCATATCCCAATCGTGGGTGCGGTAGAACCTGTACTTCAAGAAATGTTGGCTCAATTGAAACAAATGAATGTATCTAAGCCAAACCCTGAAGCAATTGCAGCATGGTGGTCTCAGATTAATGAGTGGCGCAAAGTACACGGCTTACGTTATGAAGCAGGTCAAAATGGTGTAATGAAACCTCAGCAAGTGGTTGAGGCATTAGATCGTGTGACCAATGGTGAAGCCATCATTACTTCAGACGTTGGTCAGCATCAGATGTTTGGTGCGAACTACTACAAATACAAACGTCCACGTCAGTGGATCAACTCTGGTGGCTTAGGCACCATGGGTGTTGGCTTGCCATATGCAATGGCTGCGAAGTTAGCATTCCCAGATCAGCAAGTGGTTTGTATTACTGGTGAAGCATCGATTCAGATGTGTATCCAAGAATTATCGACATGTAAGCAATATGGCTTGAATGTGAAGATCCTTTGCTTAAATAACCAAGCCTTGGGCATGGTAAAGCAATGGCAAGACATGAACTACGAAGGACGTCATTCAAGTTCTTATGTAGATTCATTACCAGACTTTGCCAAGTTAATGGAAGCTTACGGTCATGTTGGTATTCAGATTGATCATGCGGATGAGCTGGAATCTAAATTAGCTGAAGCGATGGCAATTAATGATAAATGTGTATTCATTAATGTCATGGTAGACCGTACAGAACATGTATATCCAATGCTGATTGCTGGGCAATCAATGCAAGATATGTGGTTAGGCAAAGGGGAGCGTACATAATGAGACATATTATTTCTGTACTCGTTGAAAACGAAGCTGGTGCGCTTTCTCGTTTGGTGGGATTGTTTTCTCAACGTAATTACAACATTGAGACACTGAATGTTGCGCCAACCGAAGATGAAACCTTATCTCGTTTAACATTAACGACATATGGCGATGATCACAAAATTGAACAAATCACCAAGCAACTGAATAAATTGGTTGAAGTGGTAAAAGTGGTTGATTTGTCAGAAGGTTCACACATTGAACGTGAATTGATGTTGATCAAAGTGAAAGCCTTGGGTGCAGCACGTGCGGAAATTAAACGTACAGCTGACATCTTCCGTGCCCAAATCGTTGATGTAACACCAACGACCTATACCATTCAGATCGCAGGTACAACGGACAAGATTGATGGTTTTATTGATGCGCTTGCAGAAAATACCATTCTTGAAGTTGTACGCTCTGGTGTATCAGGCATCGCGCGTGGCGAAAAAGTTTTAACAATTTAAGTTTTTAAAAACCCTCATCCCAACCTTCTCCCAGAGGGAGAAGGAGTTCCCTCTCCTTGGGGAGAGGGTTAGGGTGAGGGGGAAATACCCAACATATTTTAAAGTTTTCATGGAGAAAACAGATGCAAATTTTTTACGATAAAGACTGTGACTTATCAATCATCCAAGGCAAGAAAGTTGCAATCATTGGTTATGGTTCACAAGGCCATGCACATGCACTTAACTTGAAAGATTCTGGCGTAGACGTAACTGTTGGTTTACGTGCTGGTTCTACTTCTTGGAAAAAAGCTGAAAATTCAGGTCTTAAAGTTTCTGAAGTTCCAGCTGCTGTTGCTCAAGCTGACTTAGTCATGATTTTGACGCCAGATGAGTTCCAATCTCAACTTTATCGTGACGTGATTGAACCAAACATCAAAGAAGGTGCAACTTTAGCATTTGCTCATGGTTTCTCTATTCTTTATAACCAAGTTGTTCCACGTAAAGACTTAGACGTAATCATGGTTGCTCCGAAAGCACCTGGTCACACAGTACGTTCTGAATACCAACGTGGTTCAGGTGTTCCTGACTTAATCGCGATCCATCAAGATGCTTCTGGCAATGCGCGTAACGTTGCACTTTCTTATGCTTCAGGCGTAGGTGGTGGTCGTACGGGTATCATCGAAACTTCTTTCCGTGAAGAAACTGAAACTGACTTATTCGGTGAGCAAGCAGTTCTTTGTGGTGGTGCGGTTGAATTGGTTAAAATGGGCTTCGAAACTTTGGTTGAAGCTGGTTATGCACCAGAAATGGCTTACTTCGAATGCTTACATGAACTTAAGTTAATCGTTGACTTGATGTTCGAAGGCGGTATCGCAGACATGAACTACTCAGTTTCTAACAATGCTGAGTACGGTGAATATGTGACTGGTACTGAAGTAATCAACGAACAGTCTCGTGAAGCAATGCGTAATGCATTGAAACGTATCCAATCTGGTGAATACGCGAAGATGTTCATCCAAGAAGGTGCGTTGAACTATCCATCAATGACTGCTCGTCGTCGTCAAAATGCTGCACATGGTATCGAAGTAACGGGTAATAAGTTACGTGCGATGATGCCTTGGATTCAAGCGAACAAAATCGTAGATAAAGAGAAAAACTAAGTTCTAGTTTAATCTTTAAAAGCCCTTGTTTGTACAGGGGCTTTTTTATGGGCTGTGATAACAGAGTTATAACAATGTAGCTTGAAAAATAAGCTTATATTGTTTATGTTTTGATCATGTTGCTGCTCATTTGCAGCGATGATTTAAACTAAAAAGTGTTGCATGCTTTGGGGTATCTGCACGATTAAAAACAAACAAATTGAAATAACTTAAAAATTAAAATGATTTAGCAAAATAAAATGAGTCTTTTGGTAAAAAAAATGTAATAAAAAAACAAGATTTTTCATTGGTTTGAAATGAAAATGTGCTTTTATTCTATTGATTTATAAAGTGAAAAAGACTTGACCTTATGCTAGATGATGTTATTGTTAAGGAAAGTTTATGAATACCATATTCATGGCTTCTTTGGGTGTAAAACGTCGTTCGGATTTCGGGCATTTTGCTCATCATATAAAAAAAAGTACTGAATAATCATGGAAGTCCTTTATGGTTCACGTTGATTACGATAGCACATTGGTCATCGTTTCCATTTTGGTTGCAGTCGCGACATGTTACGCTGCAGTTTCGATGGAAGAACTCGTTTTTAAAGGTGCTTATAAAAAGTTTGAAAAAAGCATTTTGATTGCGAGTGGGCTAATCTTGGGGTTAGCGATATGGTCAATGCACTTTGTGGGAATGCTGGCTAGCCATTTGCCGGAAGGCTATCACTTTGATGTTAATTTAACTGTACTTTCTTATTTGATTGGCGCAGCTGCGTCTATTTTTGCTGTTTGGTTGACCTCAAGACCAACTTTGCCTATACCACGCTTAATCCTTGGTGCTGTATTTATGGGACTCGGTATATCGGGGATGCACTATACCGGTATGGCCGCATTGAGCATTGAAAATCATGCCATGCATTATGATCCTTTACTGGTGTTGTGTTCTGTATTGATTGCAATCAGTGGTTCAGGCTTAAGTTTCTTTTTCATTTTTAAATATAAAACCGCAGTTACCTATCGTACTTTACTCAAAGCAGTGGTTGCCATATTAATGGCGCTAAGTATTGTTGGCATGCACTATACGGGTATGGCTGCGACTTATTTTGATGAAAGCCTAGCGCAAATCCTGACTTCTGAGCAGACAGAACAAAGCGTCTTATTATTCACGATTATCTTTATTACCAGTCTAGTGTTAGTTGCAGGCTTTGCGGTTGCCGTACTCGAAGCACGGTTAGAAGAACGCAATGAGCAACTTACACTCATCAACAAAGAGCTTGCTACTCAGTCCTTACATGATGCGCTTACAAAGCTACCGAATCGTTTATACCTGACTGAACATGCCGAAGTGGTGTTTAATCATCATCGCTTAAATGGCCAGAAAGCAGCATTTTTATATATTGACTTAGACCGTTTTAAATCCGTGAATGATGCTTTTGGGCATCATATTGGTGATCAACTACTGATTCAGATGGCAAACCGTTTATACACTAAGCTTGGTGATAATCATAAGCTGTTTCGTATTGGTGGTGATGAGTTTGTTTTAATTTCGGAAGATACCGATTTCAATGAAGCAATGCAGCTTTCAGAAGATATCTTGCATTGCATCCAAGAAACCTATTTGATTGCGGCAAAAGATATTAACATTTCTGCCAGTGTCGGGATTGCCATGTACCCTGAACATGGCACCAATGTTCAAGACTTACTGATTAATGCTGATGTTGCCATGCTGATCTCAAAAGATCAGGGCCGTAATACCTATACCATGTTCCATACAATGTCAGATCAGCAAGATGTACGTAGTCAGTCTAAATTGATCAATGATCTGTACAAAGCCGTCGATGAACAACAATTTGTATTGTTCTATCAACCTAAATTTACATGCAATTATGAAGTCTGTGGTGTTGAAGCCCTGATTCGCTGGAAGCATCCAACACTGGGACTGCTGACCCCGCAAATGTTTATTGAAGGGGCAGAGAAAACGGGTTTGATCATTCCAATGGGGTATTGGGCACTGGAACAAGCCTGTCAGCAAATCCAGAAATGGGAACGAAGTAATAGTCCGTTTTATCCAATTGCTGTTAATCTCTCTGCATTACAATTCGAAAATAAAAAGCTATTTAGTGTCCTCGAGCAATTATTAGAACAATACCAAATCCAACCGCATCATCTCATTCTTGAAATTACTGAATCCACGGCTATGCATCATATTGATTCCAGTATTCGTACTTTGGAGCGTTTGCGTAAGCTTGGCATCCGCATTGCGATTGATGACTTTGGTACTGGATATTCAAGCTTCTTATATTTAAAAGATTTACCTGTCGATGAACTCAAAATTGATCGTGGTTTCTTAATTGATCTCAAGCCAAATTCAAAAGAAGAAGCGATTCTGGAAAGCATTATCCATTTGGCTGCAAAATTAGGTTTAATTGTCACTGCAGAAGGGGTAGAGACCCAACAGCAAGCAGATATTTTGACCAGTCTCGGCTGTAACCAGTTACAGGGCTATTTATTAGGTACACCTGTCAATGTTGAAGGTTTGGTATTGCATCGTTATCAGCATTTTGCATGATTAAGCGAGATCGATATTAAAAAAGCTGCCGATGATGGCAGCTTTTTGTTTTTAGAATGAATTCGCTTAATCAGAACGTGGTGCTAACCATTGTGTGACCACAGGCCAGACCAACTGTGGTGCTTGACTGCCTGAGACCAGACCCATATGGCCACCCGGTACAATTTCAAATTGCTTGTCGCTGCTGCTGATTAAATCCATGAGTGGGCGTACTGCTTCCGCGGTGACGATAATGTCGCTGCTGCCGCCAATTGCCAGTACTGAACAATCAATGTCTTTTAGATTCGCGCTTTGCTCACCAAATTGAACAGAACCTGTCGATAACTCATTATCAATCCAGAAACGCAAAATAATATCGCGCATGACACCACCAGGATAAGCCAGCATATTGTCCACAAAAGAGCTTGAGGTAGCATGGTTAATTACAAATTGGCGATCATCAAGGTTCTTTAACAACTCCCAATAGTTTTTAAAGTTTCCAATCGGATCGGTGAGTTTAAACCCCAAGGTATTTTGCCAGCCATGAATATGAAAGACACGGCTGGGTACTTGGTGAATACGGAATTTGGTATTACTACGAATCCATTGCGCAGGAACGGTAAGACGCTGATAAAACTTGCCCATATAACCTGATTTATGCGTGTTAATCGGTGAGGCTAAAATCATCAGGTTTCGAATATTTTTATCTTGTGATAAGGCTGTATAGCAAAGCGATAACGCCCCACCCAAACTCCAACCAAACAGTGACAGTTGTTGTTGACCACTATGCTCTCGAATCTTTTCGATAAAGTCTGGCATAAAAGTTTTAACGTAAGTGCCAAGGTTATATTTGGCTTGACGTAGACTCGGCGTGCCCCAGTCAATCAGATAAACATCGAAACCTTGCGCTAGAAAATAACGGACTAAGCTACGATTTGGAAATAAATCGTAGATCAGCATATTGGCTGCCAAGGGTGGCACGATCACCAATGGAATACGATGCTTGACCGTGCTGTCAGTCGCAGCTGTGTAGTGACGTAGGCTGATGATTTCACGCTGGTACACAATATCAAAAGGTGTTTTGCCTGAGAGCGCAAGCTGTTGTCCACGTAAAATACGATCTCGCGCATTAGAGAGGATCTTGCGTGCTTGACGGCTCGCAGGGCTATTCAGCATTTTTTGCGCGGTTTGTGTTTTGAGAAAACTGCGTTTAACTTTTGGCGATTGAGTCATGTGAACCTAAAGCTCGAAGGTTACTATTCAGTAGGCGCATATTAGAAGAAAAAGTAAATTTGCTCAGTGACTCATTTGCTTAACTTGTCTTTCAAAATGATCAATTCGACGAGAACCAGATGACCAGTTTTCTGTTTAAGAATGAAAAATATGTAAAGTAAGCTTTACATTGAAGAGTTGAACTCATATATTAATGTAAAGTTTACTTTACATGGTGGGTTATGAAAAACTATCGGAATTTATTTGAGTTGATTGCTGCAATTGCACTATATATCGTGGTTTTGGTGGGATCATTAAAGGCATTAAATTTTATTGAGATACAATGGCTTAAAATTGTTGTTTCATTAATGCCAATATTGCCTGCACTGATGATTGCATTGATCATTATTAAGCAATTCAAACGTTTTGATGAGTTGCAGCAAAAGATACAATTGCAAGCCTTGGGTCTTGCTTTTGTTGGCACTGCTCTCATTAGCTTTAGCTATGGATTTTTAGAAAATGTTGGATTTCCAAAATTAACCATGTTTATCATTTGGCCGATGATGGCAATGCTTTGGTCTATTGCTACAGCGGTTGGAACTTGGAAATATAGATGAAGAATAATTTACCCGATTTAAGAAAGCACAAAGGTTGGTCACAAAGCGACTTGGGGGATTATGTGAGCGTGTCAAGGCAAACTATTAATGCCATAGAAAAGGGTCGCTATGATCCCAGTCTGTCATTAGCCTTTAAAATTGCACATGCATTTGGTCTGAGGATTGAGCAAGTATTTATTTTTGAGCAAGACTCAGCTTAGCTCAAGTTCGTTCAAGCTGTAATTTGTAGATGTAAAAGCGGATAGGGGTTGCCTTGACCATCGAGTTCGGAACGACTCACAGTATGGAATCCCATTTTCTGATAGAAGTTAACCGCTTGCAGATTTTGCTCATTCACATCGACTTTATAGATTTGAAGTTGTTTGACTGCAAAATCGAGTAAGGCTTTACCAATCCCTGATCTTCGATACTCAGGCAGAATAAACAACATTTCAATATTGTCATCACTGGTACCTAGAAATCCTACAATCTGTTGATCAATCATGTATTTATTCAACTGAACATGATGGAAATATTCATTCAAAATTAACGGTTTTAATTCAGCAATCATGGTTTCTGGTAAAAAATCATGGGTCGCTCGGACTGATTTTTCCCATATATTTAATAAAGTAAGATGGTCATCCTGAGACGCTCTGATAATCATGTCGTGACTACATTTAAAATATTTAGAGCTATCAATTTTCTACTATTTGATTCGGAATTTCTATGCTTCGTTTCCGATAGAGAAATGATACTGAAGCTGGGTGATTTAGATTATTCTAACTCGAGTTGGTGATCATCTTTGGTGACTTTAATTTTCAGTTTTTTATATTTACGCTTATTGGGATCAAGGGCTGAGTTTATGACCTCATCGGCAAAACGCTGATCTTGCATCAGTGTACCATAGGTCTTATAACCTAAAATAATTCGGGTCGGCCGATAGCCATTTCTCGTCACATAATAATTAATGATGAGATCTAATTCTGTTAAAAGACATGTATCGTTCATTGTGAGATATCGCTTTTAAGTGGCTTAAGCAGCATAGTCTATACAGGAAAACTTATCTAGCTGATGTTCATTGATTTTTGCTGAAAGTTAGAGCTGTCATAAAAGTGTCATCTAAAAACATTATCGTGATTTATATAATAAAAACTGCAATAACAAAAATTGAGAACGACTTATCCATAGAACTTTAGATTATTTTAAATAAAGGGGCGGGACTTAGAAAATTGAGGAGTTGTTTATATGCAGAATAAAGTGCCCACAATACGAGACCAAAAACCGCTGAATCATCGTTTGAATGTGTTACTTTCGGCTTATCAGGCCTTCTTAGTTGCTAAAGGTTTGGTCAACAGTGAATTTAGTCGTCTCATCTTTGTTGATAATTATACCCAAACCTTAAAATTCAACCTTTATGATGATGAACTAAAGAAGCAACTGATTGATGAGTTAGAACGATTTAGCTCATTTTAGGATGCGTTTTCATCCGTTATCAATCTAAAGCGCTCTTCGCCAAACAGTAATCATTGAAAATTTATAAAATCTTATTCATATGACTTTAATCATATATTTTTAGGTATCTTCATTTTGCTTTAATATATGGATTTACATATATATGGTAAAACATATATATTGGTTTCATTCAATTTATCAGATTAGCACGTCATGTCAGACATCATCATTTATCATAACCCCGCGTGTGGTACTTCCCGCAATACATTGGCTTTAATTCGAAATACTGGGGTAGAACCCACCATTATTGAATACCTTATTACTCCACCAAGCCATGATGAGTTGGTTGGATTGATTCGGGATGCACAATTAACTGTCAGAGATGCAATTCGCCAAAATGTTGAGCCTTATCGTGCGTTGGCACTTGATCGTGAAGATTGGAGTGATGCTCAACTGATCGAGTTTATGCTTGAACATCCCATTCTGATTAATCGTCCCTTTGTGGTTAGCACGTTGGGCACACGTCTTTGTCGACCATCGGAACTTGTACTCGACATTTTACCATTCCCTCAAAAAGGCGCATTTCGCAAAGAAGATGGCGAACAGGTGATTGATGAACATGGTCAGCGAATTCAGTAAATAGGTGCCGTGAGATTACAGATTGAAAGGGGATCGAGAAATGCAAGCTGTTGATTTTTTTAAATGCTTATCAGATGAAACAAGGTTAAATATCGTGATGTTGGTAGCCCAGCATCAGGAGTTGTGCGTCTGTGATCTGACTGAAAAACTACAATTAAGCCAACCGAAAATTTCGCGTCATTTGGCGTTATTACGTGCTTCGGGTTTGTTGCAAGATCGCCGTCAGGGGCAATGGGTGTATTACCGTATCAATCCACAACTACCAGCTTGGGGGCATGAGATTTTATCGGTTTTGGAGATGCAAGCTGTGACCCTATTTCCAGACCTGCACAGCTTAGCACCCAAAAATTGTTGTGATTAAAATGCCATGAAAACACTGTCCTTTTTAGATCGTAACCTAACGCTCTGGATTTTTATCGCCATGGCTGTAGGCATTGCCATTGGTATTTTTATGCCACAAGCCTCAGTCAGCTTAAACCAAATGAGTGTCGATTCAGTCAATCTCCCGATCGCAATCGGTTTGATTTTGATGATGTATCCACCCTTAGCCAAAGTGGATTATGCGACCTTGCCACAAGTGTTTAAAGATAAGAAAACCTTAACTTTATCCTTGGTGCAGAACTGGATTATTGCGCCTGTTCTGATGTTTGCATTAGCCATTATTTTTTTGCATAACTATCCAGAATATATGACAGGACTGATTCTGATTGGTTTGGCCCGTTGTATTGCGATGGTGCTGGTCTGGAATGGTTTGGCTTGTGGTGATAATCAATATGTCGCGGCCTTGGTTGCCTTCAATAGTATCTTCCAGATTCTATTCTTTAGTACTTATGCTTGGTTATTCCTCACGTTTTTACCGCCGTACTTTGGTATTGCAGGGCAAGTGATCCATATTGATTTTTGGACCATTACCCATGCTGTCTTGGTGTATCTGGGTATTCCATTTTTGCTTGGGTTTCTGACTCGTTTGATCTTGGTACGCGCCAAAGGTTTAGACTGGTATCAGCATGTGTTTTTGCCCAAGATCAGCCCGCTCAGCTTGTTGGCTTTACTGTTTACCATTGTGGCGATGTTTAGCTTGAAAGGCGGTGAGGTTGTGAGCTTGCCTTTAGATGTACTTCGTATTGCGATTCCATTGACCATTTACTTTGTACTCATGTTCTTTATCAGTTTCTTTATGAGTAAGTGGATAGGCAATGGCTATGCCAAAACGACAGCCATTTCATTTACCGCAGCAGGTAATAATTTTGAGTTGGCATTGGCGGTTGCGATTGCCACTTTTGGTTTGGCTTCACCAGTCGCATTTACCACGGTAATTGGGCCATTGGTTGAAGTCCCTGTATTGATTGCGCTGGTCAGTGTGTCTTTGTGGCTAAAAAAGAAATATTTTTAAATCGGTGTAATTGTAATGACGCTCCCAAATATTGATGTAAATCTTCTTGATCAACCTACATTGGAAAAAGTTCAAGCTAAAGCGCTGGATCATGCACCCCGTATTTTATTGTTATATGGTTCGAATCGTGAGCGTTCCTATAGCCGTTTAGCGGTGATGGAAGCGGGTCGAATTTTGGAGGCATTTGGTGCAGAAGTAAAAATATTTCATCCCAAAGGGCTGCCTTTACCAGAGGATGCAGATAGTGAGCATCCCAAAGTAAAAGAATTGCATGAATTGTTAGCATGGTCAGAAGGCATGGTGTGGTGTTCACCTGAACGTCATGGTTCCATGAGTTCGATTTTTAAATCGCAAATTGACTGGATTCCTTTGGCTGGCGGCGCAATTCGTGCGACACAGGGGAAAACCTTGGCACTTATGCAAGTGAGTGGCGGTTCGCAGTCTTTTAATAGTGTTAATCAAATGCGTATTTTAGGACGTTGGATGCGGATGATTACCATCCCAAACCAGTCTTCAATTCCAAAGGCTTTTTTAGAGTTTGAAGAAGATGGACGCATGAAAGCATCTTCTTATTACGATCGTATCGTAGATGTGATGGAAGAGCTCTATAAATTTACCTTGCTTACGCGTGGGCAAAGTCTTTATCTAACCGATCGCTATTCTGAACGAAAAGAGTCTGCAGAAGCGTTATCAAAACGTGTGAATCAACGAAATCTATAAGGCGAATAAATAATAAATAGATCGAGTTAAAATTAAAAAGCCCCAGTTGCCTAATTCGGGGTATCGGCAACTGAGGGTAAACTGGGTGCTATCTAAAATAGCGAATTTTATTTAATAATGAATAATGCAATTCATTATTAATTTACTCTTTGAATAAAAAGCCTCAGTTGTCTCATTCAGGGCAAAACAACTGAGGATGAAATTGAGTTTTTATAATGTATCTTCCTTTTTTAAATAATGGAATAGTTTAGGTAAAAAATGCATATTATGTATAATTTTGTGGTTAATGGTGTTGAATGTTAATTTAATCAATATTCAACATACCTTATTCTTTATATAACTTCTTAGATTGCTGTATATAAAAATTTTTAATTGAAACTCGTTGTTCCCGAATATAATCACTCGGTTTTTTTCCTGTCCAACTTAAAAATGCTCTAGAAAAGGCACTGATATGGCTATAACCGAGTAAATCAGAAATTTCTTGAATATTACGATTCGAGTCAATCAGCTTTTTGGCAAGTTCGAACTTCTTTGATTGCAGCAGAGCGGAAAAGGTCGTATTGGCAAGAGATAACTCTCTTTTTAAGGTTCTTTCTGATAATTTTAATTTATCTGCAACATCGGTCAGGCTTGGAAAACCTAAACCTGGAGTAAATTTTAATTGCTGGTTCACTTTTAAAATAATTTTATTATCCTGATCTTGATAGAAAAGGTATTCCTTATTCACCATTTCCATTGCAAGTTGGTAGGCACTATTTGAACTAAAGGTCAGGGGGAGGTCTAAGCATTTTTGGTCAAAGGTAATCTGATTGTAGTCTTGATTAAAATGAAAATTGGGTAAGCGTTTTTCATAAAGTGAATGATAAGCCTCTTTATCCCAAGTCACATGAATATTGACACCAGTTAAATTAAAGTTGGTGACCATTTGTAGGTTATTCACAATATCAATTAAAGCACTTTCAATAAAAAATTTATTTACAGTATTTTTCTTACTTTCATTTAAATGAACAGGAAGTTGATAAAGTGGATTAAAGCGAATGATAATTTTATTATTTTTACTGAGTACCGACAAATCCATTTTATGGATACGCATACTATAGTATTTCTGTAAATCTACCAGTACTTTACCAATCGAGCTATTGGTAATAATGACAAAACCGAGTGCACCATGCGAGGTGAGTTTACAGTTTAAGCCAAACTGATAACCGACCGCTTTGTCGGGTAAAAGTTCTAATAGTCGAATAATAATATCTGTCCATTGGTCAAAACTTATACGTTCATGGTTGTTATTATCAGTCAGTAACGATAACGGGATCTGGCAATAGCGAATGACTTCAGCTTTTGGGACACCAAATGTTGTTGCGGTATCCACAATTAATTTTAAATAATCGTTATGGATGTTAAGTATTTGTTTTTTCATAGCATAGAAATAAAAAGGTTTTGAATGTCGAGATGACACACTTATACCTGAGCCTAAATATACAGTTGTGATTTATTCTTAAAAAGTCCCATTATGTTTATTATTTTTGTTGAATATGTGCTTAATTATGCATTTGAGGAATAATTCATTAAAATTACCAAAAATGTGATGTAATTGTTAAAAATGTAGCATGATTGTTAATTGTTTGTAGGTATTATTTTTTTATATTCGTGCGGGTATGAACTACATAAAAGTACCTATTTATGAATAAAATCTATCGCTTGGTCTGGAACAAAAGCCTAAATATATGGACCGTGGTTTCAGAAAACGCCCGTGGCGTAACAAAAAAACGAAATGTCGCTGCAAATACCTCAATTAAAACAGCAGTTTCATTATCTAACTCTCAATATCAACAGGTTCTGCTTAGACCGAGCTTAATTGCGATTGCACTCAGTTCTGTGTTTTTTAGCACAGGGGCTTTTGCTGCTGTGAATACTGGAGGCGGAGCTTCCAGTAATGGGTCGAGTATGGCCATTTCGCCGTCTAATGACCAATGTAGTGGTATGGGGGGACAGGCCAGTATTACCAATGGAACAACAGGAAATGGTGGTGGGAGTGTTGCGGTGGGATGTGGTAATAACATCTCAGGGACTGACTCAACTTGGCAGCAAGGAGTGGTGAACCGTCGTGGTACGGGAAGTGTTGCTTATGGTGCTGGTGTGCCGACAGGCAATACAGGAGGAGTGCTCACAGGCTCGACTGCAGTGGGGCGCCAAAATACGATTAGGGGGATTGGAGGGGCAACTGTAGTCGGGACTGCCAATAATTCAAGTTCAAGCAGTAATTTTCATAATGTTTTGATTGGACAGGGTAATAGTTCAGCGGGGACGGGTGGTTACAATACCTTAATGGGGGTTGGTAACCAAGTGGTGGATGCAGCAAATGCAACTCCCGATGGAACTGGTGTGGGAACCAATAGTATTGCGATTGGTATCGCTAACCGTGTAACGGGTCAGACAGCCATTGCTTTTGGACGTCAGAGCTATGCTGATGCAGATTATGCTATTGCGCAAGGGAACACCGCTACTGTAAACAAAGGGGCAACAGGCGGTATTGCACTCGGTTATTCAGCAACAACGAGCGGTCAACGTGGTATCGCGATTGGTAGTAGTGATTCACCGTCCAGAGATTATGACCTTGCTGCCTCTCCGCATGCTGCAGGTGCTGATTCTATTGCAATGGGAACCCGTTCCAAGGCAACAGGGAATGAAACCATTGCAGTGGGGCGACAGAGTACGGCTGGCAATACACGTGATATTGCAGTTGGGCAAGGAGCAACAGCACAAGGCGTGACTGATAATGGTGTGGTTCGTGCTGCTGTTGCTATTGGAGACTCTGCTCGTGGAGCAGGAAGAAGCACTGTAGCGATTGGGCAACTCAGCATAGCTTCAGCACAAGGAGCAACCGCACTGAGTGCAGGAGCACAGGCGAGTGGGGAGTATTCAACTGCGACGGGAAATTTATCTAAGGCTACAGCAAACTTTACCACTGCAACAGGTAATCAGGCAGCGGCCTTAGCAGAAGGGGCGACTGTAACGGGTTCAAATGCAACAGCGAGTGGTACATTATCTAGTGCCTTTGGCGCGCAAGCAAATGCATCGGGTGAGCAAACTGTTGCAGTGGGGGCTGGTGCAGAATCTGCGGGTGAGTATGCTGTTGCAATGGGATCAGCGGCCAAAGCCAATAGTGCCAATGATATTGCAATTGGTAATGATGCTGCGACGGCAACGGGCGCAGGAGGGAACAATATTGCCATGGGAAATGGCGTAACAACAGGTGCAACTGGTCAAAATGTATCGATTGGTTCTGATGGAACTACTGCTAATTCAGAGACAGCAGAGGGTGGTGCCGTTGCAATTGGTCGTAATCAGGTGGCAAATGGTGACGGTGCAGTTGCGATTGGTGATCCAAACAGAGCTGTAGGTAGCGGTGCTGTCGCATTGGGTAAAGACAATACTGCGGCAGGTGATAATACTGCATCAACGTTGGCGAGTGGTGCGGTCGCGATTGGTAACACTAATTTGGCCGTTGGTCAGGGTTCAGTCGCTTTAGGGAATACCTCTACAGCAGCAGCGGCAGGTACAATTGCATTGGGTGATACAGCTAATGCACAAGCAGAACGTGGTATTGCATTGGGTTCTAATGCTGTAGCGACTAATGCGAATGATGTGGCGTTAGGTTCTGGCTCAGTCACTTCCACAGCGAATCCAACATCGAATGGTACAGTTGGAGACATTACTTATAACTATGCAGGCACCAGTCCAAGCAGTGTGGTGAGCGTGGGGAGTGAAGGCAACGAACGCCAAATTACCAATGTTGCGGCAGGTCGTGTCAACGAAACTAGCACCGATGCAATTAACGGTTCACAACTTTATTCAACCCAACAAGCATTAGGAAACCTTGCTGAGTCAACCGCAAATCATTTGGGTGGTGGTTCAACCGTGAATCCAGATGGTTCAGTAACTGCACCAAGCTATACGGTAAATGGCAATAATGTCACTAATGTTGGCGCAGCGATTTCAGAACTGGACAAAGGCTGGAATCTGCAAAGTAATGGCACTAACGGAGCACCAATCAAAGCAGGTGATACAGTTGATATCGGTACGGTGAATGGCGAAGAAAATCTAACCGTGACCAAAGATGGTAACAATATCAAATATGGCCTGAATAAAGACCTGAAGGTAGACAGCGTTCGAGCAGGCGATACCTTAATCAATGATAATGGTGTGACCATTGCGAATGGCCCAAGTATCACCAAGTCAGGCATCAATGCTGCAGGTAATCCAATTAGCAATGTTGGTGCAGGTGTTAAGGACACTGATGCAGTCAACAAAGGTCAATTAGACAAAGCCGCTGCTGCAGCCAAAACCGAAGTCACCCAAGGTAAGAACATCACCGTTTCTAAAACCACAGGAGCAGATGGACAAGATATCTATAACGTGGCAACGGCTGATAATGTTGACTTTAGCAATGTGACTGTTGGTGGTGCTAATGGTGTGAACATTGATGGCACCACAGGCAAGATCAGTGGTGTAACTGCGGGCGAAGTCAGTGCAACTTCCGATGAAGCCATTAATGGTAGCCAATTGGCAGGAACAGCCAAGAGCGTATCCGATGCTTTAGGTGGTGGCTCAGTGGTTAATCCAGATGGCACCGTCAGCGCACCAAGCTATACCGTGAATGGTGTAGAAAGCAACAACGTTGGCGCAGCGATTTCAGAACTGGACAAAGGCTGGAATCTGCAAAGTAATGGCACTAACGGAACACCAATCAAAGCAGGTGATACGGTTGATATCGGTACGGTTGCAGGCGAAGAAAATCTGACGGTGACCAAAGATGGTAACAATATCAAATATGGTCTAAACCGTGATCTGAAGGTAGACAGCGTTCGTGCGGGCGATACCTTAATCAATGACAATGGTGTGACCATTGCGAATGGCCCAAGTATCACCAAGTCAGGCATCAATGCTGCGGGTAATCCAATTAGCAATGTTGGTGCAGGTGTTGACGACACTGATGCAGTCAACAAAGGGCAGTTAGACAAGGCGGCCGCGGCAGCGAAAACTGAAGTCACTCAAGGTAAGAACATCACCATTTCTAAAACCACAGGAGCAGATGGACAAGATATCTATAACGTTGCAACGGCAGATAATGTTGACTTTAACAATGTCACAGTAGGTGGTGCTAATGGTGTGAGCATTGATGGTACAACAGGCAAGATTAGTGGTGTAACTGCGGGCGAAGTCAGTACAACCTCGGATGAAGCGATTAATGGTAGCCAGTTGGCAGGTACAGCGAAAAGTGTATCGGATGCTTTAGGTGGCGGTTCAACCGTAAACCCTGATGGTACCGTGACTGCGCCAAGCTATACCGTGAATGGCAATAATGTCACTAATGTTGGTGCAGCCATTTCTGAACTAGACAAAGGTTGGAACCTACAAACAAATGGTGCCAATGCAGGTGCAGTCAAAGCAGGCGATACAGTTGATATTGGTACAGTTGCAGGTGAAGAAAATCTGACGGTGACCAAAGATGGTAACAATATCAAATATGGCCTAAACCGTGATCTGAAGGTAGACAGCGTTCGTGCGGGCGATACCTTAATCAATGACAATGGTGTGACCATTGTGAATGGCCCAAGTATTACCAAGTCTGGTATCAATGCTGCAGGTAATCCAATTAGCAATGTCGGTGCAGGTGTTGACGATACTGATGCAGTCAACAAAGGTCAGTTAGACAAAGCCGCTGCTGCATCGAAAACTGAAGTCACTCAAGGTAAGAACATCACCGTGACTAAAACCACGGGATTAGATGGACAAGACATCTATAACGTTGCAACGGCTGACAATGTTGACTTTAACAATGTCACAGTAGGTGGTGCTAATGGTGTGAGCATTGATGGCACTACAGGCAAGATCAGTGGTGTAACTGCGGGCGAAGTCAGCGCGACTTCGGATGAAGCGATTAATGGTAGCCAGTTAGCAGGCACAGCGAAGAGCGTATCGGACGCTTTAGGTGGCGGTTCAACCGTAAACCCTGATGGCACCGTGACTGCACCAAGCTATACCGTGAATGGCAATAATGTCAGCAATGTTGGTGCAGCCATTTCAGAACTAGACAAAGGCTGGAATCTACAAAGTAACGGGGCCAAAGCGGGTGCAGTAAAAGCAGGTGACACGGTTGATATCGGTACAGTTGCAGGCGAAGAAAATCTGACGGTGACCAAAGATGGTAACAATATCAAATATGGCCTAAACCGTGATCTGAAGGTAGACAGCGTTCGTGCGGGCGATACCTTAATCAATGACAATGGTGTGACCATTGCGAATGGCCCAAGTATTACCAAGTCAGGTATCAATGCAGCGGGTAACCCAATTAGCAATGTCGGTGCAGGTGTTGACGACACTGATGCAGTCAACAAGGGTCAATTAGACAAAGCCGCTGCTGCATCGAAAACTGAAGTCACCCAAGGTAAGAACATTACTGTTTCTAAAACCAAGGGAGCAGATGGACAAGACATCTATAACGTTGCAACGGCTGACGATGTCTCATTTGATTCTGTTCAAGTGGGTGATGTGAACATTGATGGCACTACAGGAAAAATCAGTGGCGTTGCAGATGGCACGATTGCCGCAGGTTCTAAAGATGCTGTGAATGGTAGTCAACTGAATGACAGCGTTGCGTCTACAGGCGATATCTTGGGTGGTGGTGTGACCAATGAAGGCGGTAAGTTGAATGGTCCATTTACGGTGAGTGGTAAAGGCTACGATACGGTTGCCGATGCGATTCAAGGCGAAGCAGCGGCAGCGAAAACTGAGGTTGAAGCGGGCAAGAACATGACCGTTGAAAGCCGTACAGGTGCAGATGGACAAACCATCTATGAAGTAGCGACCGCAGACGATGTGTTATTTGATTCAGTACAAGTCGGTGATGTCAACATTGATGGAACCACAGGTAAGATCAGTGGCGTTGCAGATGGCACAGTTGCAGCAGGCTCTAAAGATGCAGTCAATGGTGGTCAACTGAATGATAGCGTTGCCTCTACAGGCGATATCTTAGGCGGTGGTGTGACCAATGAAGGCGGTAAGCTGAATGGTCCATTTACAGTGAATGGTAAAGGCTACGATACGGTTGCCGATGCGATTCAAGGTGAAGCTGCAGCTGCGAAAACCGAGGTGACAGAAGGTAAGAACGTCACGGTGACTAAAACCACAGGTGCTGATGGTCAAGATATCTACAACGTTGCGACTAAAGATGATGTGTCATTTGATTCGGTGCAAGTAGGTGACGTCAATATTGATGGCACGACAGGCAAGATCAGTGGCGTTACAGACGGCACGATTGCAGCAGGCTCTAAAGATGCGGTCAATGGTGGGCAACTGCATGGTGTTGCAGACAGTGTTCGTAACTCAATTGGTGGCGAAACAACGCTGAATCCTGATGGTTCAATCACAACTGCCAACGTGGGGAACACAGGTCAAAACAATATCCATGATGCGATTGACTCAGTTCGTGGTCAGGCCGTTGCAGCGAAAACCGAAGTTGAAGCGGGCAAGAACATGACTGTTGAAAGCCGCACAGGTGCAGATGGGCAAACCATCTACGAAGTTGCGACAGCGGATGATGTGTCATTTGATTCGGTGCAAGTGGGTGATGTCAACATTGATGGTGCAACAGGCAAAATCAGTGGTGTAGCAGATGGCACGATTGCAGCAGGTTCAAAAGATGCAATTAATGGTGGTCAGCTCAATGACAGCCTCACGTCTACAGGCGATATCTTGGGTGGTGGCGTGACCAATGAAGGCGGTAAGCTGAATGGTCCATTTACCGTGAGTGGTAAAGGCTACGATACCGTTGCCGATGCGATTCAAGGTGAAGCTGCAGCTGCGAAAACCGAGGTGACAGAAGGTAAGAACGTCACGGTGACTAAAACCACAGGTGCCGATGGTCAAGACATCTACAACGTTGCGACCAAAGATGATGTGTCATTTGATTCGGTACAAGTGGGTGACGTCAATATTGATGGCACGACAGGCAAGATCAGTGGTGTAGCCGATGGCACGATTGCAGCGGGTTCTAAAGATGCGGTCAATGGTGGTCAAATCCATGGTATTGCAGACAGTGTTAAAAACTCAATTGGTGGTGAAACGACGCTGAATCCAGATGGTTCAATTACTACGGGCAATGTAGGGAACACAGGTCAAAACAATATCCATGATGCGATTGACTCGGTTCGTGGTCAGGCAGTTGCAGCCAAAACCACGGTCACCGAAGGCGACAATATGGTGGTGACGCAAACCAAGAACGCTGATGGCAGTACCAACTATGAAGTTGCCACAGCACGTGATGTAGACTTTGATTCAGTCCAAGTCGGTGACGTCAATATTGATGCAGCAACAGGCAAGATCAGTGGTGTTGCAGATGGCACGATTGCAGCAGGTTCTAAAGATGCTGTGAATGGTGGCCAGCTGAATGACAGCATTGCTTCTACAGGCGATATCTTGGGCGGTGGTGTGACCAATGAAGGCGGTAAGCTGAATGGTCCATTTACAGTGAGTGGTAAAGGCTACGATACAGTTGCCGATGCGATCCAAGGAGAAGCAGCAGCCTCTAAAACCGAAGTGACAGAAGGCAAGAATGTTACTGTGACTAAAACCACAGGTGCTGATGGGCAAGACATCTACAATGTAGCGACCAAAGATGATGTGTCTTTTGATTCAGTACAAGTGGGTGACGTCAATATTGATGCAGCAACAGGCAAGATCAGCGGTGTAGCCGATGGCACGATTGCAGCAGGCTCAAAAGATGCAATCAATGGTGGTCAGCTCAATGACAGCATTGCCTCTACAGGCGATATCTTGGGTGGTGGCGTGACCAATGAAGGCGGTAATTGCAGCAGATTCAAAAGATGCAATTAACGGTAGCCAATTGCATAAATCTTATGAAAATGTAGCCAAGGCCTTAGGTGGCGGAGCGGGTTATGATCCAAGTGCAGGTTGGACAGCACCGAGTTACGAGGTTGCGGGTGGAAAACATGACAATGTCGGTGATGCACTCAATGCACTTAACAATGCCGATCAGGCATTAGGTGATCGAATCACAAACCTTGGCGATCAAATGCAACAGGCCTTCTACGACACCAATCAACGGATTGACGATGTCAAAAAAATGGCCAATGCAGGGGTCGCAGCAGCAATGGCACTGGAAACCGCGCCGTATATTTCAGGTAAATATACCTATGCCGTTGGGGCTGCTTACCATGGTGGTGAAAATGCCGTGGGTCTAACACTGCGTAAGACCGCAGATAACGGCCGATGGTCACTCACAACTGGTGTTGCAGCAGCTTCTCAGGGCGATCCAAGCTTCCGAGTCGGTCTAAGCGGTGTATTTGACTGATTATTTATTTAACTTTGGGAGAGCCGTTTAGGGTTCTGCCTGACTTAAACAATAATAAGTGAGAATCGAGATGAAAAAGATGAAAGCCTTAATGATGATTAGCTTATTGGGTGCTGTATTGCCGAGCCAAGCACATAGCAAAACAGATGCCATGCATGCACAGGATGTTACTTTTCCGGAAGTCGATAAAAGTTATCTGAAATTGGTTAAACGTTATGAAATGAATGACGTTGCGCGTTTAGGTGTGGGAATGAATAAAGATCAGCTTCGCCACATTTTAGGAAATCCACATTTCAATGAAGGATTGATGCTAGTCAAAACGTGGAACTATGTATTAGATATTCGCGTACCCAATACACAGGACTACAAACGTTGCCAGTTACGTATTGATTTTGATCAGAAATATAAAGTAGAGCGTTTATCATGGAAAGGAGATGAGTGTCAGAACACTATCGTTTAAAGATAAGAGACAATCATGTGATTATTTATTTGTAACTAGCAAGTTTAGATCAAAAATTAAATTAAACAAACAGGAGAAGAAAGACCTGTTTGTTTAATTTTCCTAAAATGATTATTTATAGGATATAAAGTGTCAAAAAAATAAGACCAAGGTTTGATAAGCTCTTAAGAGTTGAAATATGAGATGGAGAATATGTTTCATACTTTTTCACATTGTGAAAAAAATATAAGACTGCATATTATTGAAGTCGGAAATAAAGATCTAAAGCATGCAGTAATTTTTTTTCTCTTGGAGATAGATAAGTTTTTTTCTTTAATTAATAGTTTGTCTTTGGATCATTTTCGCATTGTTTTAATTTATCGCTGTGAAATATTAAATCAGAATTTTATTGGGCAAGACCTGTTAGATGGGTTTAAATGTTTAACAGATCGTTTAGTTGTTGAGAATACTCACTTTATATTTGAACCAGACTTGGATGATTCCTATAAATATGCCTTATATACCAGTGATTTATTTGACTCAGTTACGATTTGCAAAAAGTTCGATGAACTATGTATGCAGGCTTTCTTTGCATCTTGTCCACTTAAAAGTGAGGATAAGATAGATTTTATTGGTAGAGTGAATATTCAAATCAGCAATATTTTATCGGAAGGAGAACCTTATCTTATTAAAGTAGCAAAAAAAATGAGATTAACACCGCGGGTGTTATCTAAAAGAATAAGAAGTGAAGGCGAAGAATTTAAATTATTAGTTAAACAAAAAAGACATGAAAAAGCCTTGTTTTTATTAAAAAATGAAAATGTGAGTTTGTCTGATATCGCATATACATTGGGTTATACGGAGCACAGTGCTTTTACACGCGCATTTAGAGGATGGACTGGATGTTCGCCTTGCCAGTTTAGAAAGTATTTAAAGTAATTCGATCTGAGGTATAAAGTTTTGGATATTAGGGATTTAAAAACTTTTATATATGTAGCTGATCATCAGTCTATTACCGTCGCTTCCGAGAAATTAGGCGTCAATCAGTCGACGGTGACAAAACGCATTTTTAATATGGAAGAGATTGTTAAAGGTGTTTTGTTCAATCGAGGTACACGACCATTACAATTAACCCAGTTAGGAAAAAAGGTTTATTTTAAAAGTTGCTTTATATTGCGACAGTTTGAGTCACTCAAAAATTTTCATACTGAAAGTAGTGAAATTATTAAAAAAAATATAAAGATTGGTATTGCACAAGTATTGATTGATGATCTGTTGGACTTAGTCATGAGTGAATCCAACAAAATTAATCCATATTACGACATTGATATTTATAGCGGATGGGGGAGTGGTCTTATTCAGCAAGTTCATGCGGGTGAAATTGATTTAGCGGTGTTGATGCTACCACCTACCCTGAGCTTAGCTGCTTCAGTTTCTTTTGTTGACGTTGGTACGCTTCCCTTAGTTATCGTTGCTCGAAAAGGAGACTGTTATAAATATAATAGTTTAGAAAAATGTAGTAAGCGTGGATGGGTACTCCACCCTGAAAATTGCTGTTTTAGAGAAAGCTTAGCCAAACTTTTATATGAAAGAAAGTTAGGTTTTTATATCAATAAAGAAATTTATGGAGTTGAGTTGCAATTACAAAGTATTTTGAATGGTGATGGCTTCGGTATTTATCCAAAAGCTTTATTTGATAAATTTATAGTTAATCATGATGGGTTGGAGATCATTGAATTAAATGATTTCTCTCTCGATTTGCATGTAGGTGTAGTCAAATCCCAACATATTGATCATGAGGAAGCAAATGCTTTTATCGAGATCGTGAAAAATCATTATTTTTAGCAAAGCTACCATTAATGTTAATGTTCTTCTTCAGGAACAATGAATTTTTCGGTCAGCATTTGGCGGAAATAAACCACCAATGGACGTAAATTAGCTTTATGCCAAACTGCCCAAAGTTGAGTGTTGTAGGACATCCATGGGAGTTCACGAAGTACCACACCATCAGGAACGTGATTTCTCAAGCTGTGCTGAATTAAGGTGAGTCCTAAACCTGCTGCAACTAGACCTAAAGCAGTTAAAGGTGCCCCCGCTTCAAGTTTAATGTCTGGGGTAAAGCCAGCTTTGGCACAAGCACTAATAAAGTCATCACGTGAATGGGCATCTTCTTCATGAATGACAGAAATCCATGCAATACCATCAAGGTCACTTGCTTCCAGCTCAGTTTTATTTACTAACGGATGCTGTTCGGGTAAAGCAAGCAACATGCGATCATCTAAAACTTGGGTATAGCATAAATCTACATCAAGTTGGTCAGGTGGGTAATTAACCATCGCAATATCCAAACTACGTTGCTTTAATCCTTCAAACTGAGTTGAGCTGGTTTGATTATAGAGTGCAATATGTATATCAGGTCGAGAATCACGTAATGATTTCAAGGTATTTGACAGCACACCGGCATACATCGCATTTTCAATATAACCAATGCACAAACCCCCATCTTCACCACAACCTAAACGCCGCCCCAAGGATTCTAAGCGCTTGGCATGTGCTAATAGCGCACGAGCTTCATCCAAGAAAATTTGTCCATCAGAAGTTAAACGAATACGCTGCTGATTTCGTTCAAATAGCATAAGCCCAAGCTTTTCTTCTAACTGAGAAATCTGACGGCTCAGTGGGGACTGGGAGATGTACAAGCGCTCAGCAGCACGGCCAACGTGTTCTTCTTCGGCAACCACCACAAAATACTTCAATTGGCGTAAATCAATCATGTAAGACCTTAAGGGACTCAAGTTAGTCGAATTATGTCCTATCATGTCAGAAGTGATCAAGTTATATTTTCCTCATCGCAAAGGCAGTCCGAAAAACTGCCACAGTTATTCGCTTAAGAACACTGTTCGAGAGCATAGATAAATTGAGGAAAATATCATGGCAATTAAACACTTACTTCCAGGAAAAATCGGGTTCGGTGGTGCACCACTAGGTAACATGTTCCGTAATATTCCTGAAGAAGAAGCTCAAGCAACAGTTCACGCCGCTTGGGACTTAGGTGTACGTTATTTTGATACCGCACCACTTTATGGTTCAGGTCTTTCAGAAATTCGTATGGGTGAAGCGCTATCTCAATACTCACGTGATGACTATGTACTGAGTACCAAGGTCGGCCGCATCATGTTGGATGAAGAAGAAGATACGGCATCACGTGACTTAGGCGATAAAGGTGGGATTTTTGAACATGGTTTAAAAAATAAAATCCTGAATGATTATTCAGCCGATGCAACTTACCGTTCAATTGAAGATAGCTTGAAGCGCTTAAAAACAGACCGTATTGATATTGTCTGGATTCATGATATCGCTCAAGACTTCTATGGTGATAGCTGGCTAGAACAATTCAACATTGCTCGTACTGGTGCTTTCCGAGTTCTAACCCGTTTACGCGAAGAAGGCGTCATCAAAGCATGGGGTTTAGGTGTTAACCGTGTTGAACCATGTGAATTGACTCTGGATTTAGCTGAAGCGCAACCGGATGCATTCTTATTGGCAGGTCGTTATAGCTTGCTTGACCATGATCGTGCCTTACAACGTTTGATGCCAGAAGCATTTCACCAAAATGTAGATATTGTGGTTGGTGGTCCTTATAGCTCAGGTGTGTTGGCGGGTGGTGAACATTTTGAATATCAAAAAGCTTCATCAGAAATTTTGGATAAAGTTGCCAAGATTAACCAGATTGCACAACGTTATGGTGTAGATGTTAAAGCTGCTGCACTCCAGTTCTCTTTGGCAAACCCGGCTGTTGCTGCTGTGATTCCAGGTTCAAGCCGTCCAGGACGTATGGCAGAAGATTTAGCTGCGTTAGATCTACTTATTCCTGCTGCATTCTGGGATGAAATGCGTCGCCAAGGCCTTGTATCTGAATTTGCACCTTTACCTATCCGTTAATTTATCAAGGAGGGCGATAGCCCTCCACAGCGAGTCTTTATCATGAAATTAGATCTTCAAAATAAGGTCGCCGTAGTAAGTGGTTCAACTTCAGGGATTGGTCTAGGTATTGCCAAAGGTCTAGCTTCTGCGGGTGCTACGGTGGTTATTGTTGGCCGTAAACAAGCTGGTGTAGATGAAGCAATTGCACATATTCGTCAAAGTATTCCAGAGGCAAGTCTACGCGGAGTTGAAGCTGACTTGACCACTGAACAGGGCGCAGCCGTCTTATTTGCAGCTGCACCTCAGGCCGACATCGTAGTAAATAATCTGGGAATCTTTAATGATATTGATTTCTTTGAGGTGCCTGATGATGAGTGGATGCGCTTTTACCAAGTCAATGTCTTGTCTGGTGTACGCCTAGCCCGACATTATGCTTCATCAATGGTGAAGCAAGGTTGGGGCAGAATCATCTTTATTTCATCTGAGTCTGGTGTAGCCATACCGGGTGACATGATTAATTACGGTGTGACTAAAAGTGCCAATCTAGCAGTTTCACATGGCCTGGCTAAGCGTTTAGCAGGTACGGGAGTAACTGTAAATGCCATTTTGCCTGGGCCAACTTTTACTGATGGTCTAGAAAATATGCTGGCGGATGCCGCAGAAAAGGCAGGGCGTAGTACACGTGAACAAGCTGATGAGTTTGTTAAACAGTCTCGTCCAAGTTCAATTATTCAACGTGCAGCGGAAGTGGATGAAGTCGCCAACATGGTGGTCTATATCGCCTCACCACTTTCCTCTGCAACCTCGGGTGCCGCGTTACGCGTTGATGGCGGTGTGGTCGATACACTTGTTTAAGTTAACTAACTAATTTACTGAATATACGGAGAAAACTCATGGCTCATGCTGTAGCTACTTTAGAAATCCCTGCTTCACCCGAACAAGTTTGGCAACTAATAGGTGGTTTTGACAGCTTACCAGACTGGCTTCCATTTGTTGCAAAAAGCGAATTAAGCGAAGGCGCTCGTGTTCGTAGCTTGATTTTGGCAGATGGCGGCAACGTGGTTGAGCGTTTAGAAGCTTTTGATCAGCAACAACGTACTTATAGTTACTCAATTATCAAGGCACCATTCCCGATCGTTGATTATCTGTCTACGATTACCGTGTTGGAAACAGATAAACCGAATGTTTCAATTGTGGAATGGAAAGGGCGTTTTACCCCTGTAAATGTCAGTGATGAAGAGGTGATTTCATTATTTACTGGGATCTATGTAGATGGCTTGAAAGATTTAAGCAATAATTTTTAAATTTCAAGTTATTGTTTAAATGAATGAGTCCAAAGCATGTCTTCTATGCTTTGGACTTTTTTCAAGAATGAAATTCTTACCAACGATGAGGTCTTTTTAATCGTGATTCTATTTAGTCACAGCTTATTGCATCTGATATTCATTGATAACTTCTAGCGCTGCTCGGAAAGCCTCCTGTGTTGCAGGTGCGCCACAATATGGCAAGCTATGCAATAACACTTCTTGGATTTCCTCAACCGTTGCGCCATTGTTCAATGCACCACGAATATGCCCTTTCAGCTCGGTTGGACTTTTCAGTGCCGTTAAGAAAGCGATGGTTACAAGAGAGCGATATTTACGCGGTAAAACACCTTCACGTTGCCATGTTGAACCCCAAGCATGTTCATTGATCCAGTCTTGTAATGCTTGCGTAAAAGGTACGGTATTATCCTGTGCGCGTTTGACAAAGGATTCGCCCATCACTTCAGTACGAACTTTTAATCCATTTTCATAATCTTGTTGTGACATATTTTTACTCTTTTGGCGGTGAGAAAAGATGAGATAGTTTCTTAAATTGTCCACATAGTAACTAAATAATGACCTAAGCTAAAGCCGTTGATTCTGATATTGAAATTTTGAATTAAGCGCTTACATGTTGCAGTGATGAGATTGGTATCCAGCATATTTTTGCTTTAGAAGATATCAATACACCGTGCTCATAATGGAAATGGATCACAAGGCAGCTTCAATGTTATTGGATATTCTATGCTGGATGATTTTTGATCTTGTTTCTGTGTTGAAGGTAACTGTAAATTATTTTTCTGTAATTATAATCTTCTGATAAATAAATATAAGTTTTTATGTATTTTACTACCGAGTAAAAAGTTGAAAAATTTTTTTAAAAAAAAGGCTACAATTTTGATCCTCTATATTGATGAATTCAGCTAGAATAAAAATACGGATCAATCTCATTTGTAACGATAAGTCTGTCTGTCGTGCTTAATATTGGAGTTTACATGGGGAAAGACGCATTGGTTCTAACCGTTTCAGAAGACATGTTGTTGTCTCACGATACTGAAACGACACTAGAGCATGTTGTCAGTATTATGCCTCAGTTGATTCATTGGCTGATTAAGTCTGGGATTGGTTATAGCGAATTTAGTATTGCATTAAAAGCACTGTTTTATAATGAAGCGATCAAAGAATTAGATGCAATCAAGCAAAAGAAAACAGATTCTGCCATTAGTTTATTATCTGGGTTAAATCGCCGTGATGTGCGTAGCTTTTGCCAGACGCATGGTGAATATGCTCCAGTAGATCAATTCAACTTACAATTACCCATCAGCGTGCCTGCACGTGTTGTCGGAATGTGGCTTAACCAGAAGCTGCCTTTGAAAATTCCATTTCAGGGTGAGGAAAATAGTTTTGAAAGTATCGTCAAACAAATTTCTTCAGAAAAACATCCGAAATCTATTTTATTGGAATTAAAGCGTTTAGGGATTGTTGCTGAAGAACATGATCAGGTCATTCTACAAAATTCAAGTTTTACACCAAATCCGCAAGCTGATGAAAGTAAACAATTATTTACGCAGAATATTTCAGATCATCTTGCTGCAGGTATTGGTAATTTAACCAAGAATAAAAACTTTCTTGAGCAGGCAATTTTTGCGGACGAATTAACGCAAGAATCTGTTGAGAAATTAAATCAATTGAGTGTTGATTTATGGAATATGATGTCCAAGGCAATCGTCTCAGCTGCGATAGACCATTGTAAGAATGATGAACAGTCTTCGGATGCAAATAAGAGATTCCGCCTTGGAATTTATCAGTACGATGAATAAAAATAGATCAAATAGAATGTTCTTTATTGCTTCTTCTCTTTTTTAATACAGCCTATTTTTTTCAGTCCTCTCCAGAGGACTGAATAGGAAATCTTATAACCAAATCTTTGTTCAAAAGGGTCAATCAGATCACGAATCTGATTAAACTTTGTCGTTCTTACAAACTCCTCAAAACTCTTCATATCCTTGATCGAAAAGGGACGCCCGTGGCGAATCGCAGGTAAGGGAGTTAATGCCTGCGTTTTTTCTTCAAGCATGATCCATTTATCTAAAGTTGATCTTGCAATATCAAATTGTTTACAGATATTGGACTTATGCTCTGTTTGGCGATAAGCAGCCATCACTTTTTCACGAAGATCTAATGAATATGCTCGCATGAATCTATCGAAAGCTCCTTTACTATTTTATGGGACCTTGAGTCGGTGTACTTAGAAAGAGGTATTCATGTCGGCTAGCGTAGTAAAGATCATTGTGCTGAGAAATTTACCATTAAAAATAAAATATGTACATATTGAACATATTTTTTATAAAAATTTTATTTCACTCTTCTTTAAAGCATCTTAATTAATTTATTTTATTTATTTAAATCATAGTTTTGTGTTGATTTTCTCACTAATTTTAATAAATTGGTCAACTCTTGCGCATCTCTGTAGTCTATGTTAGCTTTTTAAATATGTGCATATTACACATATAAATTGATTTTATTGAATTGCTTTGCTTAACTGTGAGTTTAAATAAAATCTTTATTAAAATTTAAACTTATCAATAAGATAGATATTATTTAGAAGGGAACGTGTAATGAAAAAAACTTTTCAATTATCGGTAATAGCAGCTTCATTATTGGCCGCGAATGTCTACGCAGCCCAAACAAACATCGGGACAGGAAATACGGCGACTGGACCAGATACAACGGTTGTCGGTACAAATAATGCGGCGGCGAATACAACTGTAGTGGGTACAGACAATACTGGAACAGGTAATGAAGGTTTCACTGGTGGTACAGGAAACACAGTAAACGGACATTGGTCCGCTGTTATCGGAAATGGCAACAGTACAACTGGCATTCGCTCTACTGTACTCGGAAGTGGCAACACCACAGATAAAGACTATGCTACGGCAGTCGGTAGTGATCTTACTGTAAATGGACAAGCCTCACAGGCGGTTGGAAATAAAATCACCATTGCAGATAATAATGCTACGGCAGTCGGTGGCAATATTGATGTCAAAGGCAATCAGGCTAGTGCATTTGGTGACTCTGTCATTGTTGATGGTGAAGGTGCGACTGCCCTAGGCTCGACATCACAAGCGATTGGAAAAAAAGCCACTGCTTTAGGCTATGGGGCACAAGCGACCGCAGAAAATGCCATTGCAACAGGTAGTGGTGCAGCAGCGAGCGGTATTAATTCGATTGCGATTGGTAATGCCACAGAAGCCAGTGCTGAAGGGGCGATTGCACTAGGGAATGGTGCAAAAGCAACGGCAATGGGTGCAGTCGCTATCGGTGCAAATACGGTCAATAATGAAGCAAATACCGTTGCACTTGGGAATCGTCGAATGACTTGGATGGCTGATGGTATTGGCGATAATGATGCTGTAAACGTTCAACAGTTAAAATCAGAGCTTGCCAAAATTAATAATGCGCCAGCACAAGCAGACTTAGATGCGATTAATACCAAGATCGATACTGAAAAAGCTGACCGTATCGCAGGTGATACGCTTTTAGATGGCAAAATTGCACAAGAAGCAGCGGACCGTACTACAGCAGTGAACAATGAAAAAGCAGCTCGTATTGCAGGTGATGATGCTTTACAAGTGAAGATTGATAATGAAGCAACCTTACGTGCCGATGCGGATAGCGTAGAGAAAAATGCCCGTATTGCAGGGGATGCAGCCGAAAAAGCAGAACGTACAGCAGCGATTAATACTGAAAGAGATGCCCGTATCTTAGCAATCAATAATGAAGCAACTCTACGTGCCAATGCAGATGCACAAGAAACAGCAGACCGTATTGCAGGGGATACTGCTGAGAAAAATGCTCGTATTGCAGCGATTAATAATGAAGCAACCTTACGTGCGAATGCAGATGCAACTGAAAAAGCAGCTCGTATTGCAGGGGATGCAGCCGAAAAAGCAGAACGTATTGCAGCGATTAATACTGAGAAAACTGAACGTATTGCAGGTGATGCGGCATTGGGTAATCGTATTGATGTCGAAACGGCAACCCGTGTCACAGAAGTCAAACGCCTAGATGGTCGTGTGGATCAGTTAAATACACGTTTAGATCATGTTGAAACTACAGCAAACCGTGGTATTGCCATTTCATTGGCCGCTTCACAAGCAATTCCAAGCCTTCAACCAGGTCAAGTTGCCGTGTTTGGTGGTGTTGGTTATTACGAGGGGGAAGCAGCAGGTGCATTGGGTGCTGTGACTTCATTTAGTGACCGTTTCTCAGGCAGTGGTGCATTTGGGGTTGCTGATGGTGGAAAAGTGGGTGGTCGTGCTGGCGTAGCGTATGTCATCGGAGGGAACTAAGTCGTACTTGGTGATACAGACTGGGTGAGATTTAGTCATAATAAAAGGATGATGTAATGAAAAAAACTTTTCAATTATCAATAATAGCTGCTGCCTTGATGGTAAGCCATACTTATGCAGCACCCGTATGGGAAGGGCCAACAGGAACAGGCTCTGGTTTGAGTAATGCAATGGGTGGGCAAACGAATTATGCCAATGTTCCATCTACAGCCAACGGTATTATCTTGGGTCAACTCAATGACGTAGATAACACCAGTATTGGGATTGGTTATAACAGTAATGCCATGGGGCAAAATAGTTTTGCTGCGGGTACAAACAATGAAGCTACAGGTGATTCTTCTATCGCCATAAGTGCTGAGGCCCATGCCAGAGGTGAGAGCAGTATTGCAGTAGGTTCATGGATCAATGCAAATGATACTAATAGTACAGCTGTTGGCACGGGAATTAATGTAAACAAAGCAAATAGCGTTGCTGTAGGTAATAGCCAGAATGTCTATGATGAAAATGCGACTGCGGTTGGTGGGCATAGTGAAGTCCGTGGTAACCAATCGAGTTCTTTGGGTGATTGGGCATGGGCTAGTGGTGGTAATGGAGCAACTGCGGTTGGTAGCCAAACATGGGCAAATGCTGAAAATGCAACCACAATTGGTTATAACGCAGAGACAGGTGGTCAAAATGCGGTACGTATGGGGGCTGAATCTGCGGGTTCTGGCTTAAATTCTGTGGTGATTGGCAGTCATGCGACAGGGAATGTTGAGAATGCCGTGCAGTTGGGTTCGGGCAGTGGCGGCGCAGTTGGTGCGACAGCAGGTGTTCCCGGAACTTCGATTGCAGATGATAAAAACTCTGTTGCGATTGGGTATGGCTCTGATACACAAGGCCAAGGCGCAAGTGGTGAGAATACGGTCAGTGTTGGCGGTTTATTAGGTGGTGCGATTCGCCGTATTACCCAAGTGGCGGATGGGGTAGACAATCTGGATGCGATTAACGTCTCACAGCTTAACCGTGAAATCGCTAAAATTGGCGCAGGCGCACAACTGATAGATCATGCAGATACTTTGCTGACGACTGAAAAAACTGAACGTATCGCAGGCGATAAAGATTTAGCCAATAAACTTGCGGTCGAGGTTGTAGCACGTCAGAAAGCAGTTGATGATGAAGCTAAAGAACGTGCTAATGCGGATATTGCCCTTTCAACAGCAATTGGCAATGAAGCAAAACTTCGTGCAGCAGCAGATGATGCCGAAAAAGATGCACGTATTGCAGGTGATGCAGCGACCAAAGCAGAGCGTATTGCAGTCGTGAATGCTGAACGAGATGCACGTATCGCAGCCGTTGACAATGAAGCAAAACTTCGTGTAGCAGCAGATGCGGCAGAAAAACAAGCTCGTATTGCAGGGGATGCAGCAGAGAGAGATGCTCGGATCATCGCGATTGACAATGAAGCCGTACTTCGTGCCAATGCAGATGCACAAGAAACGGTAGATCGTATTGCAGGCGATGTAACTACCAAAGCTGAACGTATCACAGCAGTCAATGCTGAACGAGATGCACGTATTGCTGGTGATACCGCATTAGGTCAACGTATTGATGCAGAAGCAGCAGCGCGTACAGCAGAAGTCAACCGTCTGGATGGTCGTATCAATCAAGCAACTCGTCGTTTGGATGATATTGAGAAAAGTGCTTATCGTGGTGTAGCGATTGCATTAGCTGCGCAACAAGCAGTTCCGAATATTCGCTCTGGTCAAGTTGCATTGTTTGCGGGTGTGGGGCATTTCGAGGGTGAAACTGCGGGCTCTGTTGGTTTGGTCACTTCATTTTTTGCAAATCGTGTTTCACTGAGTGGTTCTGTTGGCTATGCGGGTGGAAATGAGGTCGGTAGTCGTATTGGTCTGAGCTATGCCTTCTAACTGATCACTATAGATAACATGGTAGACGAATAAAAATAATAAAGTAAAGAGAAGCTAAGTTTTATTGATTGGCAAAACTTCAACTTAGATTCTCTTGAACAGATGTTCCTCTTGGGTTGTTCTTTATCAGCATGAAGACAGCCCCTTTTTTTATGAAAATCACTTAAATAATAGAGGTTTGGCGTAATTAAAATGTATTATCTATTTGGGTATCTGTTAAAATATCAGTGCGACAAGAAAACAGATAATAGGATGTTATTTGTCAAATATTGATAATAAATTTTAATGAGAAAATTTTATGGGACACCTAAATTTAAAACCTTCCTTTATCTTGGTTGGGGTTTTGATTTTAACTGGCTGCAAAGATGAAAATGGTAATTTTAGTGTAGGGGTGAGTCTGGGGGGGACTGGAACTGGGGCAGGAGGTGTTTCTGTTGGAACCGAGAGTCCTGTACCCAAACCTCAATCAGATGTTAAACCCGATCGTATGGAAGAAGATGCAGAATATGCGGTTGCCTATCCAAATCCCATTACACAGAATTGTGGTGGTGTGGAAAGGACGATTCAATTTGTGCGTCATTATGCTCCATTTCCCCCTATGGTGATGGGCGATAGAATGGATCTCTTAAGTATTCATAATGATTTAAGAGTGAGATATAAAATACAAGTTGTGGTTAAAAATAAGACATCAGCCCCAATTTATGAATATATCAATAGTTGCGAAGCTGCTTTTCAATTAACGGGTAGCAAAACATCGAAAAAGACGCAAACCGATTATTGCTTAAATGATGAGACGGTGAATACCTATCAACCGAATGAGTCTAGAACCTATTATTATTCATTTAATTTACCCAACATTTTACAAAATTGGACGGCAAGCTATCAGGCACAATATGCTAAACAATTGTATCCAACAAATTATGATGATGAAAATGTAAGTACACGGACACAGTGTGCAGCCTTAAGTACAATTTTGTTATTAGATGAATATCCCTCAACCAGAGATGGTGCTCCACCTAGTTCAAATCATGGAGCTGAGAATGGTTCGGATTCAGGGCAGACAGAAACAGCATCATCTGAGCCACCGATTTTTGGAGGGTTTGATTTGGGAGAGGAAACGGATACAGAGTCTCCCTTATTTGGGGGCTTTGGTTTAGGGGATGAGCTCTAAACGCATTGAGATAAAAAACCATCTGAGGATGGTTTTTTATTGAGTAGCTTAATGAGAGCTAAAGTTGTGGGGATTAATAGGTGAGGCGTCAAGGAAAATGAAGACATATCAACAATCGAAAAATATATTTTAGAAATCTGCTACAATTGCGCCAATTTTAAATTCTTTCGTACGCCATCTGTTCTTGCCATCATTTGCAGATACACATGGGTGCACAAATTGTAGATTTTTAGCATGTTTAAAGATGAATTAGCGGCACAAGTTGCCCAACGTCGCACCTTTGCGATCATTTCCCACCCAAATATTTGATATCTATTCAAGCCCATTCAACCTATTTCAAATATGATAATAAAAGCATTGTAAGTACTGTAAAAATATAAAAATATTGATATTCTTTATCTTGTATATCTTTCAACCCCATTCAATAGATTTCAAGTCTAGTCAGTATGTTTGTGTACATATGTGTGTACACACTTTCTAGAATTTTCTATTTGAAAAAAAATATGTACACAGGTGGAGTAAAATGCCTTTAACAGATACGTGGCTTAAGAAGAATCTAGATCGTGAACGTTCAGCTATACATACAGAGTCTGATCAAGATGGATTGAGCGTTCGTGTATCGCAAAAAGGAAAACTCACTTTTCAGATGCGTTTTCGATATAACGATAAGCAAGCTCGTTTAGACTTGGGAACCTACCCAAATATGAGCCTTAAAGAGGCTCGTATTGAATTGCAGAAAATGAAAGCAATTTTAGAAAAGGGACATGACCCACGTATTCATAAAAAAGTAGAGCTTCACAAGATCACAGAGGCTATAACTTTTGAAGCGTTATTTCGCGAGTGGCATGCGAAATATAGTATTCCTAATAAAAAGAATGCAGATCAATATTTGAGATCATTTGAACTTTATGTTTTCCCAAAGTTAGGTAGCATACCTGCTGAGCAAATCACATTACATATGTGGTTAGATTTACTAGAAGAGCAATTTAAACAGTCGCCATCGATAACTGATCGCATTCTTACTAATACAAAGCAGTGTTTGGATTGGGGGATTAATCGAAAATTAATTGAGCAAAATCCCATAAGACATATCACTGGAAAGCGTGACTTGAATATTAAGAAAAATAAAACTGTTCGAGTATTACAAGATGATGAGTTGTCTTTAATTTTTAAAATTTGTGATGAGTCTAGAACATCATTAAGGAATGTTTTATTTCTCAAGTTATGTTTGTTTTATGGTAATCGATATAGTGAGTTGAGGCTTGCACGGAAATCAGATTTTGATTTTAGTAAAAATACATGGACAGTACCGTATGAAAATCATAAGACAGGAGAAAGTAAAGGGGACATTGTTCGACCTATTATTGATGAGATCAAACCGTGGCTTCAGTCTGCAATGGATTTGAGTAATTCTGAATACATTTTCCCACATGAAAATGGCAAAGAGCCAATGGGGCGTAGTGGGCCAACAGATACCCCTTATAACTTCATGCAATTTGCAAGGAAGAATTATAAAATTGAAATGGATCATTGGTCTATGCATGATTTACGGCGTACAGCAAGGACAAATTTCAGTGCGTTTACAAGTAGGGATGTTGCGGAACTGATGGTTGGTCATGTGATGCCTGGGGAACAGGGGACATATGACTATTATGATTATCAAAAAGAGATGTCGAAGGCTTATAAAAAATGGTGGAAAAAATTAAGTAATCTGTCTAGCTAGACAGATTACTCATTTGGTTATTATTGAAATATTTGATTAGCCATTCGTTAAACGTTTCTTCATCCCAAAGGCTAGTAGAGCCAGCGCATTTCTTAATAGGTTGAGGCATTGGTTGCTCGAACATTTTTTGATTAGGTTGTTGGTAACGCCATAAAGTCGATGTAGAGCAATTTTTGAGTTTGTGGCGAATTTCTTTAGATGTTAAGTAGCCCATATCTTTGATCCTTTTGTGATTATCGCAATTAGATAAAAGAACTAATTTTTTAACCTTAAATATTGGCTGGAAATCAACCTATAATATTAAAACTATTAGTTCAGTTCATTGATGGGATAACTATAAAATTTAGAAAATGTTTAAAATAGAGCAGTACGCATATCTAGAAATATAGTAGTATTATGCTATACAATTATCTGTATTTTAATAAATTATGATTGATAAAAAAATATCAAGCTTAGAGCAGCTTGAGCAAAATATATGGTTAAACTTTTGTTACTACTATCAGTGTGAATTGGATGATGAGTTAATAGCAACGGAGAATCAATCATATATTGATCAAAAAGAAAAAATCATAAAAAGAATGCAGCAGAATGATTTTTCAGTTAATGAGGAGAGAATTTCTTTTGCTGAAATGATGGGAAGTGATTTGAATATTCCCTTCAAACCATCTCAGCTCGCTGAACTTTTAATACAGATTAGTCAGTTAAGAGCTGATGTGGGCATATTACCTACCAAAATATTTCAAAGACAATATTCAGATGTTTTAATTGCCTATGTGCAAATGCTTGGCGGATTGGAGTTTATTAAGAACCATATACTTGCCAAAAGTGCAAAGGCAATCATTGCAGTCAAAGCTCGTTACGACAAGCATTTATATCCAAGACGTGAAATTATATATCGCATTTTACGGGAGCAAGTGGCACGTCGCGGTACATGGAAGAACTTGAATCAGGCAGTTAATTTTATTCTTAATGATTTACTCAAAGCCTTCAAGGTCTATGACATTCAGTGGCTTAAGGAGGAGCTTGCAGAGAAGCAAAAAATGCTCGGGTTGCTTGAGCAGGAGTGGCAGTCAGCTAAACAAGCCTCTGCTGATTCTAGGGGTGTGCGAAGAAAGCCAGCATCAATAATTAAAAAAATAGAAAAATTAAAACTGGAACTGAAAAGCATCAATCAAATTCTCAAGTCAAAATATCCTTCTAGAGAGATGGAAAAATTCGGCTATAAAATGCCTTACAGTGGTGGCTACATTGCCGAAACTATTATTCATGAATTGAGAACTCAGCCTGAGATATTGCGAGAAATTCTTCATAAAGATATTTGCTGATATTTTTTATAGTTTAGCTACCTTTGATTTGGATGGTTTCGCCCAGCATATCCACCACACATTTTGTTATGTATGTGTATTTGTAGGAATGTGATTTTTAGTGAATTGAGTCTAAAAGATATTTTTAGTTTTAAGGCAGAAGTAGAAACTTTTGTTTTTTTTTGTGGCTTCTATTCATTAAATAATAAAATTGAAAATCACTTTATTGAAAACAATACAAAGGATTGTTGTCTATAGAATATGAAATAATGTTTTATAGATATTTTTTTTTAACTTTCCTATGCGCTATAATTTAAATAATACATGTAATAATACATTTTAAGATGATGAAAGAATCAAGATATATAGGCATTTTAGACGATTTTAGTCTGAATAATTCAAAAATTAATGTTACAGATATATTTCATATTTTGAAATTTAAAAAATTAAAAATGATAGTTTCTTATGGAGACGATGCGAGTGGTTTTGATCATACTCAACAGCTGATTGATGAGTTGGAAAAGTTGCAGTATTTGTGGTGTTTGGTTGAGCAAAACTCTTCTTTGACTCTGGATCGGTTTAAGTACAATTTAATGCACAGTACGGCAACGAATTGGTTGCTTAAAAGACAAGAAATTGAACGGTTTAGTTGTGATCAGAATTTAAGGTTTTTCCCATATCTTAAAATAGGCGATGGACTTTATTTAGTTTGGAATATGCTGAATTTTCTGAAACAATCGTCATCAAATTTAAATCATCATCTGTACTTGTATCCACATTTAAACGGAAATGCGAATACAGTGTTGCCATCAGGTGTAGGTAATGGAAAACATCTTCAGCCTCATTTGTATTTTGATGTTTTGTTTAGGTTGAAACAGTATTTAAGTACAACCAACTATCAGCCAAATTATGTAATTCCTGACTTGGTACATCAAGTCACGAGTGAGCAACTTCTTGATACCCTATTGGAAAGATATCAATCACTTTATTGCCTGTCTCTAAATATTCAGATTCCGTTCAAGTTCAGTGGAATGGATGACTATCATTCGTTTATTCAAGATCGATTGATACGAATCCCACAGTTACAGCAGATGATGCAGGGGATTGCAGGATTATTCTTTATGATGACCAAGGTGGAACACGATCTTGTATCAGGATTAAATCTCAACGTTTTATTGATATTGAACAATAAAAAAGAACAAGTAGCAGCCAAGATAATTAAAAGACTTGAATCTGAGTTTAAAAAGATTCTAATTGATCGAGCTTTTCATATTCATCATTGGGGGGAGCAACTTGCTCAAGAGTTGAAAAAAAATGCAATCGATGGGGAGATCAAGTTAACGGATGAACGAAAAGTAAAAGATTTTAAATATTGGATTCTGAATTTTTTTCAGCATGTGGATGGTGTCATTCAGTTTCTATATACCCCCAATAACCAAATTTACCCGATCAATCAAGTTTGGTATTCCTCTGAACTTTTAGATGAACGTAATTTTCCTGTCGATCTAACGATGATGGCGCGAAAATCTTTTCAGGATTTAGTGCAATATGAGGATGATAAAATATGGGCGATCCGCCATCTACCTATCATCGCAAAAAATAGATTGAAGATTTCACAAATTTTCAATCGTGAGCTAGTACTTGAGTTAAGCGATTTTCCAGATTTTATAGAACTCATTCAGAATATTGAAATATTTATGGCGACAGTAATGGATACCACAGTTGGTGCATTTGATCTGCCTATTAGAATGGGGAATGTTGAGTTGAGTGCTGAAGAAATTGAGCATTCAATCACGCGTATAGGTCATCAACTGTTATGGATACTCAGTCATTTGCCTGACTTGCAACTGTTGATAATAAGCCCTTACTTGTATCGGCTAAATATTAATGTGCAGTTCTTTTTAATGAATATAAATCTTTGGCAGGTTGAGCAACAATTAGCTGCGAAAACCAGCAAACAAGGTGCCGAACGATTCAATGCATTGGTCAAGCAGCTTCGATTGGATTATCACTCGAATATCAGACAGTCTAAGTTAGATGTTAAAATCTGGAAACAAGTGCAGCATTCAGGAGCAGTGGATTTAGACGAAACTACAATTGAAAACAATGAAACGATCGCTGAAGTCATTGAATATGTAGACTATGTCCAAGCAGTAGGTGTTAGTGATGAGGATATTTCTACAAATGATCATATTGAAGCGAGTTATAAAAAGTGTGGACTGAGGTTGAATAGTTTGCAGAAATATTTAAAAAGCTTGCTTAAAAAGGAATGTATTTTTTATCGAGTTCGCTTTGGTTTGGAGTCAAATGAGGCTGAAGTCAATCAGCAGATTTTCTCAAAAAATATCACTGAAATGTTTTTACGTAATCGTAGTAGGGAACCAATATCCAGTATGACAGGCTATTTTGGAGCATGGCGTGAATATGCTGGACAGTATGCTTATCTTGATCTGATTTTGGTTTTTGATGCGAGAAAGTACGAGGAACTAAAAGGTAAGGATGATTTGTTTGGGGAAATGTGGAAAAACCAAATGAATACTGTTCAACAGGATGGATTTAAAACATTATTCGATACGGTTCCTTTGATGCCATCAGTTCCTGAGTTGAATCAGCAATCATTGTTACTTGAAATTGGTGACCAATCTAGACGAAAGCAGGTCTTTGAAGTATTGGTAAATTACTACAGCTTCCTTGAGCTGTATGAGCGACAAGCGACTGTCCGAGTCCCTAAAGTTTTAGTAAAAGGCAGTGTGATTAAATCTAAAGTTAAAACCAAATCTAAGGCGTAACTTTAGCCTAAGCTAATTTCGATATATTGGTGATCAGCATCTTGTGGATCAATGATTTTACCTAAACAACAGCTCAGAAGGCTTAACAGGTATCTTATATTATTAACTATAAGTAATATATTAATAATATAAACAATAGTTTATCCAGTAAGTGAGTGTAGTGATTTACTCAGTACAGTATAGTCCATACTTTAATGGGCTATAGACAACGTATCAATATCACAATGCTAAAGACATTGTGAATTATCCCTATAGTATGTTCCAAAGTCTTTAAGCATATTCAGTAGAGCAGGATGACCACAACATCCTGCTACAGAATCCTGATCAGTAAAATTTTACATCTCTCACTTACATATGAACCTTATGTTTCAGTGAGAACCTAAATGTACCAAAATGTTCAATATGATCAGCTTTACCATGAAGCAGAAGTGCTGGCAGGAGTAGATCATTTCATTCAAGAAGTATGCTTAGGTAGTTATGATCTATATCATCAAAACCTAATGATAGACCTACAAAAATTAGTTCAGTCATTTAAGCCAATCTATAACGCTCATTTATTCTATTGCAATACAGTACTGATATTCATTGAGATTGTGAAGACAGTTGATTACACACTGAGCCAAATGCCACAGGCAGATTATGAATCTATTAAGTATTTTGATGAAATGACTGTATGGCATATTCTGACTTATATTCAATCATTATCAGGTTGTATAAAACAGCAACTAATTGAACATCAACAACGTGAATTGAAGAATCAACAAAGCCTTTTTGATTATGCATCCACACTCATTCATCATTATGCGAGAACGTTAGTTGTTCGGGTGGATCTATCTATTAAGAAAGAATATCAAGCCTTATACAACATTCAGGCATTTAACCAAGCCTTAGAAGTCTTGCGTCGGCGTATCGCAGATCAGGATTCTTGCTTTAGTGGTTTGCAAGGTTATGCTTGGGCATTGGAGCATGGGGTAAGCAAAGGCTACCATTGTCATCTCCTGCTTATGTACGATGGAAATATACATCAAGAAGGTTTTATGATGGGGCAGTGGGTCGGTGAGTGCTGGAAGCAGATTACTCATGGATATGGTTATATTTTTAACTGTAACCATCCCGACTATATGGCGATCTATGAAGCGATGGGGACATTAGGGATTGGTATGATTCATCGTCATGATGAAAATAAACTTAATAATTTTCTGAATTACGTTGTCCCTTATCTGGTGAATGCTGAAAAAGAGCAACAACATCCAAGGGTCAAGGATACGTCAAATATGCGTAGTTTTGGTAAAGGTGTGATCGATTCGAAAAACCGAAGAGGTTTATAAATATTGAATTTTTAATAGAGAACACATCTAATGTATTGTGTTCTCTATATTGTGTAATCTAGATACTAATGAGCGACGCAATATGACGTTTAGGATTGATGAAGATTAATTTTTGGACAGATAAAACTATATTTTTATTGTAAATTATTGGTTTAAATTTACTATATTTTTAATAAAAATTTATGAACTTAAATCATTCACTTTTAGAAATTATTCCGAGTTTAGAGAATTTAAAGTTACATCCTGACTTGGCTATAAATGATATTGAAGATAATCTGATTAAAGCTATGGCTAATGAGATGGTTTTGAATTATCAGGAAGTATTGTCGGTATATGCCGATATAGATGAGAACATAATTCTTCAGTTTGATAAAAATACGACACTAGCCTTCTTAACAGCAGTCATTCGCATGGAGCGTTTTGTAGAAGGTACGCTTCCTCATACTATTCGCTCAGGCCTAGTTTTAAAAGCAATAGAGCATCTGTCTATTTTAGCTGAGGCTCATCATAAGGTCATGCTCAATGATCTTTTGCAAATTCAAGATTTAGATAATACAAAAATTAGACTGAATGTCATGTTTGGTGGAAATTGGAACCCGATTGAAGTATTTAAAAATGGGAATATTGACGAAATTCTTAAAGGGCACTATTGGAATTATAATTCCAAGAAATCTTATAGAGAAGGCCAGTTCACTATTGGGCTCATCAGAATAAAACCAAATGAAGACTTATGGCTATTGGTTCATGTCGGAAGAGTGACTAAGGATCTTAATAAATTTAATGATGTTGGATATGAGTTTGAGGCTTTGGAACAATACCGTAAGTTCTTTGGTCGCTTAGTTGTGAAATATAAAAATTCATCTCAAACCTTAATTCGTTGGGCAAATACAATTATTGATGAATGCGAAGTACATCAACTTCTTCCCGATATTTTTGACAATGATATTTTCCCAGGATATGAAAATGTAAATATATCATGGCAGGAGTTAACACGAGTTATTGAAAAAGAATCATGGAAGACAGCTTTGCAAAATCAAAAAGCAGTATATTTGATTACGGATACATCTAATGGGAAACAATATGTTGGATCTGCATATGCTGAAAATATGTTGTTAAATCGATGGCAGAATTATGTGAAAAGTCGACATGGTGGGAATGTTCAGCTTAAACAACTTTCGAAAGAGCATATTGAAAACCATTTTAGATATTCAATTCTCGATATTTTTAAATCGACAACGGATGACAAAGTCATATTGAGTAGAGAAAGTTGGTGGAAAGATACTTTAATGACAAGAAAGTTTGGCTATAACTCGAATTAAACCAGCTCAGAATTTTTATTCTGAGATGAAATTGAAAAGCTCGGCAAGCTGCCGAGCTTTTCAATATGTACGATTCAATATTATTAAAATGTAATATTGAAATTACCTTGATCTGTAATGATTTCAGCTTCAAGGACTTGATCACCCTTACATTTCAGTAAATATTTCACTGTACCGCTATAATTTAAAGTCACAGGCATTTTGCTATAAAAATCACCTGTACTAAAGCCACAGCGACCACGGTTAATCTTTAAACCTTGTAAGGTAAACGGCTGTTCATTGGTTGATTGGATTTCAAGGAAGTAATCTATTGCACCAGGCACATTGAATGCAGATTGAGACTCCTGAGCGGTAATACGACCACGGGCACTGATTGAGGCAACATCATCAATAGCAGCCTCTTCCTCGTCAAGCGGGATATCGGCAACTTCCTGTGTATCGGTTGGATCAAGCTCAGACTCCATCATAGCTTTTAGCATATCAGGGTAGGTCTGCCACTTATCCAAGTAAGACTGCGCTTCCTTCTCATATGCAGGTAAATATAAATGACCTGAATCAACAATCGCTCGCATATCATTCAATCTGGCTTTGACTGCTTCCTCGGTATAGGGTGCATAAATAGATTCAGGCTTGGTATGCTTTGCAACAGCACTGGCAGACTCACCCGAAGTATCAGTCTTTGCAGATTGATTACCTTGACTACATGCCATCAATAGGGAACACAGGGCAATGGTGGAAAGTAAAGATTTCATGATTGCACTCCCTTATATTTTTGGACGAATAACAACGAACCAGATAAATAACAGGGTCAGAATACCCCCTACAATTTTACCAACAACAGGAAACATCACCGCAGGCCAAACAAAGCCCTGTCCAATATTGTAGGCAAAAGACTTGTAGTTATACTGCCCCCAAAAGTGTTGATAGACTGCAAAGAAAAAGCCGATTACTAGATAGATGCTAATCAGACCTGTTTTAATATTTGAATTCATTTACTTTCCCCCAGTTGCAAATTTTGCCAATGCAATAAAAATTCCCATCACGATCATGAAACCAATGAAGGGTAGACCCAGTACACAAATCACAGCTATGACGCAGATAATGCCTGCAAGTGTTCGCATAGCTACTCCTTCATGCACTGATAGGACACATTGATCATATCTGTCTGGAAAGATTCAGTTTGCTGTAAGGTATAGATATTTTCTTTCAGTCCATCCTCACCATATTTGTTTTCAAGTTTGTCGTAGATACATGAACAGGTACTGCCATCAATGCCTCCTGTTTTACAACCACTGATAAACTGACGTTCTGTTTTACTGGCACAGCCTGCTGTCATCATGACTAGTGAGATGAGTGCAAGCGAAGTTAGCATTTTCATCGATTCCCCGAATTTTTTATTGTGTTATCAATTTTGCTCAACTCACTGAATCATGGGTGAGACAAAGCTTTCTAAGGCTAAATCGCTTTTAGATTAGTTCAATCAGCAAAATTTTATGGGTGCTATTAGGGTAACAAGGAAATTGAAAATCGTTTTAGGGAAAACAATAAAGATAAAAAATGCTTAGTCATGGGTATGACTCCTTTGGCTAGAAAGAAGTTTCACCGCATTACTGCTAAATAATGGTGGCGAAACGAAAAGGGGTTAGCAGACTGATAGCCAAAGGATCAGCACACCCGAAGGTGTCCCCCTCCCGTTCCGCCGCAGAGGGGGCACGCAGGGTCGCCCACCAAAAAGATAAACTTTTTAGTGTGCTTTGGCTGAACGGTCTGCTAAAACCGACTGACGATGTAGGTCAGCAATGGAATGATAAATTTAAGGTCTCGCTGAGTCAATCAAGCTGTAGTGAAAAAGAAATTAAAATCAAAGATCGATGATATGGATTGTTGCAAATGTCCAACAGTGCTAGGCATTTTGATTGAATACAGATCAAGTTCTATTGTTCTTTGTCAGGTAGGCTAGAAGTAAACGCTTCTGGAGGAATTGGTACTTTACGGGCTTTGAAGATTCTTTCGGATTCAGGCGTTTGTTGTATTTGATCTTTCATCCACTCTTGAGAAAAAGTGGGCTGATCACTTAATTTTTTTATCGTTTCAGGGTGAAGTGGAATTTTCGCTATTTGTGGTGGAAATATGCCTAATTTATTTAACTCAGTTTCATAATAGTTTTTTAGATCAAGTGCATTGTGTAATTGTTTTTTTAATTCAGTAATTTCATTTTGCAGTGTGATTAGACCAATATTTTTAGGTTGGATACTTTCTAGAACTTGTAATGCTTCTTCTTCATTGAGCACACCTTTCTCAATTCTTCCAAGTTTACCTGAGCGAGTCGCATGTCTAATTTGATGTTCGGTAAATCCATATTTTTCACAAAATTCGGCAATTCTAATTTGGGTCATAATTCTTAAGTCATTGGTGATTTTTGGATTTATCTTACTGATTTTATTTTGATAATCAACTTGTGAGATACTGTATTTAATAAATTTTTAAATGTGTGTAAAGAAATGTGGGATTATTCGGTAAATATCTAGAAAAAATCTTACTGACATACAGTAAGATTTTAACAGTGATATAAGTTGGTTCTATTAATGAATCAGTTGTTTGCACTGTGTTGATTTAAAGTGATTTATAATGTCTGTCGGAAAGACCAACTGACCATTACGTGGGTTAACATAAGAACCATTCATATCCGCCTTACACTGCTCTAACATATATTGAGCAATTTCATACTCATCACTTTCTAAAGCGAGCATAAATGGTGTGTAGCCTGAAATAGGTAACTTGGCTGGCTGATTCACATTTGCACCAGCATTAAGTAGGATAAATACGATTTTGTTAAGCTGTTCAACAGATGCTTTGGATTTCATTGCTTCAAACACTTCTTTACCAATCATCCTGCCCGTAGGCGTATCCAGATTTTTCAAAACATCATTTAACTTGAGTTTTCCTGCTGAATGTTGATATAAGCTGTACTTGCTTTGCTCGGGATGTAATAAGGTTCGCTGAATCATGTCCTCAAAATGAAATGATCTTTTTACACAGTGAAGCATTTTTAAAGCGAGGTGTAATGGAGTGTGGTGATCAATATCCGCAAGTAAGTTGACATTTGTACCCATATCCACCAGTGTTTTTACTAAATTAACATCCCCAAGTTGAATGGCAAGGTGCAATGCGCTTAAACGTATTTTTGTTGAGACTGCATTTAATGTTACAGGTAAAAACGTATGCTTTAATAGTATAGCTAATATTTGCTGCTGTTCATCAGATAACTCCATAATATGATCATATAAGCACATCGTGAGCGAAGAATCATAGCTAGAACTTAATTTATTTATATCTGCGCCAGCATCAAGTAATGCTTTCACAGTTTTAACATCACGTAATTGAATAGCATATAAAAGTTGAGGCATTTTCACTGTTTTTTGTTCATCAATTTTGATGACCTTATTCGGCTGGCTTAGATCAATTCTTATCTTGTTTTTCAAAGTCAAAAACTTTTGATTTGGTAGATCATTTAAAAAAGAACATTCATCTCTAATGAATAACTGTTTATCAAAAATATCACATACTTTAGTTTTTAAAGCCTTTAGTTCCCATGGTTCAAACACATTTTCCAATTTAAACTTTTGCGGAAGGTTGTCGAAATCTAAATCAACTTTAGAGAAACGTAAATGATAGCGAATGGCGATATTGGCGAATTTTCTGATTGAATGATTGTCAGGCGAGTTTTGTAATGAACAAGCCGTCAAAGCCTCAGTTAAAATTTGCTCAAGATTACGTCCATCATATTGAATGCAACTTTCTACGCATTTCGTATAGGGTTGAATTGCATCTTCAAGTTTCCCAGTAAATAAGTAGTAACGAGCCTTAGCCCAATAACCACTAAAGCGAAGGCTTTCAAACTCTGGATATTGATCAATGGTCTCCATAAATAAGTTGATATTTGTGAGACTAAATTCCAGTTGATTGGATTGATTCTGAATACGCTTATATAGGAGGGATAGAGTACCTTCTGCATTATCTGTATATTTATCTAAAATGATATTTTCTTTTGGAAGTTTCAACAAAGATGAAAAAATAAACTCATTCAATGACAAATGCATATATGCCGATTCATTTTCTGAGTTAAGCATTTGCTGAATAAAAGGCGCAAACTCTTGATCTGAAATGTCTTTCTCTGTTATGCCATTTTTATAAAGACTATCTAAAGCTCTAGCAGTTAAAAGAGCGGAGAGAACATCTGCTTGATTAGTGAAATGTACATGACTTTTAACAATAAGGTGTAAGTTTTGCGGATCAGGTAACTCCTCTAAATTTCCCCATACTCTGAATCGATCTTGTAGCTCTTTATCGAGTTTTTTTACGTTAAAACTTTGTTTTAAAAGTTCACATAAAAAATGAGATTTTTGGTTTTTGGCTACGAGGCCAAGTGAAACTAAATGTTGCTTTAGAATAGGAATAAATTTTACTGAGATCATCAGATTCAAGAAATCATTTGTGGTCTTTTGCTGAGCATCACCATTCAAGCTAAATAGTAATTGAAAATCATAAAATTCCTGCATTGCTTTTCTAAATGCATGAATCATTTTACTTTGAATTTTTGCTGAAAAATATTTGGTACTAAAAAGTGCTTTGATAAAGCTCTCTTCAAAATAATGCGGATAGTGAATATTATTCGTATATTCATCTATTTGCTTTGCTAGACCTGTATGATTCTTTAAGCCAAAATGGTTGGTGATTTCTCTGAGCAGTACCGCGCCTGTGGGAAATACTAATGATGGTGTTTGCATGTTAATTTCTTCTTAAAAATCGGTTTATATCGTGTTTAAATTGTTGAAAGCTTCTAAAATCACTTGGCGTAGATGGAATGGCTAACTTCCTATTGTTAATCATTAAAAAATTATGCTTTTTCCCTTTAGATAAATAGATAGATTCTTGCCTTAAAAGTTTAACAATGAATTGATGAATGTCTTTGTTGTTTGAAAACTTCATATCAATCATCATCGTCATAAAAATCATCATCTTGCTCAGCTTGACATGAAGAGCATAGTTCACCGTTCACGATAGAATTATAATATTCACCTTCTGGTAAAGCATCGCCATAGAGTGTTGTGTAACATTCTGCACATTGATATAAATTAGCCATGATTATCTCCTTTACAGCATGGAGGTAATATAAAATTTGTTAAATAAAATCACAGCAAAGCTGTTGGCGGAAAAATATCAAAAAAATGCAAATAGCGAAGTAGACTGAATAACATTCTAAATTATTTCAAATACATAACATCCTAATGAGAATCATGAAGCTTTTTCGAGCCATTCATGAATATATGAAAACAAAGCCTGCCACCCCGCAGGTTTTTTTATGCCCAAAATTAAGGAGTAGAGCTATGAGCTTGAGCTGTCCCTTTTGCCATTCAACGAATGTGATGTTGGTTGAAGCAAGTACGCAACAATCCAATACAACCTTATCTAGTCTGGTTACCCCAACCACATTGGGAGTATTAGGAACAACAGTCGCAAAGACATTCAATCTACCACCAATTATTGGTGGAATCGCAGGAACGGTTTTGGGAAGTGTATTGAATTCATTCACAGAATCAAGCACACCATCACAGCAAAATTTATGCTTCTGCCATAACTGCTACCAAAAGTTTCCAACACATCTTCTGTACTAAAGATTGATTCGTATCAACACAGATTCAAATTTCAATTTCAAATTAAAAGGAATAAAACGATGTCACATCAAATTGAACAAATGGCGTATGTCGGAGAAACCCCTTGGCATGGGCTCGGCAACCAACTCACCCAAAACCAACCGATAGAAGTCTGGGCACAACAAGCAGGCATGGACTGGCGCATTGAATCCTCCAATGTCAGTTATATGGCTCAAAATGAACGAGGGCAAAGTATCATCATGCCCTATGAAGAACAACGAGTCCTTTATCGTTCTGATACCCATGCTCCACTGTCAGTCGTCAGTCAACGCTTTCAGGAAGTTCAACCCAGAGAGATTTTAGAATTTTATCGCAACCTCACTGAGCAATCAGGCTTTGAGCTTGAAACCGCAGGTGTATTGAAAGGTGGAAAGAAATTCTGGGCATTGGCACGTACTGGACAAACCTCTATGTTAAAGGGTAAAGATGTCAGTAATGGCTATATGCTTTTAGCAACCGCATGTGATGGAACCCTTGCCACCACCGCACAATTTACCTCGATCCGTGTGGTCTGTAACAACACTTTATCCATTGCCTTAAAAGGACAAAATAGCAGTGCAGGTGTGGTCAAAGTTCCACACAGTACTAAATTTGATGCAGATAAGGTCAAACAGCAATTGGGTATTTCAGTACGTGCATGGGATGAACACATGTATGAAATGAAGCAACTGACACAGCGTAAGGTTAGTCAGATGGAAGCCTCTGCTTATTTTGATGCAGTATTCAATAACAACACCATGAACAACGTATTAGATCAGGAGGACAACATCATTCAGTTCTACCGTGATGTAGCCTTGCAAGCCCAAGCCAATAGCAAGGAAAAATCTGAACCGAATGCCAAATCGATGAGTAAAGCGATGGAGATGTTTAACGGTCAGGGGCGTGGTGCAGAGCTGAGCTCTTCCAAAGGAACAGCCTATGGATTACTGTGTTCCATCACAGAATTTATTGACCATGAACGCAGAGCTATGAGTACTGATCACCGTCTCGATTCAGCTTGGTTTGGTGCTGGTGCATCGATCAAACAACGAGGATTGGAGCAGGCACTCAATATGCTTGCATAGTGAGACAAATACATTTTTCAGTCATGGAAATTTAGACCTATATTCTTATTTTAAAACGGAATATTAAATTTTAAGAATAATCAAACCATAGCTTCGGCTGTGGTTTTTTTATGCCCGAAATTTGTCATTTCGATCAAAACGACTTCATAACGCTCAATTAAAAATCAGGAATTCAACATGAATACAGCAATATTAAATCCTTCCATTCAACAAGCAAGTACACCTTTTATTGCCCCAAAATTGTTTACAGCCAAACGCCTAGTGAATACCAAAAATATGACACAGGCAGAATGGCTTGAAGTAAGACGCAAGGGAATCGGCAGTAGTGACTGTGCATCCGCATGTGGGCTGAATCCCTATATGTCGATGCTTGAACTGTGGATGATCAAAACAGGGCGAGTTAAACAATCCATCGAAGATGAAAGTTCAGGACATGCACCTTTATATTGGGGCAAGCAACTTGAACCTTTGGTCGCTGAATACTACAGCATGCACACCAACAACAAAGTCCGTCGTATCAATGCTGTACTGCAACATCCCGAAGCGGATAAGCATTTCATGCTAGCTAATTTGGATTACTCCGTGGTGGGCAGTGATGAAGTACAAATTTTAGAATGTAAAACCGCAGGAGAATATGGTGCCAAACTTTGGCGAGATGGTGTGCCTTTATATGTCCTGTGTCAGGTACAACATCAATTGGCGGTGACAGGTAAAAAAGCAGCACATATTTGCGTACTGATCTGTGGGCATGAAACTCGTATTTTCAAAGTGACACGCTCGGAATCAGTGATTGAGCATATCGTCAATGCTGAACGCTACTTTTGGGAATGTGTGGAAAATGATACACCACCTGATGTGGATGCCAGTGAATCGGCAGCCAAAGCCATACAGCAGCTCTATCCACAACATATTCCGTTGACTGTTGAAGACTTGAGTCATAACGAACAAGCCAATCAATTGTTTGCTCAACTGATTCAAGAAAAGCATCACATTGAAAAACATCAAAACAATTTTGATGAAACTAAGCATCAAATTCAGATGTTGATGAGGGATGCTGAACGAGCAACCTTTGTCAGTGGTTCAGTGACATGGAAGAAATCCAAAGATTCAATCAGTTTAGACAGCAAAGCCTTACTCAAATTTCACCCAGAAATGCTTGAGCAGTTTCCGCAAAGCAAAACAGGTACACGACGTTTTCAGATCTACACAGATGACTGAATTCATCGCATCGATATTTCTAATCTTCCAAAAAGCGCAAAAAACCACCCCGATCCACCGACTCCCGAAGGAGCGGTGGACTAATAATGGCGGTCTTTGCATTTCATCTGATCTTTAAATGGTTTTGTATTTGTTTACATAACAAAGGGTCAGCAGTAAAAAAATATTAGGAGTTACAAACCATGATTAAAGGTTTAGCGATTACACCACCGGCTCTGGGACGTATCAGTATTGGCCGTATGGTAGAAAAGAATGGCAAACGTCTACCTGAAAAAGATGATCAGTTCACCATTACTTCCCAGATTCAAAGTAAAGAGAGTGGCTGGATAAAACATCCATTAGATGAACAACTTCGGGCGCAGGCACCCAATCAAAAACTTAGAACCATTCCAGTTAGAATGATCTTTAATGATCCTGATTTAAACTTACGTGCGGAGTACAGCCTATTCGATCGGCAGACCGGTCGACCTGTTTGTGTAGGTAATGGTGAAACCTGCCAACGTTTAACCAATCAAGGGGTCGAGCAACATCCCTGTCCATCACCTGATTTATGTCCATTGGCTCAAGGAGGGAATTGCAAGCCTTATGGACGTTTGCATGTGAATTTGGATGACTCGGATGAGTTTGGAACATTTATCTTTAGAACCACAGGCTTTAACAGTATTCGGACTTTGGCAGCACGCTTGAGTTACTACAGTGCAGCTTCAGGAGGCTTACTGTCGTGCCTACCATTGCAACTCACTTTAAGAGGGAAAAGTACCACACAAAGCTATCGCCAGCCGGTGTACTACGTGGATCTAACTTTACGAGAGGGTATTAGCCTGAATGATGCCATTACTCAAGCCAAGCAAATTGATGAACAGAGCAAGCAGGCAGGGTTTTATCAGGAGGCACTGGATCATATTGCCAGACGAGGTTTTGCCAATGCACGGTTTGAGATGGATATACAAGAAGGGTTAGACGTGCTGGAGGAGTACTTTCCTGAACAAGAGCAGAACCTGACGGTAGAGCAACAAGGTTCACCTGAAGGGTTTGTGCAGGATATTCAGCAGGGGTTGCAGCAGAGTGTGAGGGTGGTGAATTAAGATGGTTGAATTACAGAATTGATAAACTTGGGAGCTTCGGCTCCCTTTATTTTTTATATCTGCCTGATGCTAAATGAATGAGTGGGTAATCAGGTCTAATTGTTGATTTATCTTGTATTTGAATATTAACTTATAGGTTAATATTCGTTTTAACTTTGATTCTTATTTTTTTTTACAGGATTTGTAAATGACCAGTACCCAACAACGCGCAGCACTGCAACGCCAAATCTGGCAGATAGCCAACGATGTCCGTGGCGCAGTTGATGGCTGGGACTTCAAGCAATATGTTTTAGGTACGCTATTTTATCGTTTTATTAGTGAAAATTTTGCCAGTTATATCGAAGGCGGTGACGACAGCATTAAATATGCTGAACTTTCTGACCAAGTTATTACTACAGATATCAAAGACGATGCGATTAAAACCAAGGGTTACTTCATCTACCCAAGTCAATTGTTCGGCAATATTGCTAAAAATGCGAATAATAACGAGAGTTTGAATACTGACTTAGCTGCTATCTTTGCTGCTATAGAAAGTTCTGCCAATGGCTACCCGTCGGAGCAGGACATTAAAGGCCTATTTGCTGACTTTGACACAACCAGTAACCGTTTGGGTAATACTGTCAAAGATAAAAATATCCGCTTGGCTGCTGTGCTCAAGGGCGTAGCAGGGTTACATTTTGGGGATTTTCAAGGCAGTCATATCGACCTGTTTGGTGATGCTTACGAGTTTCTGATTTCTAACTATGCAGCCAATGCAGGAAAATCAGGAGGAGAATTTTTTACTCCGCAGCATGTGTCAAAGTTGATTGCCCAGCTTGCCATGCACAAACAAACCAGCGTCAATAAAATTTATGATCCTGCTTGTGGTTCGGGTTCTTTACTTTTACAAGCCAAAAAACATTTTGATGCTCACATTATAGAAGACGGTTTTTTTGGACAAGAGCTCAATCATACGACCTACAACCTTGCGCGTATGAATATGTTCTTGCACAACATTAACTACGACAAGTTTAATATCCAGTTAGGCGATACGTTAAGAGAACCTCACTTTGGCGATGACAAACCTTTTGATGCGATTGTGTCTAACCCACCGTATTCGGTGAAATGGATTGGTTCGGATGACCCCACTTTAATCAATGATGAACGCTTTGCCCCAGCAGGCGTACTTGCTCCCAAATCTAAAGCCGATTTTGCCTTTGTGCTTCATACCTTAAGTTATTTATCTGCTAAGGGTCGAGCGGCCATTGTGTGCTTCCCTGGTATTTTTTACCGAGGTGGTGCTGAGCAGAAAATTCGCCAATATTTGGTAGATAATAACTATGTAGAAACGGTCATTTCGCTTGCATCGAACTTGTTTTATGGCACCACCATTGCTGTCACCATTCTGGTTCTATCCAAACATAAAACAGACACTACAACCCAGTTTATAGATGCTGGTGGGTTATTCAAAAAAGAAACCAATACCAATACTCTGACAAATGAACACATTGAACAGATCATGCAGGTGTTTGACAGCAAGGCCAATTTAGACCATTTTGCCCAGTCTGTACCTTTAGAGGCGATTCAATCCAACGATTATAATCTGTCCGTGAGTAGCTATGTTGAAGCCAAAGACACGCGTGAAAAGGTGGATATTTTTCAGCTTAATGCCGAGTTAAAAACCACTGTGACTAAAATTGATCAACTTCGTAAAGAGATTGATGCGATAGTGGCAGAGATTGAAGGGGAAGACGTGGTATGAGTAATACAGATTTTATGCAAAAGCTACTTGATGGCGCACAGGTTGAATGGAAAGCAGTTTCAGAAATATTTCATTTAAAAAATGGCTATACACCATCGACATCAAAAAAAGAATTTTGGGAAAATGGTTCTGTTCCGTGGTTTAGGATGGATGACATCCGCGAGAATGGTCAAATCCTTGGAGACTCATTACAAAAAATCTCGGAAAGTGCTGTAAAAGGGGGGAAATTATTTCCTGCCAATTCCATCATAATTTCAACATCGGCCACGATTGGTGAACATGCATTAATTACTGTTCCATATTTGGCAAATCAAAGGTTTACCAATTTAAGTTTGAAAGATAGCTATGTAAAAGTTTTTGATATGAAGTTTATTTTTTATTATTGTTTTTTATTGGCAGATTGGTGTAAAAAAAATACAACGATGTCAAGTTTTGCCTCTGTAGATATGGATGGTTTTAGAAAATTTCAAATCCCCATTCCAAGCCCAGAGAATCCTAAAAAATCCCTTGAAATTCAAGCCGAAATTGTACGAATTTTGGATGCATTTACTGCTATGACTGCGGAGCTGACTGCGGAGCTTAAACTGAGAAATCAACAATATCAATATTTTAGAGATAAATTATTGACATTTGATATGAGCGAAGCACAATCGCCTTCGGACGAGAGCGGACGAGAGCGGACGAGAGCGGACGAGAGCGGACGAGAGCGGACGAGAGCGGACGAGAGCGGACGAGAGCGGACGAGAGCGGACGGCGGATAGAGGCTAAATGGATGACGTTGAGAGATGTTGGTACTTGGTACGGTGGGGGAACTCCATCTAAAAGCCATAGTGATTATTGGGAAAATGGAACTATCCCATGGGTTTCGCCTAAAGATATGGGGCGACCAATTGTTGATTCAGCTCAGGACTATATTACCGAAGATGCGATTGAAAACTCTTCGACAAAGTTAGTACCAGCAAACTCAATTGCAATAGTTGTTCGCTCAAGTATTTTAGATAAATTACTGCCAAGTGCACTAATTCCTGTACCTGTTGCACTTAATCAAGACATGAAAGCTGTAATACCACACAACCATATTATGCCTAGTTACCTTGCACATATGATTAGATCAAGAGGGGAGGATATTTTGCGGGCAGCTAGGAAAACAGGCGGATCTGTAGCATCTATTGAAAGTAGTAAACTCTTTTCTTTTTATGTTCCAATTCCTCACCTTGATGAGCAAAAGCGAATTGTCACTATTTTAGATAAATTCGATACTTTAACCAGTTCAATTACTGAAGGTTTACCACGTGAAATTGAGCTACGCCAAAAACAGTATGAGTATTACCGTGATTTGCTATTAAGTTTTCCTCAGTCATCTATCCCATCACATTGATATTTGTGGAGCACCAACATGGAAAAAATTGGTCAAGTCAAACAACTCATTCGCGAAGTTAACCGTTTGCACCGTGATTTTTCCAAGGATTATTTTGAACATGGCAAAATTGAGAAAATTAACCTCTCTAAAACCATTCGGCACGTGCCTGCTGCACATATTTATAAATACCGTTTAACCTTACACGAAAGCATTAATGACTACTTGATGACCGCAGATATAGACATCAAATATTTTTACCGAGTAAAAACCCGTGAAAGTATTGATGACAAAATACAGCGCTATTCTGCTCGTGAAGACCAATATCCTGTAAACAATTGGCTTAATGATATTTTTGGTGCACGTATTATTTTAACGACTGAAGAAATTGAGAGCGTGATGGATTTGCTGGATGACTGGCAAGATGAACTAAACCTTAAAAACTGGTATTTGCGGGATAAAGAAGGCTATCGTGGTTTGCATATCTACTTTAAAAACAGAAGTAATTTTTATTTCCCTTGGGAATTGCAAATTTGGAATCATGAAGATATTCAAAGCAATATTGAAAATCACGAAAAATTTAAACGCAATTTTATCTAAAAAATTCTAAAAATCACTTTGGACCTATCTTCTCGGTCAAAAATCAATGGAATCAAAACCATGACTAATTATAAGCCTATTGCCGAAACTAACAATTTTATTGTCTTAGATAAATATTGCAAAGAATGGCAAGCGGTTGACAGCTACCAAAGTGAAGGGGATTTAGAGCGCGAATTCATTCAGGACTTGGTCAATCAAGGCTATGAATATTTGCCCATTTTAAACAATGCTAAAGCTTTGTTGGCAAATGTACGTGAGCAACTTCAAGCATTGAATAACGTACAGTTTTCTGATGGCGAATGGTTACGCTTTGTTGAAATCTATTTGGATAGACCGAGTGACAGTGTTGTTGATAAAACCCGCAAGATTCATGACGACTATATTCATGATTTTGTCTTTGATGATGGGCATATTCAAAACATCTACCTTTTAGATAAGAAGAACGTTGCTCGTAATAAAGTGCAGGTGATTAAGCAGTTTGAGCAAAAAGGCAGCCATGCAAACCGTTACGATGTCACCATTTTAGTAAATGGCTTGCCTTTGGTGCAGGTCGAACTAAAAAAACGTGGCATCGCCATCCGTGAAGCTTTTAATCAGGTACACCGTTACAGCAAAGAAAGTTTTAATAGCGAAAATTCCCTCTATAAATATTTACAGCTGTTTGTGATTTCTAATGGGACTGATAGTCGTTATTTTGCCAATACGACGACACGTAATAAAAATAGTTTCGACTTCACTATGAACTGGGCCAAGGCCGATAATAGCCTAATCAAAGATCTGAAGGACTTCACGGCTACTTTTTTCCAAAAAAATACTTTGCTGAATGTGCTGCTGCATTACTCTGTTTTCGATATCAGCGATACCTTGTTGGTGATGCGTCCTTACCAGATTGCGGCTACCGAGCGCATTTTGTGGAAAGTCCAAAGTTCGTATCAAGCCAAAAACTGGAACAATACCGAAAGTGGCGGTTTTATTTGGCACACTACAGGTTCTGGCAAAACCTTGACCAGTTTTAAAGCAGCACGTTTAGCAACTGAGCTGGATTTTATTGACAAGGTTTTTTTTGTGGTAGATCGCAAAGACCTTGATTATCAGACCATGAAAGAATACCAGCGCTTTTCGCCCGATAGCGTCAATGGTTCAGACAGTACCGCAGGTTTAAAACGGAACTTGGATAAAGATGATAATAAAATTATTGTCACCACCATCCAAAAACTCAATAACCTGATTAAAAGTGAAGGTGACTTGCCCATTTATAACAAGCAAGTAGTATTTATTTTTGATGAATGTCATCGCAGCCAGTTTGGTGAAGCTCAGAAAAACCTGAAGAAGAAGTTTAAAAAGTACTATCAGTTTGGCTTTACGGGTACGCCTATTTTTCCACAAAACGCCCTTAGTGCTGAAACTACAGCCAGCGTATTTGGCCGTGAGTTGCATTCTTATGTCATCACCGATGCGATTCGTGATGAGAAAGTGCTGAAATTTAAAGTGGACTACAATGATGTACGTCCACAGTTTAAAATCATCGAAACCGAACAGGATGAGAAAAAACTCAGTGCAGCGGAAAACAAACAAGCCTTATTGCATCCCGACCGCATCCGTGAAATTAGCCAGTACATCCTGAATAATTTCCGCCAGAAAACGCACCGCTTACAAGCGGGTAGCAAGGGCTTTAATGCCATGTTTGCCGTCAGTAGTGTAGAAGCTGCCAAGCTGTATTATGAGTCACTCAACAACCTGCAAAAAAACAGTGACAAGCCTTTAAAGATTGCCACTATTTTTTCCTTTGCAGCCAATGAGGAGCAAGATGCCGTAGGTGATATTCAGGATGAAAGTTTTGATATTTCAGCCATGAACAGTAGTGCAAAAGAGTTTTTAAACGCCGCAATTGCGGACTACAATAAATTGTTTAAAACCAATTTTAGTGTTGATAGTAAGGGTTTTCAAAATTATTACCGTGATCTTGCCAAGCAAGTCAAAGCCAAAGAAATAGATTTGCTGATTGTGGTAGGGATGTTCCTGACAGGATTCGATGCCCCTACGCTTAACACTTTATTTGTAGATAAAAATCTACGTTATCATGGGTTGATGCAGGCCTATTCGCGTACCAATCGTATTTATGATGCCACCAAAACGTTCGGCAATATTGTTACTTTTCGAGACCTAGAGCAAGCGACCATTGATGCGATTACTTTATTTGGTGATAAAAACACTAAGAATGTGGTGCTAGAAAAAAGTTATAAGGAATACATGGAAGGCTTTACCGATGTGGTGACTGGTGATGCACGGCGCGGTTTTGTGGATATTGTGAAAGAATTAGAACAACGCTTTCCTAACCCCGATGAAATTTTTAAAGAATCAGATAAAAAAGCCTTTACGAAATTATTTGGCGAATACTTGCGTGTAGAAAATGTGTTGCAAAACTACGATGAATACGCCAGCCTAAAGGCTTTGCAGAATGTTGATGCGAATGACCTTGTGGCAGTTGAAGTATTCAAGACCCAACATTACTTAAGCGATGAGGATCTGTCAGCCTTGCAAACCATTCAGATGCCAGCTGAACGAAAAATCCAAGATTACCGTTCCACTTATAATGATATTCGTGATTGGTTACGTCGGGAAAAATTGGCTGAACAAAAAGAAAAATCGACCATTGATTGGGATGATGTAGTTTTTGAAGTAGACTTGCTGAAATCACAAGAAATCAATCTGGATTACATTCTAGAGCTGATTTTTGAGAACAATAAAAAGGTGAAAGATAAGGCAACGTTAGTTGAGGATGTGCGCCGAGTGATCCGTGCTAACCTAGGCAACCGTGCCAAAGAAAGTCTACTGGTCGATTTTATTAATCAAACAGACTTAGATCAGATTGGTGATAAGGCTAGCGTGATTGATACTTTCTTCACCTTTGCTCAAGCAGAACAACAGCGTGAAGTACAAGAACTGATTGGCGCCGAGAACCTGAATGAGGATGCAGCGAGACGTTATATTGCGACCTCGCTGAAACGGGAATTTGCCAGTGATAATGGCACTGAGCTCAATGCTATTCTGCCTAAAATGAGTCCATTAAACCCACAATACTTAACCAAAAAGCAGAGCATTTTTCAAAAAATTGCAGCGTTCGTTGAAAAGTTTAAAGGGGTAGGGGGAAAAATTTAGTATGAAATACCAACCGCCTTATACCATCACCTCAAAAATCATTCATCTGATTGCTCAGATCAGTGAGAATATAGGGCGTTTGACTGTTTTAGAGGAAATTCAGGACAGCTTAAAACTCAGAAAAGCCAATCGTATCCGTACTATTCAAGGTTCACTTGCGATAGAAGGGAATACGTTAAGTACAGAACAAATCACGGCGATTCTAAATGGTAAGACTGTGATTGCACCTCCGAAAGAAGTTCAGGAAGTGCGCAATGCCATTAAAGCCTATGAAGCATTTCAACAATGGCAGCCAAGCCAAGAAGTAGACTTATTACAAGCACATCAAATTTTAATGACAGGCTTGATTGATGAAATCGGTCAATATCGTCATGGTGGTGTGGGCGTAATGTCAGGTGATCGAGTGGTACATATGGCTCCACCTGCCAATCAAGTTCCACGTTTAATGGCTGATTTACTAGAATGGTTAAATGATAGAGAAATACATCCACTAATCCAAAGTTCAGTATTTCATTATGAGTTTGAATTTATCCATCCATTTGCAGATGGTAATGGCCGAATGGGTAGACTATGGCAAACATTGATCCTGAGTGGGTGGAATTCAATCTTTGCCAATATCCCAGTTGAAAGTCTGATCTATCAAAATCAAAAAGCTTATTACGAAGCATTGCAAGCAAGTACAGATCGTACTGATTCAGCACCATTTATTGAATTCATTTTGCAGATGATTTTAGATGCAATCCTTGACTCTACACAAAGCGATCAAGACACCGCTCAAGCTAGCGATCATGTTACCGCTCAAGCTGGCATACATGTCCATAAAGAACTCAGTGATCAAGTACAGCGTTTAATTTCAGCATTAGGGCAAGATGATTATACCTTGGCTGAGTTGATGCAATTTGTGGGTTTAACGCATCGAGCAACGTTCCAAAAGAATTACTTGAATCCAGCAATAGAAGCAAATTTGATTGAACGTACCATTCCTGATAAACCGAAAAGTCCGAAGCAAAAATATAGATTAAAAAGATAACAATACTTTCAATTATGGATAAATCCCCTATGGGTGCTTGCATATGAATTTGGATGACTCAGATGAATTTGGGACCTTCATCTTTAGAACCCCTGGCTTTAATAGTATTCGAACCTTGGCTACACGATTGAGTTACTACAGTGCAGCTTCAGGAGGCTTACTGTCGTGCCTACCATTGCAACTCACTTTAAGAGACAAAAGCACCACACAAAGCTATCGCCAACCTGTGTATTACGTGGATCTAACTTTACGGGAGGGTATTGGCCTGAATGATACCAGTACTCAGGCCAAGCAAATTGATGAAAAGAGCAAGAAGGCTATATTTTTTTGATTTCTACAATATCACTTGATTCAATGAGCGATTGGATATTACCAAATAAACTTTGAATATAATCAGACGCTATATGGATATCTAAATCCTCCCTGCTACGCCATTCTTCTAAGAAGAAATATCTACTCGAGTCATTTTCGCTAATATAAAGCTCATATTTCAAGCATCCTTCTTCTTGAAGCGTAGGCTCTATTACACTTTGTAAAAGCGCTTCTAACCTCTCTTTTTGATCTGATTTTGCCTTAAAGTTCGCAATTACTGAAATAGTCATTATTTCACCTTTAATTTGTTTTAGAAGTTTTCTAGTACAATTTTGCCTTTTGACTTGCCTGATTCAAGTAACTTATGCGCCTTCTCCAAGTGTGAAGCGTTAATTTTGCCTAGATTTTGGTTGAGGGTACTTCTAATTTTTTGCTGGTCAACTAATTGGGCAACCTGTTGCAACAGATCACCTTGCTTTTCAATATCATCGGTTTCATACATTGAACGAGTGAACATCAACTCCCAATGGATAGAAATAGATTTAGTCTTAAACGGCATAATATCAAATGTTTGTGGATCATCGATCAATCCAAGCTTGCCTTGTGGTGCAATCAGAGAAACTATTTGCTTGATATATGTTTCTGTATGATTTGTAGAGAATACGTATTTTGGTTTTGCAATGCCTAGTGTCTCAATTTGTGCATTTAAATCTTTGCTATGATCAATGACATGGTCGGCACCAAGTGATTCCACCCAAGATTTCGTTTCTTCACGCGAAGCAGTTGCTATAACCGTCAGATTTGTTTTTGCTTTTAGGAGTTGGATAGCGATTGATCCTACACCGCCTGCACCACCAATAATTAAAATACTGCCAACTTCTGTTTCTGAAATTTGAAACCGATCAAAAAGCATTTCCCATGCCGTTATTGCAGTTAATGGCAATGCTGCTGCTTCTGCATTAGATACTGTAATTGGTTTAAGACTGATAATTCGTTCATCGACTGCTTGAAACTCAGCATTACTACCATCTCGGGTTAAATCGCCAGCATACCAAACAGAATCTCCTACTTTAAACGAGGTAACTTTTGAGCCAACTTCGATAATTTCCCCAACGGCATCCCAACCTAAAATACGATTATTTGCTTCAGACGAATTTTTTCTCACTTTGGTATCAACTGGATTCACAGAGATTGCCTGAACTTTTACCAGTACATCACGCTCCTTAAGCGTAGGCTTTGCTTTTTCAATATCTACCAATGAATTTTTAAAATCATCATGGTTATTTATAACATACGATACGGCTTTCATAGATTTGTCCTTAAATTTAAAAAATATAGTAAAAATAGGAGCGAAGTGCTCCCATTTTATGTTATTCAATAATTAAAACTCTTGGCTCGTTGGGCGCAAAACAATTTCATTAATATCTACATCCGCAGGCTGTTCAATTGCATAAGCAATTGCTCGAGCGACTGAGTCAGCTGGTATGGCTTGTTTGTAGAAATCAGTAACAAACTCTGAGCTTTCTTTATGAGAAGAACCAAATTTTAGTTCTGACTCAACTGCACCAGGCTCAATAGTAGTCGTTCTAATGGTTCCCCCAACTTCATGACGAAGTCCTTCTGAGATGGCTCTTACAGCAAACTTAGTACCGCTATAAACAGTACCTCCTGGACTAAATACTTTTATCCCTGCAACAGATGCGAGATTAATAAAGTGTCCAAAGTTTTGTTTTTGGAAAACAGGTAGGGTAGCTGCTATACCATAAAGAACACCTTTAATATTAATGTCGATCATACGATCCCATTCATCAACTTTTAGCTCACTTAATGGTGCAATAGACATTAATCCAGCATTGTTTACCAATACATCGATTTGACCAAATGCGCTTAATGCCTTTTCAATAAGTGCTTGTACTTCATGTGGTTTGGTTATATCCATACCAATAAATTCAGCTTGACCACCTTCAGCACGAATGTCGTGAACAATAGCCTCTAATTTTTCATTACGTCTAGCACCAAGTACAACCTTTGCACCTTTTTTAGCAAGTAAGCGAGCAGTAGCTTCACCTAAACCACTACTTGCACCTGTGATAACAATAACTTTATTTTCTATATTATTCATACAAGTAACCTTCAACCTATCTGTCAATCATATTTGCTGGATTAAGTATTACAGCCTTGTTAGGTATAATAAATGAATAATATTATCTTTCAGAATTCCTATTTACGGAATAATTACCAGAACACAGGATTGGACATGCAGAACAAATTGGAAATGATACGTATCTTTTGTGTCGCAGCAGAGTCTCGAAATTTTAAAGAGGCAGCAACTCAGCTGGGTATTTCCCCACAGGTAGTGACACGGGCAATAAAAGAGCTAGAAGAGCAGCGCGGAGAGATTCTGTTCTACAGGAGTACTCGACAAATTAAAATTACCGCTGATGGTGAGCGTTTGGCAAAGCAAGCACGTTTTGCGGTGGGATCCATTGATGCTTTGCTTGTAAAAGACACCAAGGAAAAACGAGATGAAATGCGTGGGACTGTCCGTCTTACTGTGTCGTCTGTGTTAGGGCGTAAATTGGTAGTACCTGCACTAGCAGAATTTGCCACACGTTATCCAGATATTGTCGTGGATTGTGTGCTAACAGATTCACACTCGGATGTGATCGATGAGCGGATAGATATCGGGATCAGATTTGGATTTTTGCCGGACAATCGATATGTAGCAAGGGAATTGGCGAAAGTGAACTTTTATTCTGTGGGTACGCCAGAGTTAATTGATAAGGTTGGAATGCCTAAAAAAATTATTGACCTTGATAAATACCCTCTAACAGCACTAGTCGATCATAAAACAGGGCGTTACTGGCCATGGACATTCACCGAAAGTCGAAACTTTACGCCATCAAATCCCCGTTTTATTACAGATGATCTAGAAGCTGAATTTCAAGCGATTCTCGCTGGAGTCGGATTCGGACACATGCCTGGATTTCTAGTTTTGCCGTGGCTTAGGAGTGGTAAGCTCATTCAGATACTTCATGAGGAAACCTCTCCCGTTTGGCGCCTGTATTTATATCGTCCACAGCGGGGCCCGACACCTTTGCGAATCAGAGCATTGTTTGATTACTTAACGGAAGTGCTGGGCCATATAGAAACCTGAATCAGATGGAACTAACCTTTTTTCTAGAAAGTAGAAATCAGATAAGACCATCATGTATTTAGAGTAACAACAATTTTTCCTATTTGCTGATTTGATTCAAGATAGCGCTGAGCATCATGCATGTCCTCAAAGTCAAAGCAACAGTCGATCACTGGACGAAGATATCCTGCACCTATACTGCTAAGAATAAATCGTCTGGCTTGCTCCCTTAGAACAGGGTCATGGAGAACCTCAAGGAACAAAAAACCTCGCATGGTTAAGCTCTTGCGTAATGCAACTTTAAGGGGAAATGGTGTGATCTCCGGGCTAAGTGCACCATGCATAACCATAGTTCCTCCTATAGACATCGCTTTTGCAATCTGTTCAATATGTGGCCCTCCTACAGCATCGAAGGCGACATCAAGATATTCTCCACCCAAACGTGAAACAAGCGCCTCATACAAATCTGGTTCATCTTCACTGGCTATAACATTTTTAACACCGAGATCCAGTAAACGTTGCTTTTTCTCTATCGTTTGTGTACTTGCAATGACCTTAGCACCCGCTGCTTCAGCTATCTGTATCGCAGCTAGTCCTACACTACTTGAAGCTGCTGTGATCAAGATCGTTTTTCCTTTCGAAACTCCACCAGCATGGATTACACCACCCCAAGCCGTCAAATACTGCATCCAGATTGAAGAAGCTTCTTCCCAACTTAAACTATCGGGTTTGTGAACTAAAAAAGTTTCTGGAATCAGAAGCTTGTCCGCATATGTCCCATATTTGGCTAGATTGTCAGTCGGAAGAATCGATACTGCATCTCCTGGAGAAAATTGGCGTACACCTTCACCTATCGCCAGAACTATGCCTGCTCCCTCATATCCCAGACGAGAAGGGAATACTGCCTTTTGAATATAAGTACCACGCCGAAACATTACATCAGCCCGGTTGAGTCCGATCGTTTTCATCTGGATTAGAACTTCTCCTGCGGCTGGTAAAGCCACAGGAAGTGTTTCTAATGTCAGAACATCTGGATCTCCAATAGAATTGAAGCGCCAAGTCTTGGCCTGAAGTGCATTAAATGACATCAATCACGACCTTAATATTGGCAGAGCGATCTTGAACAGCATCATGAGCCTCAATCGCTTGGTCTAGAGTAAAATGACGAGGATCAACAATAGGACGCAGTTTACCTTCCTCAACGAGACGAGTCGCGATCTTAAGGATATCACCATGATGAGCACGGCGATTGCCTGTTAACATCGGCATTAGGACGAATACGCCAGACACTGTGGCACAACGTAGAGATGAACTCGCTAAATTATGATTACCAAATGCAGCACAGCTGGTAATGTGGCCATAGTGAGTTGTCATGGAAAGTGAAGCTTCGAGTACTGGACCACCCACAGTGTCGTAAACAATGTTAAAACCTTGACCCTCAGGGCTTGCAGCAATAATGTCATCGGAAGATGCTGTTGTGTAATCGAGAGGTGTTGCACCGAGTTCTGAAATCAGTGATTGATCAGCTGTACGACCAGTCGCCCAAACATTTGCATCAAGTGCTTTTGCAAGCTGAACCACCATATAACCAACGCCACCAGCACCACCCTGAACCAGTACAGTTTGCCCTGGTTGGACCTTCGCATTATCCACTAAACCTTCCCAAGCGGTGAGGAACGTCAATGGTAGTACTGCTGCCTCGCGCATAGAGATATTGCGTGGCTTTAATGCGATCAGATCAGCATCTGCTACAACATATTCTGCTAAAGATCCTTGAAGACCACGAACGCCACCTATCAGACCGTAAACTTCATCTCCGACGTTGAAGTGGGTGACACCTTCACCAACAGCAGTTACAACCCCAGCCATATCTGTTCCTAACACGGCAGGAAGTTCTGGCATAGCATATGGTGCTTCACCAAGACGAATTTTATAATCAATAGGGTTTACACCACTAGCATGAATACGTACTAGAACTTGCCCAGCCTCTGGTTGAGGTATAGGGAGTTCTACACGTGTAAATTCATGATCGCCAAAATTTTCTAGGATAAGAGCATTCATCATCTTATTCATAGTTGTTCCTTATTCTTAACTGGGGGATGATATGCACAGTACCAAAGTAAATTAATCCAATAAATGATATTTATAGGATTTAATAATTCCTAAATAATGAATAATAAATATCATCCGCTCACTAAAAATATTCTAGTACAGTCTGTAAAGGCAGTTTAATCTAAACTGTCGGTAGTATTTTCAAGGCTTGAAACGTTTAAAATATCTACAAAGTGGCTAAAATTTGAAACATAATTCTAAAAGGTCACAGCATTACAAAGAACATGAGCCAAAATAAAAAATGGGAGCTAAAAGTCCCATTTTTTTGTGACTTTCGCATAAGCTCTATGATGTTAATTTAAAAAAAACTAAAAACAGGGATAGAAAATTTTCGCTAAAGAGCTTTTTGATTTTCGATTTATAAAAAATATTGCTTTTTTTATACTATGGGGTACTATAGTATAAAAGCTAGCAAATAAGGAGGTCTGATGCCTAATCAGGTTGAAGACAAAAAAAAGATTCTTCTACGCGTCAGAAAGATCAAAGGTCAGACGCAAGCGATTGAAAAAGCGTTAGAAGACAATGTGGAATGTGGTGCAATTCTGCAACAAATATGCTCTGTGCGTGGTGCTATTAATGGTTTAATGAATGAGATGTTAGAGGTTCATTTAAAGGACACTTTAGTATCAGGTGAAACCACAGAACAACAACGAAAAGAAGAATTGGCTGAAATCGCTAAGATTCTAAAATCATATTTAAAATAGATCTGTATAAGGAATTATTCCATGAAGTCACGTGCTGCCGTTGCGTTTGGTCCTGGTCAACCTCTTCAAATTGTTGAAGTTGATGTTGCACCACCGAAGAAAGGTGAAGTATTAATCAAGATCTCCCATACCGGTGTGTGTCATACCGACGCATTTACTTTATCTGGCGATGATCCTGAAGGTGTTTTTCCGGCTATTCTCGGTCATGAGGGTGCTGGTGTTGTCGTTGAGGTTGGTGAAGGCGTAACTAGCGTCAAACCAGGTGATCATGTCATTCCACTTTACACCGCTGAATGTGGCGAGTGCGTATTCTGTAAATCTGGAAAATCGAACTTGTGTATTTCCGTTCGCGAAACTCAAGGTAGAGGCGTAATGCCAGATGGTACCACTCGTTTTTCCTACAATGGTCAACCGATTTACCACTATATGGGCTGCTCAACGTTCAGTGAATACACGGTAGTGGCAGAAGTATCATTGGCTAAAATCAATCCTGAAGCCAATCACGAACATGTCTGCTTACTGGGTTGTGGTGTAACAACAGGTATCGGTGCAGTACACAACACGGCTAAAGTACAAGAAGGTGATAGTGTTGCGGTCTTTGGTTTAGGTGGTATTGGTTTGGCAGTCGTACAAGCCGCACGTCAAGCTAAAGCAGGACGTATTATTGTGGTTGACATGAATCCAGATAAATTTGCGCTGGCAAAAGAGTTTGGTGCAACGGACTTCTTGAACCCTAAAGATTACGACAAACCAATCCAGCAAGTCATTGTCGAAATGACTGGCTGGGGTGTAGATCATTCATTTGAGTGTATTGGTAACGTGAATGTGATGCGTGCAGCCCTTGAAAGTGCACACCGTGGCTGGGGACAATCCGTAATTATTGGTGTAGCTGGCGCAGGTCAGGAAATCTCTACCCGTCCATTCCAACTGGTTACTGGTCGTAAATGGCTAGGTTCTGCCTTTGGTGGCGTAAAAGGTCGTACGCAACTTCCAGGAATGGTTGAAGATGCCATGAAAGGTAAAATTCAATTAGAACCATTTGTGACACATACGATGGGCTTGGATCAGATCAATGAAGCCTTTGATCTAATGCATGAAGGTAAGTCAATTCGTACTGTAATTCATTACGAATAATTGCGTCAGACCTTATAGTTTTCCATGCATGTGCATCATGAATGACATGCATGGAATCCTCTAAAACGGCACATTATCTGTAAAACCGATCTATCTGTGTAGGCATCGTGTATAGGTTCAATAAACCTGCCTACATTTTAAATCTTTATCACTATTCTCTGTGGAGAATGTGAGACTCTTTGTTTACTCGATTTCTCATGAAGTCTTGCTCAACATAGGTAATTGATTATGGAAATAATTGAGAAACATGCTTCTTTTGGTGGATCGCAAGAAGTGTATCGCCATCAGTCAACAGCATTAAACTGTTCAATGAAATTCTCAATATATCTGCCACCTCATGACAAAGATGAGCGGTTGCCAGTTTTATATTGGTTATCAGGGCTGACTTGCAACGAACAGAACTTTATTACTAAAGCCGGAGCACAAAAGTATGCGGCTGAACATAAAGTCATTATTGTTGCACCAGATACCAGCCCACGTGGAGAGGATGTACCAGATCATGCAGATTATGATTTAGGCCAAGGCGCAGGATTCTATGTGAATGCAACACAAGCACCCTGGTCACAGCATTTCAAAATGTATGATTATATTGTGGAAGAACTCAGAAATCTGATTGACCTGAATTTTCCGACCAATCAAGTCCAAAGCATTATGGGTCATAGCATGGGTGGTCATGGTGCATTAGTAATTGGGTTAAAAAACCCTGAGCTGTATAAAAGTATTTCTGCTTTTGCACCAATTGTTGCACCTAGCCAAGTACCTTGGGGGAAAAAGGCTTTTACACACTACCTAGGTGAAACCGAAACTTTATGGAAAAGCTATGATGCGATTGAATTAATCAAAAACGCTGAAGTTCATTTACCTATTTTAGTCGACCAGGGAACAGCTGATGATTTTCTTGAAGAACAGTTAAGACCTAATCTTCTTAGTAATATTTGTTTGGAACAAGAATATCCTCTTACACTTAACCTAAGAGAAGGGTATGACCATAGCTATTACTTCATTGCGAGCTTTATAGAGAAACATATAGAGTTTCACAGCAAATTCCTAGCTAAATAACTTTCATAGATATGAGGATGTACATGTTGTTCTTGAATGCTTCTTGAGCAATATTTTTTGATTCAAATGTTAATGATATTAACTTGAATAAATTCATAGCATTATGTCGAAATAAACACCCAGATTTTGGCTCAGCTATGGAAAATTGTTTTTAACTTTTGTACAACAAAACTTTCTGACATGCATACATTAGCAATGTCAGAATGAGTTTTAATTTTAATCAATAGTGGAGTTTAGTCATGCTTAAAACAGCTTTATATGTCCGTCTTGAAGCTAAACCGGGTAAAGAAGACGAAGTGGAAGCTTTCCTTAAAGCCGGTTTACCTATTGTAATGGAAGAACCTGCGACAGTTGCGTGGTTTGGCCTACGTCTTGGACCTACAACATTTGGTATTTTTGATGCATTTCCTGATGAGGCGGGTCGCCAAGCACATTTATCTGGCAAGGTTGCAGCTGCGTTGATGGCTCAGGCCGAAGAGCTATTTTCAGAGCCACCGTCTATTGAAAAAGTAGATGTTTTGGCAAGTAAACTACCAGCTTAAACCGACGCTTAAATGTATAAATGTGCTGCCTGAAATTTTGAATGAAAGGCAGCACTTCAACCCTGTGAGGTTTGTCAGAGGCTTTTTATTCAAGTTGGGCTACTTTATTTAATGGCTTAATCTCATCATTTACATGGGTCAATATCCAAAACAGGGTAAATAAACGAATGCACCGATATACATGCTTTATATTGAACCAATATATCTAATTTACTGTCGCATTTGTACATCTCTTAAACCATGCCAATCTGCTTTTAAAATATTTAATTATTGCTATTTTGTATGAGCCATTCACTGCTTTAGCGAATGCGTTCACGACCATATCAGTAGTCATACGTGATGATACCTTCCATCCAACTATCGCTCGTGAAAATACATCAATAATAAAAGTGATATAGAACAAGCCTGAATTTGTTTAACCATCACACAAGTCGGCAAGCTGAGATATTTTTTATAAAAATAGACGACTGGTCTATTTTTATGTATAGTTAGCACATGGTGCAGTCAAAAGCCGCAATGTTGTCCAATTTTTTAAAGTTTATTTGATGAATAACGGTGGTTTTTCAAATCAATTAGCTGATCATCCTAGGATAAAAATATGCTGAATTTTAACTTTTATAATCCGACCCGCATTATTTTTGGTGGCGATACAATAGCTAAAATCAATGACTATGTGCCTACAGAAGCAAAAGTATTAATGTTGTTTGGTGGTGAAAGTGCACGTAAGAATGGTACTTTAGCTGAAGTGCGTGAAGCATTAGGTGCAAGAGAAATTCATGAATTTGGCGGAATTGAGCCGAATCCGAGTTATGAAACCCTCATGAAAGCTGTAGAGCTGATTCGAGAACAAAATATTGATTTCTTGATGGCTGTCGGTGGTGGATCGGTAATTGATGGTACTAAATTTATTGCAGCAGCAGTCAATTATACAGGGGATACATGGGAGATTTTAGAAACCCATGGTACTAAAATTACTCAAGCTTTGCCCTTTGCGAGTGTACTCACCCTTCCAGCAACTGGTTCAGAAATGAATAGCGGTGGGGTAGTCACCAGAAAATCGACCCAAGCCAAATTGTCATTTAGCAGCCCCTATGTTTTTCCGCAATTTTCCGTACTCGATCCGAATAAAACTTTTAGTTTGCCGACGCGCCAGTTAGCAAATGGCGTGGTTGATGCATTTATTCATGTCATGGAACAGTACTTAACTTACCCTGTCAATGCACAAGTACAAGATCGTTTTGCCGAAGGTCTATTGCAAACTCTGATTGAGATTGGGCCGAAAATCTTGGAAGATTCAGCAGATTATGACACGCGTGCGAATTTGATGTGGGCTGCTAGCATGGCACTGAATGGGCTAATTGGAGCTGGTGTACCACAAGATTGGTCAACCCATTTGATTGGGCATGAGCTCACGGCTTTACATGGTATTGATCATGCTCGTACCTTGGCCATTGTGTTGCCGGCCAATCTACAAGTGCGTCGTCAAGAGAAGCGAGAAAAATTACTACAGTATGCAGCTCGAGTCTGGCAGATTGTCGAAGGTGATGAAGAACAACGTATTGATACTGCTATTGCTCGTACTCGAGCCTTCTTTGAGCAACTTGGATTGCCGACTCGTCTTAGCGATTATGGACTGGGGGAGACGGATATTGAGATCATCATTACGCAACTTAAATCACACAATCTTACACAGCTAGGCGAACATAAAACTGTTTCATTAGAGATCAGTCGCCAAATTCTCGAGACGAGTATCTAAATAAGCGTATCTGTCATGGTCACGCTACACGACAAGTGATCATGCAACAATGCTCCTCAATCCTGAAAAATATCGGAGAAATAACATGAAAATTTTAATCGTTTTAACCTCACATGATCAACTTGGCAATACGGGTAAGAAAACAGGTTTCTGGCTAGAAGAACTTGCTGCACCGTATTACACCTTTATTGACTCTGGTGCTGAAGTTACGCTGGCGTCGCCTCAAGGTGGGCAGCCACCACTAGATCCTAAAAGTAATTTGGCAGAAGCACAAACTGAAACCACTCATCGTTTTGAAGCAGATCCAACTGCAATGCAAGCATTGGCACAGACGCATAAACTTAGCGAAATCTCTGTAGCTGATTATGATGCAGTGTTTTATCCAGGCGGGCATGGCCCATTGTGGGATTTAGCAGAAGATCCGATTTCAATTTCTGTGATTGAACAGGCGATTCAGTCTGGCAAACCTGTTGCAGCAGTGTGTCATGCCCCGGGTGTTCTTCGTCATGTGAAAGCGAGTAATGGAGCGCCTTTAGTGAGCGGTAAATTAGTGACTGGTTTCACCAATACTGAGGAGGCCGCTGTAGGTTTGACTGAAATTGTACCATTTTTAGTTGAAGACATGCTTAAAGAAAACGGTGGTCATTATTCTAAAGTAGATGATTGGCAAGTATATGTTCAAGTTGATGGCTTGCTGGTTACTGGACAAAATCCAGCATCTTCTGCTGCAACTGCCTCAGCATTACTTCAATTGTTGAAATAAAGAGTAGCTGGTGTCTGTTGTGGTGCTTAGCAGTGAATAAACTTCTGACGCTGAGCAACTGACGCAATAAGCAAAATAACCCTCCCTTAATGGTGAAGGGCCTGAGTGAATAGCTTTCCTTCCTTTAATTTTCTATATACAGGAAGGAAGGGTATTTTTTTAATTTAGATCAATTTAGTCATGATTACTTGGATACAATGAAATGAAAGCCAGCAAACTTTTTCAAAACTTAAACTTAGGCCCTTATGTTTTGCAAAACCGTATTGTATTGCCACCATTAACGCGGTCGCGCAGTACTCAGCCAGGGAATATTCCAAATGAATTGATGGCAACCTATTATCAACAGCGTACCGGGGCAGGATTTATGGTCACCGAAGGTACGCAAATCGAGCCACGTGGTCAAGGCTATGCTTGGACTCCCGGTATTTACAGTCCTGAACAGATTGCTGGATGGCGTAAAGTGACGGAAGCAGTGCATGCTAAAGGAGGCATTATTTTTGCACAACTTTGGCATGTTGGGCGTGTTTCACATACATCTTTGCAACCCAATCATGCATCACCGGTCGCGCCTTCGGCTATTGGGGCTGATAGTAATGTTAAAGTCTTTATTGAGACCGGGCCCAATGCGGGGGCCTTGGCTGATCCTTCCATGCCACGTGCTTTAAGCAATGCAGAGGTTAAAGAATTAGTGCAACTCTATGCTCAAGCAGCACGCAATGCCTTGGCTGCTGGTTTTGATGGGGTTGAAATTCATTGTGCAAATGGTTATTTGGTAAATCAATTTATCTCTGCACATAGTAACCACCGTGAAGATGAATATGGGGGATCACTAAACAATCGTTTGCGTTTTTTACGTGAAGTAGTACAGGCAGTTGCTGAGGTGGTTGGTGCAGATCGTTTAGGAGTGCGTTTTGCCCCGCTATTTGAAAGTACAGAGGAAGATCGTGTTTACATGGGGTTGGTTGAAGATGATCCACATGTGACTTATATTGAAGCCATAAAAATACTTGAAGAAGTTGGGATTGCCTATTTATCGATTGCAGAAGCTGATTGGGATAATGCACCAGAACTTCCTCATGATTTTCGTAAAGATGTCAGAGACACTTTCAGTGGTCGGATTATTTATGCAGGTCGATATACGGCAGAAAGAGGGACTCGAATTTTAGAGGCAGGGCTGGCCGATTTAATTGCATTTGGACGCCCATTTATTGCGAATCCAGATTTACCCGATCGCATCGCCAATGGCTGGCCATTGAATGCAGTAGATGCAAGCACTATGTATGGTGGGACGGAAAAAGGCTATATTGATTATCCAGCTTACGCAGATTAATATTGACTTAATGAGTTATTTTGCCAACCTTTGTGGTTGGCAAAATAACGACTTAGGATTGCTGTTGCCAGCACAATTTCTTCTTAAAACAGGCTCTTAAAATTTTTTAGCTGTGTAATGAGCCAACCTGCCAGTGGGAAAGAAATCAGTTGCGTTACTGGCACTAATACTATGACTTCAATCAACACCATCATCGGGAAACTTTGATGCTGAGTAATTGGCTTTAATAAAGTGAGTACCAGTAATAGTGTGGGATATAAGCCTAAATATCCGACTAAAATACGAGTCATGAGGGCTTTAGAAGGAGAATTCATTGTGCGCTATACTCATGGATTGTAAATTGATCTAATAGCAACACATTAATAAGTAATTATTGGGCTGCTGTCATTAATTATGTAATTGATATTTAATCTAATTTTTATGAATCTTCACTTTTTAATAGAAATTTAGTTGCTCTCAGAGCTTGATGTAATGGTGTTTTATCTTTTTGCAACTTACTCAGTAATGCTGCACCTAACCACATTTGGTAAAGTACTTGTGCCAACGTCGAGGCCTCAGTATCTGCTTGGATAGACTGATCCTGTTTTCCCAAATCAATTAAACCAGCAATACGTTCGATTACATCATCGACGCCAGCGGACATAATGGAGCGCATATCTTCAGATAGATCGGCAACTTCTGCGGCAAGTTTCACAATTAAACAGCTATCCGCCCAACCACACTGTGTTTCAGGATCTTCTATCCATAAATTAAAATACTCAATCAGCTTTTGATAAGGGGATTTATCGCTACGCCATACATCATTTAAACGGACTTGGTAATTGTCTACATAATGCTGTACCAATTCACATCCGAAAGCTTCCTTGGATTGGAAATAATGATAAAACGAGCCTTTGGGGATCTCACAGCTCTGTAAAATTTCCTGTAATCCTACACCGGTAAAACCTTTATGCAAAATCAGGTCTGAACTAGTGTTAAGAATGTGTAAGCGTTTCGCTTCAGACTTTTTAATAGGATTAGGCTTCATATTAATTATTTACTCTATTGTAAAAAATAGACCAGTCGTATTGTTTTTTAGTATAACTCATCTACAATGGTTGTAAAGAAATTTTAATCATAATTTTTGATTGTGAAGAGAAATACTTCTAAATAAAACATGGAGTTATATTTGTGAAAACAGTTATTAATCAACGCATCGTTTTAGCTAAACGGCCAGTGGGTGAGCCAAAACACAGCGATTTTCGTATTGAGCAAATTGAGCTCAATGAACTTAAACAAGGCGAGATATTGTTAAAGACCATTTACTTGTCACTCGATCCTTATATGCGTGGTCGCATGAGTGATGCTCCTTCATATGCAGCACCGGTTGAAATTGGCGAAGTGATGGTCGGTGGAACAGTCAGTCAAGTGGTGGCCTCTAAAAACCCAAAATTTAAAGAAGGCGAGTGGGTTCTTTCCGGAAATGGCTGGCAGAGCTACGCAATTTCTAATGGGTCTGCCTGTCAAAGCTTAGGTATGCAACCTGAACATCCATCTTGGGCATTGGGTATTTTGGGAATGCCAGGATTTACTGCTTATATGGGGTTGTTGGACATTGGCCAGCCTAAAGCTGGTGAAACTTTGGTCGTTGCAGCTGCAACAGGACCTGTTGGTGCTACGGTTGGACAGATTGGCAAACTTAAAGGTTGTCGCGTGGTTGGCGTCGCAGGTGGGGCTGAAAAATGTCGTTATGCAGTAGAAGAACTCGGCTTCAATGCTTGTATCAATCATCATGATGAAAATTTTGCAGAACAATTACAACAAGCAGCTCCCAACGGTATTGATATTTATTATGAGAATGTGGGGGGTAAAGTGTTTGATGCTGTATGGCCATTGCTTAACTCTGCGGCACGTGTACCGGTGTGTGGTGTGGTTTCCCAGTATAACGCTACCGAGCAAGCACAAGGGCCAGACCGTTTACCGGGCTTTATTTCTACCCTTTTAAAAAAACGTATTCGCATGCAAGGCTTTATTATTTTTGATGATTATGGCAGTCAGTATCCGGAATTCTATCAGCAAATGTCTGAATGGTTGAAAGACGGAAAAATCAAATATAAAGAGCATATGGTGCAAGGTTTAGATAACACGATCAATGCTTTCAATGGTATGTTGAAAGGCGAAAACTTTGGCAAAGTCGTTGTAAAAATTTAAAAAAATAGGAATTATCATGATTACACTACATCATTTAGATCAATCACGTTCTTTTCGCATTTTGTGGTTACTTGAAGAAATCAAGCAGCCTTATGAGCTGAAACGCTATTATCGTGACTCAAACACGCATTTGGCCCCTGACTCTTTAAAAACCATCCATCCTTTAGGGAAATCTCCAGTATTGGAATGGGATGGCAAAGTTATTGCAGAGTCAGGCGCAATCGTTGAGTTATTAATTCAGAAACTTGCGCCGCATTTAGGACCTGATATGGATGAACCTACCTATGTCGATTATCTACAGTGGATTCATTTCTCAGAAAGCTCTGCCATGCTGCCATTTTTATTAAAAACGTTTAATGCGATTGAAACCAAGCAGGGTACGAAGTTGGTATTTCTAGAAAATTATACCCAAGTTGAGTTCGATAAAGTATTTAGCTATTTAAATGAATATTTAAAAGATAAAGAGTTTCTAGTGGCAGACCGTTTAACCGGTGCTGACTTTATGATGGGCTTTGGACTACATGCTTTAGTTTATCATATGGGACAAGGTGAAAATTATCCCCATATCCAACGTTATGTAGCAGGTTTAAGCCAACTACCTAGCTGGCAAGCCGCAGTACAAATTGAACAAAATGGTGTGAAAAGTCAAAAATAGCAAGATTGATTTTTAAGGCAATTGAGAAAAAGAATCGTGATTGTCAAGTACAGCTAGTTATAAAATAAGCTGACACATATTTAAGTAAACGCCTAATGAATTTCATCGGGCGTTCTCTATTTTAAAGATAAGGAATTACCATTATTTAAGACAAGTTGCGCCTGTTCTTCCACTGTAAATTCCTATCAAAAGAGCTTGAATATCGTGACGGTTACGTTGAAAGATATAATCAACTTTTGAAAGAAAGAAACGTGGCTAACGCACAGCAAGATTAAATTATTCCTCGGGGTCTTAAACAAGTAAACTACATCATTTTACTAACATAAACACATATACGTAAAAATCAGGCCCCGTTTAACTGGCAATAGTTTTTGAACTCTTGTATAAAAGCTTAAAAGAATCTAGCAAGTCTTTATTTAATGTTAATATTCATCCAGTATTGAGGTTTTTTATCTTTTCTTGCCTGTGATCTAGGTTGTAATACTCTAATTTCATACTCACCTGAAGCAGGTAAAATATAAATACCATTATCATCAAGCTCTGGAGAATATTCTCCAAGATTGATGGAGTCTTTTAATTGATTACCCCTGCTCTCAGCATGGCTGTTGGCAATCATAAACCATCTCGAAAATTAATCGTTCACTCGGACAGAGGAAGCCAATATTGCAGCCATGAATATCGCAATATGATTGAAAAATATGGATTTCAGGCTTCGATGAGTAAAAAAGGCGATTGCTACAATAATGCACCAAATCAAATGGCAGAGGACTTTTACAAGTTGCCTGCCTAGAATCTCCTAAGTAAGAGTGTCCTGTTAATCCAGCAAACATCAATTCCCGATAAGCCGAAAAGTCCGAAGCAAAGAGATAAATTGAGTTTATAAAACTAGGTGTTTCCCCCCCCAAAAAAAAAGCCACTGGATTTCCACCTATGCCTATACAACTCTAAATCTGCTACAATTACGCCAATTTTGAATTCCCACTTTTTCAGTTTTAGTACATATTTAGAAATGTGTACATAACTGTGTACATATTGTAGATTTTTCTTATGTTTAAAGATGAATTAGCTAGAGAAGTAAAGGCTCGTAGAACCTTTGCCATCATTTCCCACCCCGATGCGGGTAAGACCACCATGACAGAAAAACTGTTGTTATGGGGTAAGGCGATTCAAGTTGCTGGTATGGTAAAAAGCCGTAAGTCTGATCGTTCTGCAACGTCGGACTGGATGGAAATGGAAAAAGAACGCGGTATCTCGATTACCACATCGGTGATGCAGTTCCCTTATAAAAAGCACACCATTAACTTACTTGATACACCGGGGCATGAAGACTTCTCAGAAGATACTTACCGTACCTTGACCGCAGTGGACTCTGCGTTGATGGTGATCGATGGTGCAAAAGGTGTCGAAGAACGTACCATTAAATTGATGGAAGTGTGTCGTATGCGCGACACACCAATCATTTCATTTGTGAACAAAATGGACCGTGAGATTCGCGAGCCTTTAGAGTTGCTCGATGAAATTGAAAATGTCCTGAATATTCGCTGTGTGCCGATTACATGGCCTTTAGGTATGGGGCGTGATTTTGCGGGTGTTTACAATCTGCTTGAAAACAAACTGTATGTCTATAAAGCAGGTTTTGGCTCAACCATTACCGATATTGAAGTGCGTGATGGCTATGACCATGCCGATATTCGTGAAAAAGTCGGTGAGTTGGCGTGGGCTTCCTTTGAAGAATCACTTGAATTGGTGCAAATGGCAAATGAACCATTAGACCGTGAGTTATTCCTACAAGGTAAACAAACTCCTGTATTGTTTGGTACGGCATTGGGTAACTTTGCGGTTGACCATGTCTTGGATACCTTTATTAATTGGGCGCCAGAGCCGAAGGCACATCCAACGCAAGAACGTATTGTGGATGCCAATGAAGAAGGCTTCACAGGCTTCGTGTTTAAGATTCAGGCCAATATGGACCCGAAACACCGTGACCGTATTGCCTTTATGCGTATTTGCTCAGGTAAATATGAAAAAGGCTTGAAAATGAATCATGTGCGTATTGGTAAAGATGTCCGTATCAGTGATGCATTGACTTTCCTTGCGGGCGAGCGTGAGCATTTGGAAGAAGCTTGGCCGGGCGATATTATTGGTTTACATAACCACGGTACCATTCAGATTGGTGATACCTTTACCAGCGGTGAAAATCTTCATTTCACAGGGATTCCACACTTCGCACCTGAAATGTTCCGTCGTGTTCGCTTAAAAGATCCATTGAAATCGAAGCAATTGCAAAAAGGTTTGAAAGAATTATCTGAAGAGGGTGCAACTCAGGTCTTCATGCCACAAATCAGTAATGATCTGATTGTCGGTGCGGTCGGTGTGTTACAGTTTGATGTGGTTGCTTATCGTTTAAAAGAAGAATATAAAGTGGACTGTATTTATGAGCCTGTCAGTGTACATACGGTTCGTTGGGTGCATTGTGATGACGAAAAGATTCTGAATGAGTTTAAGAAAAAAGCGCATGATCAACTTTCAGTTGATGGCGGTGGCCACTTAACTTATCTTGCACCAAGTCGCGTAAACTTGCAGTTGATGCAAGAACGCTGGCCAGATATTCAGTTCCGTAACACACGAGAACACTAAACTGCACAAAAACAGCTTCTAATTAGAGGCTGTTTTTAATTGAACGAACTAAAAATAAAGGATGATGCAATGAACACTTTAAAACCACTTTTAGCTGTCAGTATGATGATTGGCATGATGGCTTTAACGGCATGTGATCATCCGAATAAAAATGAAAGTACTGCAGAGCAGACCAAAGAACAGGCTGCGTCATCAGTCGAAAAAGCCGAAGTTCTCCCTTATTTAAATATGAAAGAAGCCAAGGCAGATTATGCTTTGCCATTTTGTGAAAAGAAAAATTGTATTGATGTCGACATTCAAACCATTAAAACACAGGATGATTGGCTGAATGCGTGGATTGCGAAAAATCAGGCCAACGTGATTCAACAGCAGATTGAGTTAAATAAGAATCTAACCTTGCAACAAGCGATTAATGCCTATGTAAAAAAGTCGGATGAATGGCAGGATAAATATTCTAAAAATAAGGCTTATGAACTGCATTTAAATACCCGAATTGCTTCACAGCGAAATCAATATGTATTGTTGCAAGTTGGGGTAAATGCGCAGCAAGAGGATATTGCGGTGAAAGATCGTTTCTATTTCTTTGTCGCAGATCGCAAGCTACAAAAAAGTGTCAGCGTCTTAGACGTGATTCAAAAGAATCAGCAAAATGCATTAAACGAAATTATTCAGACGCATTACCAACAATGGATTGAGAAGCAATCTTCAGAAGTGAAAAAGCAGCTGCCGAAAAAATTGTATTGGGGGCAGGCAGATTGGTTCTTTGATGGTGAGGGCATTGGATTACATTATCGTGCCAACGAAATTAGTAAGGATGCACCACAACTGGATATCTATCTCAGCACTGAACAAAGTAAACAGATGCTACAAGCTGAAATTTATCAGCAAATGTTCTAATCAGATAGAGTACAAGATTTTTGAGATTCGTATAGAAATTGCATGCACTGCTAGCGGTTTTGTATGAAGTTCGATAGCATTTAAAAATCTTGTGTAATAACAATGCTGATAGGTTTTAAATGAAAACAATTGCTAAATTTAGCGTGCTTGCTTGTGCAATTTTACTTGCTGCTTGCCAGCCGAAATCAGAACCTAAAGAATCACAGGATAAACCGACAGATCCGCCAGCGGCACAGCAAACTGCCGAGCCGATTTTGCGTGGTGAAACAGTGAAGCTACAGGTGACTTTACCTGAATGTAAAGGTAATACCTGCCCCGATTTTACCGTTGAACGATTACAAAGTAATTTCCCCTTTATTGACCAGTTACTGGATCAGCAGATTCTCGATCAATTGAGTAAAATGCTCGATGTCGTTGATGCCGATGCTTCAGCAGCATCTGCACCAAAAACGACTGAGCAAAAAACAGGTTTAGATGCTCAGGCACAAGCTTATGCCAATGCCTTTGTTAAAATTGACGAAGAGTTAAAAGCGCTCAGTAGTAGTCATCAGATCAGCTTGATGATTAAGCCAAAGATTTTACAACCGAAAGGAACATTGGCAACCGTAGTGTTGAATAGCAGTAGTTATTTGGGTGGGGCACATGGCTCGACTTCACAACGCTATTACAACTTTGATTTAACCACTCAAAAACAGGTGCAGCTACACGACTTATTGTTGCCGAAGCAAAAAGCGAGTTTAGACAAATTGGCACATGAGGCGTTTAAAACATGGATTGTCGATTCCAAACTTGCAACAGATCCGAAGGAGTATGAACAGGCTTGGCCTTTCCAAGTCACCGATAATTTCTTATTGGGTGAACAGGGTTTAATTCTGCAATATGGCGAATATGAGATTGGTCCTTATGTCGTCGGTTTACCGCGATTAGTGATTCCATTTAGTGAGTTACAAGGCGTGTTAAAACCTGAATATTTACCAAAAATTGATACGCCAGCAGCATCTACCCCCGCTGCAAGTACGCCAAGTCAAAGTTAATGCAACTGTTCGATACCCATACCCATTTTGATGTTGCCGATTTTGATCATGATCGGCAACATCTGGCTGAACAAGCAAAACAGGTTGGGGTCGATGCTTTGGTGTTAATCGGTTTTGTTGAATCCCGATTCGATGAGCTGATCCACACCCATCAACAATTACACGCTTGGGATAAGGTGCCGACTTCTTATCTGGCACCTGGCTTGCATCCTTTTTATATCGAACAACATCAGCCAGAACATTTACAGCGACTTGAGCAAGTCTTACAGCAGCATGACTGTGTGGCTGTAGGTGAAATCGGTTTAGATACTTTTTTAAAACAACATAAACAGCCTGAACTATTTGCCAAGCAACAACATTATTTTATTGAGCAATTGGCATTGGCAACACAGTATCAAAAGCCTGTGCTATTGCATATCCGTAAGGCACATGCAGAAACCCTTGCCATTTTAAAAACACAAAAATTCAAATTGGGTGGCATTGCCCATGCGTTTAGTGGTGGTGTCGAAGAAGCCAAAGCCTTGGTTAAACTGGGCTTTAAAATTGGGGTGACAGGACAAATCACCAATCCAAATGCTAAAAAGCTGCATCAAGTGGTACAAGCGATAGGCAGTGAAAACTTGGTGATTGAAACCGATTGTCCAGATATGACGCCGTTGTGTTGCCAAACTTCGACCGAGCATCGTACCCGTAATACCCCAGTCAATTTACCTTATGTTCTAGAAAGTTTGGCTCAGACCCTTGGCCTGCCTGAGTTGCAGCTGGCTGCACAAGTATGGCAAAACTCATTGGCTGCGTTGCGACTTAAATTTTAAGAGAATAAGCAAATAATCTCGTTAAAAATAAGATACTAAAAGGGAACACATACTTTTCTAAACAGGGGTACATTAAAAGAACAATTTGATAATAAACAAATCAGCCAATACTGGGAGGGTAACCTTATGGCCAGATATAGCAAAATCAATAGTTTCAATGCATTACAAACACTCACCGTCGGTTCGACATCTTATCAAATCTATAGTTTAGCGCGAGCAGCTGAAACACTTGGCAATATTGATAAATTGCCAAAGTCTTTAAAGGTTTTGCTAGAAAATTTACTCCGTTTCGAAGATCAAAAAAGTGTAAAAGTGGAGCATATTCAGGCCTTGGTTGATTGGCAGAAAACCAAAAGTTCTGATCAGGAAATTCAATATCGCCCTGCACGGGTGTTAATGCAGGATTTCACTGGTGTTCCAGCAGTGGTCGATCTGGCTGCGATGCGTGCCGCAATGTCTCAAGCAGGCGGTGATCCTAACCTGATCAATCCTTTGTCACCCGTTGATCTGGTCATTGACCATTCGGTGATGGTTGATCATTTTGCTGATGAAAATGCCTTTGCCGAGAACGTTGAAATTGAAATGCAACGCAATGGTGAGCGTTATCAATTCCTACGTTGGGGACAATCTGCATTTAATAATTTTAGTGTGGTGCCACCCGGTACAGGGATTTGCCACCAAGTCAATTTAGAATACTTAGCGCAAGCGGTCTGGTTAGGTGATGATGAAGGTCAGGTTTTTGCTTTTCCAGATACCTTAGTTGGAACAGATTCACATACCACCATGATCAATGGCCTTGGTGTACTTGGTTGGGGTGTGGGCGGGATTGAAGCCGAAGCAGCGATGCTTGGGCAACCTGTATCCATGTTGATTCCAGAAGTGATCGGATTCAAACTCACAGGCAAATTGAATGAAGGCATTACTGCGACCGATTTGGTTCTGACCATTACCCAAATGCTGCGTCAAAAAGGCGTGGTGGGTAAATTCGTTGAGTTTTATGGTGATGGTTTGGCTGATTTACCATTGGCTGACCGTGCGACCATTGCCAATATGGCACCTGAATATGGAGCAACCTGTGGTTTCTTCCCGATTGATGATGTGACATTGGGATATTTAGCCTTAACTGGCCGCAAACAAGAACGTATAGATTTAGTCGAAGCCTATAGTAAACAACAAGGATTGTGGCGTCATGCAGGCGATGAACCTGTATTTACCGATACCTTGAGTCTGGATATGAGTACCGTACAAGCCAGTCTGGCTGGGCCAAAACGTCCACAAGATCGGGTTTTGTTGGGTGATGTTCCGAAAACATTTAATGCATTGATGGAGCTGAATTTAAAACCTGCGAAAGAAGCCAAAGAACGTTTAGAGAATGAAGGCGGCGGAGGTACTGCTGTTGAAGCCAAGAAAGCGAATTTAGCGCATGAAGAACCTGCTTGTACCATTGATGGAAAATCGTATCCATTGAAGGATGGTGATGTGGTGATTTCAGCAATCACCTCATGTACCAACACCTCCAATCCAAGTGTGATGTTAGCTGCGGGGCTATTGGCTAAAAAAGCAATTGAAAAAGGTCTGCAACGCAAACCATGGGTGAAAAGCTCGCTGGCTCCGGGCTCTAAAGTGGTCACTGATTATTTAGCGGCTGCAGGTGTAACACCATACTTGGATGAGTTGGGTTATAACTTGGTTGGTTATGGTTGTACCACCTGTATCGGTAACTCTGGGCCTTTACCTGAACCGATTGAAGAAGCAATTCAGTGCCATGATTTAAATGTTGCTTCGGTGCTTTCAGGTAACCGTAACTTTGAGGGACGTGTTCATCCATTGGTAAAAACCAACTGGTTGGCGTCTCCACCTTTGGTCGTGGCTTATGGTTTAGCGGGGAATATCCGTACTGATTTAACCACCCAACCAATTGGACAAGGCAAAGATGGACAAGATGTTTATTTGAAAGACATTTGGCCAAGTCAGTTTGAAATTGATCAAGTACTGCAAAAAGTGAATACCGACATGTTCCATAAAGAATATGCAGCAGTATTTGATGGTGATGCAACTTGGCAGGCGATTCAGATTCCACAAAGCCAAACTTATGCGTGGCAAGATAATTCGACTTATATTCGCCATCCACCATTTTTTGAGGAAATTAACCAGCCTCCGAAAGCCATTAGCAATATTGAACAGGCACGCATCTTGGCGGTATTGGGCGACTCAGTCACCACTGATCATATCTCTCCTGCAGGGAATATCAAGAAAGACAGCCCTGCAGGACGTTATTTACAGCAGCAGGGAGTTGAACCGAAAGATTTCAACTCTTATGGTTCTCGACGTGGTAATCATGAAGTGATGATGCGTGGGACTTTTGCCAATATCCGAATCAAGAATGAAATGCTGGGTGGTGAAGAAGGTGGTAATACCATTTTTATTCCAACGGGTGAAAAGCAGGCCATCTATGATGCATCCATGCTGTACCAGCAACAGAAAACACCGTTGGTGATTATTGCAGGTAAGGAGTATGGAACGGGTTCGTCACGAGACTGGGCTGCAAAAGGGACCAATCTCTTAGGCGTTAAAGCGGTTATTGCTGAAAGTTTTGAACGGATTCACCGCTCTAATTTGGTCGGTATGGGCGTATTGCCATTACAGTTTGTGGATGGGCAAACACGTCAATCCTTGAACCTCACTGGCCGTGAAGTACTGTCGATTCATGGATTATCTGATGATATCCAACCACATCAAACTTTGGATATTCAGGTACAACGAGAAGATGGCAGTCAAGACCAATTCAAAGTGTTATGTCGTATTGATACCTTGAATGAGGTGGAATATTTTAAAGCAGGTGGTATCTTGCATTATGTATTACGAAATCTGATTGCTGCATAACGAAACACACTCTTAAATCAAAGATGAAAGCTGGTCTTTCATCTTTTTTTGTTTGAATTTCAAGCATTCAGCGTTAAGGTAGTCAAGCCCGATTAAATTGGATAAAGGCTTTGAATCAGTTACCTCGCTATGTTTATTATCTCTTGGTTGCACAGGCCTTTAACTTAATTGCTGCGGTGTTGTCTGTTACCGTGGCTGCAATTGTGGGGTTAAAGTTAGCGCCAACTCAGGCTTTGGCTACAGTTCCGTATGGTTTGCAGTTTTTAGCGATGTTACTGACCACTTTTATTTTTTCTTTTCTAATGAAAAAGCTTGGGCGGCATTTGGTTTTCCAGTTTGGTTGCATCTGTCTTTTCTCTGCTGGTGTTCTCGGTTATTTGGCTCTACAGCAGCAACAGTTTTATTTATTATGCCTGAGCCATTTTTCACTAGGTTTATTTATCTCAACTGCGAATTTTTATCGCTTTGCTGCTTCTGATCGTTTGGCCACTGATTTAATTCCAAAAGCCACCGCGATGGTGATTTCGGGTGGGGTGATCGCAGCAATTATTGCACCGATGTTGGCAATTCAGTTTCAACAGGTAGCAGGCTTACCCGATTTCACTGCGATCTATTTCATCTTTAGTGTCTTGGCCTTATTGCTCTCTCCGACTTTGTATCTATGGAACAAAAAATTCCAACGCCAGCAAACACAGCAGGTGCTAATTGAACCAACCCAGCGTAGCAAACTGCCAAGCACGTTGATTATCGCTGCGGTGATCAGCGGTGCATTTGCCTACTATATTATGAATGTCATGATGATTATGTCCTCTTTGCATCTCAAGGAACATCACTCATTTCATTATGCTTCGATCTCGATTCAGTTACATGTATTGGCGATGTTTATCCCATCTTTCTTTGTGTCAAAGCTGATACAACGCTGGGGAACGCATACCACGATTTATGTTGGTTTTGCTTTGTTGATGTTATCGTCTTTAATTCCAATGTTTGGACAGGTCGGCATCTATATTAATGCTGCCTTGATCGTGCTGGGCGTGGGCTGGAATTTTGCTTATTCAGGTGCATCAACCTTGTTAGCGGGTCTTAACGAGCAGCAAAAACATCGTGTCCAAGGCATCAATGAAACTGGAATTGCTTTGTTTGCGACCTTAGGGGCATTTTTACCTGCACCGATTTTGAGTAGCCTCGGATGGATCAATGCAAACCTGTTGGCTTTGTGCATGAGCCTGATCGTTTTTATCTTGTTGGTGATTTTAATTCGTCGAGATCAACCATCAAGTAAAGTTTCACTGGGCTAACCTAAAACCAGTTAAACACGGTAAAATAGTGCTTTGACTGCAAAGATAGACCACGACTGTGATGACCGATGTTCCTGTAAATGATGAATATGAGCGCCGTTTTGCGGGTGTCGCCAAAATTTATGGAGAAACTGCCTTTTCGCATTATGAACACAGTCATGTCATGGTGATTGGAATTGGTGGCGTCGGCAGTTGGGCTGTTGAGGCACTGGCGCGGACAGGGATTGGTGAACTGACCTTAGTCGATATGGATGTGGTGGCCGCATCGAATATTAACCGTCAATTGCCAGCGATGAGTTCAACATTGGGGCAAGAAAAAATCGAAGTGATGGCGGAGCGTTGTCGTCAAATTAATCCACGTATGAAAGTAAACGTGATTGATGATTATCTGACGCCTGAAAATGTCAAAGAGATTCTAAATCCAGTGCCAAGCATTGTTCTGGATTGCATTGATGACGTCAAAGCTAAACTTGCCTTGATGCTACATTGTCGTTTTAACAAAATCCCATTGATTGTTTCGGGTGGTGCAGGTGGCAAACTCGATCCACTGAAGATTCGTGTCGCAGATTTATCCAAGACCGAACAAGACCCAATGTTAGCGAAGCTGCGTACTCAACTGCGTTCCATGGGAATTTGTAAAAAACCAAAAGAGAAATTCGGCATTACTTGCGTGTATTCGATCGATAATCCATTTTCAAGCGCAGATGTTTGCCCAAGTGCGGGTCTACGCTGTGGCGGATATGGTTCGGCGGTGGTGGTGACTTCAAGCTTTGCCATGGTCGCAGTGGCTGAAGTCTTGAAAAAGCTGGATCGTATGCAGATTAGCAAATAGTTGTTGAGGGTGATCAGCCCTTATTTAACAGGCATTTAACAACCACGGCAATTGAGCTAAATTGATTAGTGATAGATAAAAAAGTAGAGAATAATCAACATGAGTGTAAAAAATACTTTAGTCAATACAGAACAGCTTATATCAAACAATCAAAATAGTTATGCAGAGTTTTGGCAATGGTTTCAGAAGCATCAGCATGAGTTTTATCAAATATTAAATGCAAAGAATCAAGACGCAATCCAAGAAGGTTTTTTTGATAAATTATGGACTGAATTAGTGAATGTTCATGATGGAATTTTTTTCCTAGCAGGAATGGCCGATGAACACACAGCTGAACTGATATTGACACCAGATGGGGTGATTCGAAATATTATCTTTGTAGAAGAACTTATTGCCGCAGCACCTGAAATTACAGGGTGGAAATTTACAGCCCTTAAACCCGCTAGTGAAATCCATCAGACCTGTATTGGCATGCATGACTATGAATTTAGTCAAGACACCTTATCTTTTTATTTAAAAGACCACCCTGAATGTCCAGATGAAATAGATCTCTTTGTGGTTCATGATGAATATAATGAAGCGCAAAAAAGTGAATTTTTACAAGGAGTTTATATTTTCTTAGACAATTACTTAGGAGAATATGATTCGGTAACCAAACTCGATCAAGTTTCAGTACAATCCAGACAAGATGCTGAAAAAGAATTAATGCCGATTGCAAATTTAAAGAAAATTTTAACCTTAAAGAACAGTGAAATTTCTCGTTTTGATAAAGTGACTCGCTCAAATACAGATGAGGATGAATATATAAGTTTAGAAGGGGAGACCCATGAGGGTTTGCCACTTATTGCGACGTTGAATAGTACATTATTAGCGTGGGATAAAAAAGCATCGCATCCTTGGTTGATGATTATTGAAATACCTTATGATGGTGAAAATTTTAACGGTATGCCACCATCAAATGAATATGAGTTGCTTGAAAGTATTGAGCAGACATTAGTGGCTGAGTTAAAAGATGTAGAAGGGTATTTAAATATCGGTCGAGAAACTGGCAATAATTTAAGAACGATATACTTTGCTTGTAAAGATTTTAGAAAACCATCCAAGATAATTGACCAAATTATTCAAAATAATAGAGATAATTTTGAAATTGATGTTAGTTTTTTCAAAGATAAATATTGGCGTTGTCTGAATAAATTTGGGAGATAAAAAGCGTCATCAATTGAATGCTAAGGTAAATAGATCATTGCTATCTAACTGCTATTACTCAAATTCATGCAAATAGTATTTTTATGATGACTAGAGGAACTATGTCCATAGCGATTGAGCTACTTGGGTATATAAGTTTGGTGAGTTCATAATGACTCACCATAGGTTAAGCCTGCGGATACTGTGGTGCTAAGCGGTAATAGCTATACGTCACATTCGGATCTTTATAGACATCATAGCTAGTTTGCTTATAGTCAGACACCCATTGTGAACCGGTAAAGCCTGCAATGTGCCCATAGCGATGCTTTTTAGTGCGGTGGATAATGTAAATATCACCAGGTTGTGGGTTGTTAAATTCAGGATTAATTTTCTGATAACCAATTTGCTGTAAGGTGCGTCCCCAGTCTGATGCTGCAACAGGGTGCTGTACAATTTTAGCACCTGCTGACTGTAAAGCGATTCTGACAAATTTGGCACATTGCGATGAGCTACGATAAGACGCTCTTTTAGCCAACTTTTGAGAGAATTTACTGACATCAATGGCTGGCTCTGATGGAGCCTTCGGCATTTCTCGATAAGGAATAACCACCTGTTGCGAAGGTGGGTGAATCATACTGTGATCAACTGAAGGTACATCATAAATCATTGTGAATCTCTACCGCATTTTCAAAACAACTGAACGTGTGCCAGAATTTATTACGGCGCCCATAGTAAGCGATAAATCTTAAAAAAACTGAAATGTAACGTAATAATATAACATTTGAGCTGTTATACAGATCACTTAGCTAAATTGCTATTTAAGAATCTTTTTCATTATCAGTAAGTTGTTGGTTGATTAGTTTAGATAAAATGATTTGTAAGATTATATTTCATTTTTGATTAAAAAATAGACATATTGGCGTGGGTATTAGATCTGCTTTGATGCATAGTTTTTATATAAGTTTATGTTTAATATCATGATATTTAGTAAATTGTTTGAGGTGATCTGTCCTGCGAAATCTTCTGATTTTCATCAGCATAGTGCAATGAATTCAGCCATATATCAAAGATTTTGTTTTGAATAGCTGAGTGTTTAAAATATTCAGTTCAATATTGCGATGCTTGATGGTGAATACTTTAATATCAATCACCTTCTTCTGAATAAAAAACAGAGCCATTTCCTAAGACTGCTTTTTGCATAAAATCTAAAAATATTCCTTTGACTGACATCAGTATTGCAGTACTTGCCATGGCACCATTCCTGAACGTATAGTGATGCGCCGCGTTATGTTGAAGCTGCGCAGAATGTTAAATATTGAGTTTGAGGGAAATCGTATATGAAAAGGACATTACTGACTTCCTTTGTTTTTGCCAGTATCAGTTTGGGATGTTCACAGTCTAATGAGGCAAAAAATCAAAGCAATACGCAAGCACGAACGTCAGATATACACTCAAATAAGCAACATTTCGTCAATCATCCTGAGCTTAAGGCATGGGTCGGGCATTATTCTGGTGTCGTTCCATGTGCGACTTGCGTAACCAGTTGTGATGGCTGTTTGGGTACAGGAATTGATCTTAAAATCAACGCAGATCAAACCTTTGTCTTGGAACAAAGCAATAATAATGATAATAGCCCAGCTAAAATTTATGCAGGACAATTTAAGTTTCTGGATAATGATCAATTAAAGATTCAGCTACAAGGTGTTCCCACCCGAAATATGATTATGTTAGGTGATGAACTGACTGAAATCATTGATACAAAAACACAGCTGCCTTTTGATTCTTATGAAGAGTTCCAGTTAGCTAAAAAAGCTTAACTTTGGTTATATTCTTATTGAAAGTGCATCGGTCATGCTGAGCCGTGACACATTTTTAAAGATCGACAAATCCTGCCCTCAAGGGACATCAATTTTGGTTGCTTCTGGAAGATGTAATTGCGAAATTACGCTTGAGCATAACCATGAGTTTAAGTGGTTAAGCTCAAGTGATTGGTGAGACTTTTAGCTTATCGCAAGCTTAGTGGTAGTGGAACATAGCGGATTGCGCCATGTTCCGAAGCCGAAAAGTGATGTTTAGTAGATTAGATTAGTTCTGATGCTCTTTTAAATAATCTTCAGTGCGTTGCATCGCAGCCTGAATATTTTGAATGGCCTGTTCAATATCAGCGATGGTTTTGGCATTACCGCCACTCAGCGCTTGACGCCATTTACGTGCGCCTGGCAAGTTTTGAAATAAGCCCAGAATATGACGCGTGATAATTGAAAGCGGTGCACCCTCAGCAACACGCTGATGAATATAAGGCATCATTTGCTGCATGATCTCAAAACGATCAGGTGCTTCCAGATTCCAGAGTTGGCCCATCTCTGCCAATAAATACGGATTGTGATAAGCCTCACGACCAATCATCACCCCATCAACATGCTGTAAATGTTGCTGTGTTTCTTCAAAGGTTTTAATCCCGCCGTTAATCTCAATGGTAAGGTGCGGACGTTCTTGTTTAAGACGATAGACATCTTCATAGCGCAAGGGTGGAACTTCACGGTTCTCTTTTGGAGATAAACCCTGCAAGATAGCAATACGCGCATGTACGATAAAATGGGTACAGCCTGTTGCTGCTACCGTATCGACAAAATGTAGCATTTCTTCATAGGAGTGCATGTCATCAATCCCGATACGATGTTTTACCGTCACCGGAATTGAAACAGCTTTTTGCATACTGTGAATACATTCAGCCACCAGATTGGGTTCAGCCATGAGACATGCACCAATCTTATTATTCTGCACACGGTCACTTGGGCAACCTACATTTAAATTGACTTCGTTATAACCCCAGTCTTCAGCCATTTTGGTACAGGTGGCTAAATCTTGTGGATTTGAGCCGCCGAGTTGTAACACAATTGGATGTTCTTGTTGGTTGAAGTCTAAATGACGGTTTGCTCCACCATAGATAATCGCACCCGTGGTCACCATCTCTGTATAGAGAACCACATTTGGATTAAATAAGCGTGCAAAAAAACGGTAATCCTTTGTTGTCCAATCCATCATCGGTGCTACGCTGATTCTTGGATTACTAATGGCTTCAAGGCTTTTGTTAATAGTCATTTAAAATCATACCTTTAAATATAGTATTTGAATCTGCGTAAACGCATGGTAACACCTGTGAACGTAGGTTTTCCTGTTTGCATTTACACCAAATTTTACACCATAATGGGAAAAATAGTTCATGGTGTAAATGATGGGGTCTGTTACAGCTAGAAAAGGGGCAGATGGTAGTGTGAGTTACCGTGCCGCTATCCGTATTAATCGAAAGGGATATCCTGTCTATTCTGAAAGCAAAACGTTCCATTCAAAGAAAATGGCGGAAAACTGGCTTAAGAAAAGAGAAGTTGAGATTCAAGAAAATCCAGACATTTTGTTAGGTAAAGAACAGCTTATAGACCTAACCTTGGCAGATGCCATTGATAAATATTTGGAAGAAGTCGGGAGCGAGTACGGAAGGACGAAACGCTATTCTCTACTCTTAATTAAGAAATTTCCGATAGCGCGCAATATTATCACAAAAATAAAATCAGTACATTTGGCTGATCATGTTGCATTAAGAAAAGCTGGGATTCCTCACTTGGATTTAGACCCAATTGCAACAAGTACACAGCAACATGAACTGCTTCATATTCGTGGTGTCTTAGCTCATGCCGCTGTGATGTGGGACATGGATATTGATTTAAATAGTTTTGATAAAGCCACCGCGCAGCTAAGAAAAACACGTCAAATCTCTTCTAGTAAGAAGAGGGATAGGTTGCCAACCAATGCGGAATTAAAAGCTTTAACAGAGTATTTTGTCGAGCGCTGGAAAATTAATAGGTATGGGACGAAGTACCCGATGCATTTAGTTATCTGGTTTGCCATCTTTTCTTGTAGACGTGAAGCAGAATTAACCCGTTTAAGTTTAGATGATTATGATCAGCATCATTCATCTTGGAAAGTTCATGATTTGAAAAATCCTAATGGCTCAAAAGGAAACCACAAGACATTCGATGTCTTAGAACCCTGCAAAACGATGATTGACCGTTTAATGGATCATGAGGTTCGTAGCAGAATGCTTAAATTAGGTCACAATGAAAATTTACTCTTACCTCTGAATGCCAAGAGTCTGGGTAAAGAGTTTAGAGAGGCTTGCAAAATGCTAGAGATTGAAGATCTGCGCTTTCATGATTTAAGACATGAAGGATGTACTAGACTTGCAGAACAAAGCTTTACGATTCCTGAAATTCAAAAAGTAAGTTTGCATGATTCTTGGAGTAGCCTCCAACGATATGTTTCGGTAAAGGCTAGAAGAAATGTAATGCAGTTGGAGGAGGTGCTACGCCTCATTGACGAAACGTAGCAAAATCTTTTGAAGTTTCTAAATACTGCTTATCTAAAATATCAGCTAAGTCATTAACGTGTACCAAAAATGGTGCACGTTTACTTTTATCTATTTTGAACACAGGGAAAGGAAACTCACAGTTATTTGCCTTTCTTAGTGCCTCAGCCTTACTCAAATGCGGATAATAGTCTTTGACTATAGTCATCAAGTCGATTGTCATAGAGCGATATTTCATAAACAGGTAATCAACTGTATTTAGCTGAAATGCTCCCATTTAAACCACCTTTCATCTATAGAGTTTTGACTTTCGTATGCAAAACACTAAATGTCGGCTCTACACTCCCAATCCTGTATAGAGCATCAGTTCCTGTAAGGTAGATTCTGAATTGCCTTATCTGCTCTTTGAATGACTGAGTTTTTTTGTGAAAAAGGTTACTCTGCATATAGCCATTCAACAGCGATGGGTCATAGAAGATTTGGTAACCGTGAGTTTGTTCAACAGATAGTTTTATTTTTTCAAAAAAACTTAAGTCTGTCAGGTGTGCAGGACTGTCCAAGAAATCACGTTTGAACAGAATGATGAATCGTAATTTCATCTGTCTATTGGGTAATGGTTCTTTTTTCAAAAGAACCGCCAGTAATTGCTCACTATCCAGATTATTGATGAAGCCAGTTTTTACATCCTCAATAAATTGATCTAATTGAGAACAATGCAGGTGAGATGAATCCATTACGGATATGAACTCATAGAATGCGAACCCATTTGATTCTTTCTGGACTGCTTTTAGGGCATCGCTAAGCTCTTGATCACTCAACTTATGAGCATCATCCCAACCTTCTTTTAACTCTTTAAAATGATGAGTTAGCAGAATATCTTGAAATTCACGAATGAAATTAGAGCCTCTTATAGGATCAGTTTTCCAAGAATGCTGTTGATCAATTAACCCATGTCGCTTTGCTAATCCAATTCCGAGATTTAGTTGGGGGTGTAGCATTACTTTCATGACACCATTCACCCATGGTAAATGATGTACCCATTGTATTGACTTTATTAGTTTATCTACATTTTCAGGTAAAGTTTGAGGGGGCAAACGGTACGCTGGGAACACAGGTTGACTGGGCAAACGAACTTTCGATAATTCGTTAATAACTTGTCCGATCTCAACTGGGCTTGGGTGTGGTTGAGTGATTCTAGCAATTTTGCTCATATACGCTGAATGTAGCAGCGGAGCATCATTTTTCTTAAACATATTATTTACCTCCGCTTTTTTTATTTACGGAAGACTTGTCGTCTTGTGATTGTGATGTTTTGCGTGGTCGGCCAGCGTTGCTAATTTTTTTTGGCTTCTGGCTTTTTTGCATTGATCTATATTCAGATGAATCCAGTGTTCTGAATATAAATGCTTGATCTGCTTTACACAGGTATTGAATACATTCGTCTAAAACTATACGTTTTTCACTGTCGAGGTGGTTAATCATACCGATACCTAATCTTTTATATTTGTGTTTTGCCATATGGCAGTTGTAGGTGCAGCCATTACCGTGCGTGAGCGTTTTCCAGTACTCTGTAATCTCATGTGCGTAGTAGCCATCTTTTTGGCATTCATTGCCCGAAAGTATCAGTATGGCGTGAGCATGAAACCCTTTCTTGATACCGTGTTCAAATTTGAATATGTAAGCCTTGATCTTACTCAAAATTAAATTGTGTCTACGGTTGTTCAAAAACTGTTTCAGTAACTCTTTTAGCAACACAAGTTTGTCTAGAGAGTGAAACTCATGTTTAAGGTCATCAATGTGATACTTGGCTTTTATGATCTCATCTGGAATCTTGAATCCAAAATCAATGCGTAATACCAAGAGCTTTGACCATCGTTCAAAGCAGGCATCTATCAGTTTTCGACATCCCTTTAATTGAGTAGCACTCTTTTGGGTACGTTTTTGAATAGCGAGTTTGACTTTCTCACTCTTCATGCGCTCACGTATCAGTTGAAAGAAACGATTCAATAAGTCAGTTCTCGTTTGAAGATACATCAGACTTTGCGGATGATTTTCAAATAGTCCGAGCAACTTAAGATCGCTGTCTAACAGGTCTAATGCCTCATAGAAGCATGAGATTTCTTCACCTACCTGAAAGTCTTCAAGTTCCTTTCTGCTAATTCCTGTAAGTTCATCAAATACAGGGATGAAAGAGCGAAACCAGTCAGGGTAGGAAAAGATCCCATTAAACGCATCAACTGACTCAACGGTCGCTGCTAATCTGTTTTGCTTTACAGCACTCCCAGACCAGAGATGTGATGTTCAGCATTACCTTAATACGAAACTCACGATATAAAACCGTGGCATCGAGTGCGGATGATGGTGACAACTCATAGGTCGAGTCCGTGATGAGTGAGAAAATGACAGCCTCATCAAGTTGTCGATACTTTTGTGGCCTGGGATGATTATCACTACGGAACTTTTCAACATACTCTTGAGTCGTAATTGGGCCTACGTGTAATTGATTGGACTTCGTTTTGCCACCTTTAGTAAAACGGATTGGTGCTATTTTTCTCTTACTGCTCATGAACACACCTTTTCCTGTTTCCAGACAATGGATGTATTAGACCCTCTAAGATGAAGAGTGATGCCTCGTATCATATTGAGTGTTGTAGAAATAGTACTGAACAAGGATGTTGGTACTAATCTTGATTTTGTATAAACTATTGTAAATAATAGTATTATCCTAAATTTTTCTAGATGTGATTGGGCTAAAAACCTCCCTTGTGGAAGGTGTTTTTGCTGTGAATTGGGATTGATTCGGATGTACATAATTACCAACTTTTAATCAATATGAATTGAAGAAATTTTTGTGTCACCCAAACTGCTAATCGCACCTGACAGGTGCATTAGCTTGGGCTTGCTCTAAATATAAATTTTTCATTTCAATTTAAAGCTGGCGATCAGGTAGAGGTGCTTTTTATTAAGTTATTTATTTTTAATGATTTTTAATTCTATATTTTTATTTTATTATTTTTTTTAATGAGTTTGACGAGGTATGGTACGAAATTTTCCATTTTTAAGTTTGTAGTCCGATTGTGCTCTTGCTCTAGATTCCTAATAATTTTATCAAATTTCTCATAATTAGCTTGCCATAGTTCATTAGCAGCTTGAGTCGTATTCTTAATCTCATCTTTGAATTGATATGATTCAATTAGTTCCATGACTCGATTATCTAAAGTTTCATAAAAATTCTTAATTTTTTTAGTACCTTGCTGACTAAAATCTGCACTATCGAGTCTTCTTAAAAGTTTTGTGTTATTTAATAAGCTATGCTTCGTACAGATTGGTGCGGTCTTACTGATCTTTCTAGCTTTGGCTTTGTACTTGTCAAGTAAACCAAAATCGATTGCCTTATTAATTGTTATGTCTAAAGCTTCATATGACGTTTTATATAATTCTTCACTGATTGTTGGAAGTTCTTCTATGTAGGAGCGAAGTGTTTTATGACTGTTATCAGTACACAATTGCTCTATATCGGGTATCAAATACTCTAATGTGGATATAGGTTGGTCAATAAGTTCATTTATTTCTAGCTTTTCAACTTCAGATATTAGTTCCTCATATTGCGTGTGTAATTGATAGTTTTCTGTTGCAACGATTAACCCATGAAGAATATATAAATAATTTTTTGAATTCTCATAATCATTAGTGAGTCTGGTTTCTATCAGTTTTATAGCCTCTTCAATTGTCAGTTTAAATCTGATATTTGGTCCTAAAAAGAATTTTATTACAGCACCATAGATAAGAATAAGAGCGCTCAACAATTGAAGAGTCTTATCTTTGAAATGGAAGAATCCCCCATATTGAAGAATATGGGCATCAGCAAGGTTGCAGTGAAAAATATCTTTAAGTATGTATTCTGGTAAAATTTGCCCATGAGTTAAATAGAATTTTGTTGGATAATCAAACTCATGTAGTTCAACCTCAAATCCTATTTTTATTTTTCTTATATCTTTTGGGAGAACCCCTTTTTTTAAGTGCCTTTTTAGTTGAATAAGCTTATTTAGCTTGCCTTCAGTAAGAAATGCTTGTGAAGAAGCTATTTTACTTAAGGTATAAATAATAGCATTGCTAGCGGTATTAAAGTGTTTCCGAAGCTGTTTTTTATTGGGTACAGGAAGAGCCTCAAGAACAGAAAGATCAATCAGATTTGGTAATTGTTTATCATTTTTTTTTGTTCCTGAATTTGACATGATTTTTCCTTAAAAGCTTGTACAAGTTATCTTTAATTATTAAATTTTATAATATTTTTCTGCTTTATGAAACTTGAATATAGAGATGGTTTTTGGTGTGGAAAAATAGCAGAAGATATGTGGTCTACAATAAAAATTTATGCAGAATTGAGCAGTATTTGGCGTTGAAAATCTAACCCATAACCTGAGTGGTAATTTCTGTATACGAATTCAACATCAATCCGTTCGCTCAACTTTGTCTGCTTGACGACAGGCAGAGTGGGGGCTATCCTTTTGATGCTGGCCTACATTGCCAGTCGGTTTTAGCAGACCGTTTTACCCAAAGCACACGAAAAAGTTTTTCTTTTTTGTGGGCGACCTTGCGTGTCCCCTCTGCGGCGGAACGGGAGGGGACATCCTCGGATGTGCTGATCTTTTTGGGTATCAGTCTGCTAACCCCTTTTCGTTTCGCCACCATTATTTAGCAGTGATGTGGTGAAACTTCTTTATACCCAAAGGAGTCGCCCATGCGTCTACAAATTCTTAATTTCCTGTTCTTCTCTATCCCCCAGTGCTGTGTGTGGCTTTGTCTTCACTAGACCAATAACAGCATACATAAAACAATAATTTTATCTGGGGTAAACAAATGAAGGATGTCCATCCTCTGTTTGTCTGTGTGCTCGGATCATTTTTACTGATCGGCCGTGGAAAGTTCATTTCCTTATGAATATTCACGCCTGAATAAAACACAGTACTCCAATAAAGAATCAAACAAGGATTGGCGCGATAGCCTTACAGATGGCGAGCGTTCATTCAAAATAAAAGAGAATGATTCACCATGACAACGAAACTAAAGTATCTACCTCTATGTATTTTGTTGGTTAGCTTGGCGGCATGTTCAAGTAAAGATAAGCACGAGAACAATCAAGCAGTAGAAAGTCAAACTCAAGAAGATACAGTGAGCCTTGATGCAATCAATGAAAAATCAGACATTATTGTTGCCAAAGACAAATTGAGCGCAGACCAAAGTTGGCAGCAAGCAGAATCCCAAGTGCTTTTTCCTGATCCTAAAATCTTTTATCCCAAGCAAAGGGAATCACTGGATTTCTCAGAAACTCCGAATGTGGTCAACGATTTTTCATTTCTGAAAGACTACGAACGAGTCAAAAGCTTACTTAATCTAAATCGAGATCAGATTTTTGTGATTGGAGATAAAGATCGAGATACAGAGGAAAATAATGTATTACTCGATTTGAGCACTGATGAATATTTTAAATATGCCAATAATCTAGCCATCAACTATGTACGCTATTTAAAGTCACCAAACATTCAGCCTAAGCAGGAATTTGAAAAAACGCAGGACTATGAAAATCGAGTCAAACAGGCTCAACAAGACGCTGAGAATAATGCAATTGATTATGACGTGGATCTTTTACAGAAAGCGCTGAACCGAAGTGTAGAAGATATTAGCCTTGCACTATCTAATCGTGCTTATCACTATGATCCTGATACAGAACAATTGTCTCTAGATTTAGAACAAGAAGATAAAAATGGCAGTTCAATCGTGGTCTCTAAAATCCTGCTTAAAGTCCAGCCTGAATTAGCCAAATTGATTGTTGAAAATCTCACATTACTCAAGATGGGCTATGTTTTTAACTTTCATGACAATAAATTGAATTTTGAAGGCGTATTTTTCTACTTCAATCAAATCAGCAAGGCCAATAGAAGTGGTGACCCCGTAGAAATGAGGGCGAACATTACTCCCGTATTTAAACCAATTGAATTTAAGCAAAAAAGTGTCATGCATGCAGTGCCAGCCAGTCCTGAAATCCCTGAAAAGTTAGAGGCTACACCGTTTAAGGATGTACTTAAGGCTCCACTTTGGAATTTCAAATTTGGATTAGAGAACTATCTCTCACCTGAAGATTTGATCAAGAAATATCAGAAACAACAGGAACAAGAACAAGCTGTATCTGAACCTGTGCAGGAAAGCAGTGCTTTATAAGGATGACAGTATGCTCAACTACAGATTGGCATGAGCATTCTCTCAAAATAAAGAAATTTCAAATACATATTACCTCTATGAAGCATGAGCACCAAGCCACTACACCTAGATGTGTGGCGCTGCTCAACATCAAATCAAGGTAAATCCAATAAAGGAAATATTGTTGTGAATATACTTAAAAAATTAATGCTGTCTGCTGTTATCACACTACCGTTAACCTTATCAGGCTGTGGTACATCAGGCTTCAATCCCGATCGCATGGAAGTCAATCTCAATACGGAATATAGCGAAGGAGGTTTATATAATCGAACCTATGTGATTTTAACCCTCCGTTCACTGGACTCTGAACCGATTACCTTAAATAAGGTTGATGTGAACAACGGACGCTGTAGTTATACAGGTCGATACAATGATCCGATCAAGCTACCTGCCTATTTCCAGATTGGGCAATCTTTACAGCTTTATTTGAGATGTTCCTACGATGCTGTGGTGAAGGTCGATATTGAGACTGATCAAGGCTCAGCAAGTTATAGCTTTAAATAACAAACCGAAAGCACACTTATGAACCATGCCCAAGAGGCATGGTTTTTTTATGCCTGAATCAAAAATTTTAAGCATTCATATCTACTTACAGGACTTTCGTGATGAGCACCGTACATTGTCCTTATTGCCATTCTGAACAGGTGATTCTCAAAGAATCCCAGCCGAATGGTCCGCAGTATTTTGAAAAGATCCTAGACGCATTTTCACCGCCTGCAATGGCAGCACTGGGTATCAAACTGGCAAAAGAAGCAGGTATTCCCCCTTATATCGGTGGGCTGATTGGAGTAGTGGTCGGTGGAACATTAGTTATGGTCAGCCAGCATTATTTCTATCGACATTATAAATCTGCTTTGCATTACCGCTGTCTGCAATGCGGACAAGATTTTGCTGTAGCTGCTTAAGCTTCATTCAATTTTATTTTTAAACAACTTCACTTTTATAGAGGAATTATTTCTATGGCACATTTAGTTGAAGGCATGGCATTTGTAGGACAAACCCCTTGGCATGGCTTGGGCAATCAACTCACTCCAAACCAACCGATTGAGGTCTGGGCGAAACAGGCAGGCATGGACTGGAGGATTGAATCCTCCGATGTCAGTTATATGGCTGAAAACCACAAACAACAAAAACTGATCTTGCCTTATCAAGAGCAAAGAGTCCTGTACCGTTCAGACACGCATGAACCTTTATCTGTTGTGAGTCAACGCTTTCAAGAAGTACAACCCATGGAAATCCTACACTTCTACAAAGACTTGACTGAACAATCGGGCTTTGAGCTGGAAACTGCTGGGGTGCTTAAAGGTGGCAAGAAATTCTGGGCATTGGCTAAGACAGGACAAACATCTGCCTTAAAAGGAAAGGATGTGAGTAATGGCTATATTCTATTAGCTACAGCTTGTGATGGCACACTTGCCACCACGGCTCAATTCACTTCTATTCGAGTGGTGTGTAACAACACTTTGGCGATTGCTCTACGTGGTCAACAGGGCAATTCAGGTGTGGTTAAAGTGCCGCATAGCACCAAGTTCGATGCCGAAAAAGTCAAACAGCAACTGGGTATTTCAGTTCGTGCATGGGATGAACACATGTATGAAATGAAGCAACTGAGTCAGCGTAAGGTGACTCAACAGGAAGCGGCAGCCTACTTCGATGCGGTATTTAACAACACTAACTTGAGTGCGGTGGAACAGGATGAAAGCATTATTCAGTTCTACCGCAATGCTGCTATGCCAAATCAAGGCATACCAGTAACAACCTCAAACAAAGCAGACAATAAAACTGAACCGAATGGACGTGCCATGTCGAAAGTCATGACCATGTTTAACGGACATGGGCGTGGGGCCGAACTCAGTTCAGCCAAAGACACAGCTTATGGTTTACTGTGCGCCATTACTGAATTCATAGACCATGAACGTCGAGCGATGAGTATGGATCATCGGCTCGATTCCGCTTGGTTTGGGGCAGGGGCAGCAATCAAGCAACGAGGTTTGGAACAGGCCCTCCGAATGGTGGCTTAGATTAGACATTCTAAAACTTCGAATCTATTAAGTTTGATTTAAGTCACCTCTATTAGCCTAAGCATAACGTAACACCGTACAAGCACAGCAACACCTTTAGCCGCACCCTCAGATGCGGCTTTTTTTATGCCCAAAATTCAGCTTTTACGATTTCACTCATACAGGAATAATTGCAATGAATAGCAATACTCAAATTCAGAACACGATAAATCATCCACCCTTACAACCTTATGTACCCAACTTAAATCAGTCTACTCAACAGATTGAGGTGGGAACTCGTCACAAACGTGACCGACCAAACAAACAGCCACGAAAGACCAAAGCACTTACAGCAAAGCGTCTTGCCAATACCAAGCAGATGAACTACCAGCAATGGCAGGAGGTCAGAAAACAGGGTATTGGCAGTAGTGATGCAGCAACCGCATGTGGACTGAATCCCTATATGTCGATGCTGGAACTGTGGATGATTAAGACAGGTCGGATGCAACAAAATATTGAGGATGAAAGTGCAGGCTATGCACCGTTGTACTGGGGAAAAAAGCTAGAACCGTTGGTGGCGGAATATTACAACATGCACACTAACAACAAGGTACGTCGGGTCAATGCAGTACTGCAACATCCTGATGAAGACAAACACTTCATGCTTGCCAATCTGGACTATGCCGTGGTGGGTAATGGCGAAGTTCAAATATTAGAGTGTAAAACTGTTGGAGAATATGGCTCAAAACTATGGCGAGATGGCGTACCACTGTATGTCCTCTGCCAAGTCCAACATCAACTTGCAGTGACAGGCAAACAGGCAGCGCATATTTGTGCACTAATCTGTGGGCATGAAACCAAAATCTATAAGGTGACGCGTAATGAAACTGTGATTCAGCACATCATCAATGCCGAACGACACTTCTGGCAATGTGTCGAAACTGGCATTCCACCAAGTGTTGATGCTTCCGATTCCGCTGCCAAAGCTCTACAGCAACTCTATCCAGAACAGATCCCCTTAACAGTGGAAGACCTGACCCAAAATGAACAAGCCAACTATCTATTTAACCAATTGCTTGAGGAGAGACATAAGGTTGAACAACACCAACAGTATTTTGATGAGCTAAAACATCAGTTGCAAATGATGATGAAAGATGCAGAACGAGCAGTATTTACAGGTGGTTCAGTCACTTGGAAGAAATCACAAGACTCAATCAGTCTAGACAGTAAATCGCTTCTTAAACAGCATCCTGAATATCTCCAGCAGTTTCCACAAACCAAAGCTGGAACAAGACGCTTTCAGATTTATCCCAATGGTGGATAAGGCTGATACCCTAAATAACCCATTTCAATTTAACCACACTCAAATCCGATCCCATGCCCCAAACAGGTATGGGATTTTTTATGCCCAAAATTTATCTACCCAGATTGAAACACCATTTCAACATCTATATAGAGGACATCACCATGATTAAAGGTTTAGCAATTACACCACCTGTACTCGGTCGTATCAGCATTGGTAAGATTGTCGAAAAGAATGGAAAACGTACCCCAGAAAAGGATGACCAGTTTACTATTACCAGTCAAATTCAAGGAAAGGATGGGTGGATCAAGCATCCCTTGGATGAACAGCTCCGTGCCAAGGCACAAAACCAAAAACTAAGAACCATACCTGTACGGATGATCTTTAACGATCCTGAACTCAACTTAAGGGCAGAGTACAGCCTGTTTGACCGCCAGACTGGACGCTTAATCTGTTCAGGCAATGGCGAAACCTGTCAGCGACCTGGACAAAACGGCATTGAACAACATCCATGTCTATCACCTGATCTGTGTCCACTGGCACAAGGAGGACTGTGTAAACCCTATGGCAGACTCTACGTCAACTTAGATGAATCAGATGAGTTTGGGTGTTTTATCTTTAGAACCACTGGCTTTAACAGTATTCGAACTTTGGCAGCACGACTACGTTATTACAGTGCTGCATCAGGTGACCTGCTTTCATGTCTGCCATTGCAACTGACCTTGAGAGGTAAGAGTACAACACAAAGCTATCGTACTCCGATCTACTATGTGGATCTAACTTTACGTGATGGTACAAACCTGAAAGATGCGATTAGTTCAGCCAAGCAGATAGATGAACAAAGCAAGGAAGCAGGGTTTTATCAAGAAGCGTTGGAGCATGTGGCACGGCAAGGTTACGGCAATGCACGATTTGAGGTGGGTGGTGAAGAAGGTTTGGATATTGTTGAGGAGTTTTATTCGGATGAAACGAATCCAGAGCAGTATCAGAAGTCCCATGATTTAGCGAATGTTCAGGATATTCAGAGAGGATTGCAGGGGAGTGTGCAGGCTTTGAATTAAATACTGTTGGAGGCTTTTAGCCTCCAACAGTATTATTGTTACATATTTTTTTATTCAGAAAACTAGAACCACTTATTGAATTAATAAATATTACCTAAGTGTCGTTTATTTGGAGGATGGCAGTGCGCTAGGCTCTTGTAACATTAATCCATTTATAACTTTTTGTTGTCTACTATCCTCATTACGCAGTTGTTTATCTTTGGAATGATGGTCATCTTTATTCCCATCAGCTTTGGTATCGCCATGGTTATGATCAGTAATATTACGTAACTCAGTATCATCTAAGGAGCGAATCGTTTTTGAAGTACTAGGTTCAGCCCAAGATATCGTATTAAAAAACATGAGAAATAATAAATTGTACTTCATCCATGAAGTCATAGCGTGATCCTTTTTTACTCAATACCGACTACAGTGGTGATATAACCAGTGGCTAAAAGAATTGATAGGCCTAATGACATTTCAAATATAATGGCATAGCCCAATTGTTTCGCAAATTTCGGGTCTTGTAAGCGAGGTGTGAAATACCATTTGTTAAAGGCTGCTAACAATAAAATACTTAGGACAAATAAAATTTTAATAATAAATCCATGCCCATAAGCTGTATTCATTAGAGTATTAAAATCTTTAAAGAGTAATAAAGCAATACTAAGACCACAAGCGATGAGTATTCCTACAATAAAAGCTGCTATTTGTCCAAATAGATGCATACGTTCTTTAAGTGGTAAGCCATTAATTTTTTTGCTTGTTTTCCATAATGGATAAAGCGATCCCATCCATAAGGACATTACAAGTACATGTATTGATAATAAAGCTTGAGCGAATAAGGGTAAATTCGTGACGTGTCCGAGTTGTGAAAAACTTAAAACGATTGGTATGAGCAGTATGGTAAAGATTGCTCCTTCAGTTTTGGAAATATCAATCGTCCCTTTGCTAAGTTTGACTATCATAAATAGGAGTAAAAGTGCAAAACTGATTGATCGAATGATATAGACATGTCCAGTAGGAGTATTGACTAGTATATTTATATAGTTGTTATCCCACATACCTGAAAGGCCAGTGTTGGCAAAACTTCCTATAAGAATGAAGAAGCCGAGAACACTTGAAAAAAGGCCTAAACCTGTACCAATAGTTATGTATTTTAGAATAGTCTCCTTGATTTCAACATAACGTCCAAGTAAGAAATAGCAGAAAGCACCGCCAATAACAAATGCAATCCCTAAATATAAAATGACTTTAACCAACCATGTTGCATATATCCAAGTCTCAGGAATCATATTTTTCTCCCTTTATTATAGCAACATGCCAGCAAGCTGCTGGCATGTTGACTATTTTCACTCATTGTTATTTTGCCGATTTAATAGTGAAATTATATTCACCATTCATGTTATGACCATCGGTACCCATTGTGGTCCAAACCACCGTATATTTTCCTTTTTTTAGTTTAGGAACCACTACGTCAAATGATTTTTTCATATCATGAGTTACTTGGTAGTTCAAAGGGATGTCCTTACGTTGGGCATCAAGTAACTTAACGTTCATTAGCATGACTTCTTCACCAAAATTGAGTGTTATGTTTTTTGGTTGACTTGCTACAGAAGCATTGATCGCAGGAATTGCACTTTCAAGTTTCACGTGTGCAAATGCACTTGAAGCAGCAACAATTAGTGTTGCACCTACGAGAGTGTTACGTAGAGCTGACATTTTATTTTGGAAAATTTTCATTACTTCATCCTCTTTAAACTAATCTTGGGCTCAGTAATGACCGAATGAAATGCATCAATTGGTTGCTTGGTCATCACCTTTCTCATGCTTATTATTAAAGGATGAGAGAAACATCACGATGACTTCAAAATTACATTTTTGTCATTTTAAAAATTAAAAAACCACAAATGATACACTGACTTTAAAGAAAACAATGACCACTAATAAACTAATAAGAGGGAGTCTATTTCCATCTTAATGAAATTATTAATTTAAAAAATTAAATATGAAGGAGGTTTTTATGGACCATCACCATCATGAAAACAAAGTACTCAATAACAGACTTACTGACCCTGTCTGTGGTATGGCCGTTACAGAAGCATCCAACTTTTCTGAAGAAGTTAAAAATAGAACTTTTTACTTTTGTAGTGAAAAATGCCACATAAAGTTTAAAAGTGATCCCCATTTTTATATTACTAAAGTTGAGAATTCAGTTACGTTAAAAGAACTACAAAAGAGGGATGGTGAGGATGCAGATGAAGTTAATCAACCTGTTAATGTCTTCACTATATACACTTGTCCAATGCATCCTGAAATTAGACAGAACCATGCGGGAAATTGTCCGATCTGTGGTATGTCGTTAGAGCCTTTACTTCCTGACTTAGATGACGCTGATGAAAACCCAGAACTCAAGAATTTTAAGCATAGATTTTGGTGGACCTTACCGCTAACCATTATTGTGGTTTTCTTAGCAATGTTTGGACATCAGTTGAATTGGTTTGAAATGAAGGTGCAAAGCTGGATTGAACTGGTACTGACTTTACCAATTGTTCTGTGGGCAGGAATGCCATTTTTTGTGAGATGTTGGCAGTCAGTTCTGAATCAGAGTCCAAATATGTGGACCTTGATTGGAATTGGTACAGGAGCTGCTTTTATATACAGCCTTGTTGGAACAATAGCACCTCAAGTATTTCCAGACTCATTTGTATCTATGGGGCGTGTTGCTGTGTATTTTGAGGCGACCGCAGCGATTATTTCTCTCACATTGTTAGGTCAAGTGCTAGAGTTAAAAGCACGTTCCCAAACTTCAGCGGCAATTAAATCCCTACTTGGGCTAGCACCTAAAACAGCAAGAAAAATCAGTGTTGATGGTATAGAAGAAGATATTCCGCTATCTCATGTACACGTAGGCGATTTATTACGGATACGCCCGGGTGAAAAGGTTCCTGTTGATGGAATCATTATAGAAGGTTCAAGCTCTGTAGATGAGTCTATGTTAACTGGTGAACCTGTGCCTATTACAAAACGTGTGGGTGATCAAGTCATTGGTGCAACAATGAACATGAATGGTTCATTGGTGATGCGATCAGAAAAAGTTGGATCATCAACCGTACTTTCTCAAATCGTGCAAATGGTTGCTCAGGCTCAACGTTCAAAAGCACCTATGCAGCGGATGGCGGATCATGTTGCAGGACGATTTGTTATGGGGGTTATAGGTATTGCTGTTCTAACTTTTTTGGGGTGGGGGCTATTCGGACCTGAACCTAGTTGGGTTTATGGATTAATCAATGCAGTAGCTGTTTTAATCATCGCATGCCCATGTGCTTTGGGATTAGCTACGCCAATGTCAATTATGGTAGCAACAGGGCGAGGTGCATCAAATGGAGTACTTTTTCGAGACGCTGCCGCAATAGAGAATCTACGTAAAATTGATACATTGATTATTGATAAAACAGGAACTTTGACAGAAGGACAACCATCATTCAATAAAGTAGTAGCCACTTCAGGATATGAAAAGAATGAAGTCCTCCGTTTAGCTGCGAGTTTAGATCAGGGCAGTGAGCATCCTTTAGCAAATGCAATTGTACGTGCCGCCCGTGAGCTAAATCTTACTTTAAGTAAACCTACTTCATTTGAATCAGGTTCAGGTATTGGTGTTAATGGAGAGATAAACGGACAAAAATTAGCTCTAGGTAATACGGCACTGATGAAGCAATTAGGGATATCTGTTAACACTCTTATTCCACAAGCAGAGGTATTAAGAGCTGAAGGTGCCAGTGTTATGTATTTGGCAGCCGATGGAAAACTGCTAGGTCTTCTGGCAGTTTCAGATCCAATCAAAGCAAGCACTCCAGAGGCCCTTTTATCGTTGGAAGACTCAGGTTTAAGAATCATCATGGCAACAGGTGATGGGCTAACAACAGCAAAATCAGTTGGGGCTAAGTTAGGAATTAGTGAGGTTTATGGTGAGGTTAAACCTGCTGATAAATTAGATTTGGTCACAAAATTGCAAAAAGAAGGGAGAATTGTTGCTATGGCTGGTGATGGAATTAATGATGCACCAGCCTTGGCTCAAGCTGATATTGGAATCGCAATGGGCACGGGTACTGATGTAGCAATGAATAGTGCCCAAGTTACATTAGTAAAAGGTGACTTACGTGGTATTGAAATTGCTCGTTCTTTATCAGAGGCAACTGTTAAAAATATGAAACAAAACTTGATGTTTGCTTTCCTCTATAATGGATTAGGTATCCCTTTGGCTGCTGGCGTACTGTATCCATTTACTGGTTGGTTACTCTCACCTATGATTGCTGCATTAGCAATGAGCCTAAGCTCAGCATCTGTAATTGGTAATGCCTTACGATTACGCCATCAAAAATAATCACGACTTACCACTCATTAGCGTAAGTTAATGAGTGGTAAGCATCATTAGAATGAGTGCTTAATAACCGAGATATCACTAATTTTTAAAGATAATTTTAAAAGAAATATGTCCCTCGTTATAAGTCGCTTGAATGGAAGCTCCATGCACATCAAGAATAGATTTGGTAATTGCTAAACCAAGGCCAGTACCTTCTTCAACTCTCTGTCTAGATACATCTGTTCGATAAAAACGATCGAATAACCGATTAAGTTGTTCTGATGATAGTGGGGAGCTTTCATTTTCAATGATGAATGTTGTTGTATCAAAGTTTTGTTGGCATGTGATTTTGATGACCGAATCTGATTTGCCATATTTAATTGCATTCGATAACAAGTTACTTAAAGCGCGGCGTAGCATTAAAGGATCACCTTTTATACTACCTGAACCACACTGTTCGAGTGACATTCCCTTTTCAGCAGCGATAGCATCATAAAAATCAAATAATGCTGAAACTTCTTTAACTAAATTAACTTGTTGTAGGTTAGGTAAATGTAGACCATGTTCTGCTTTTGCCAAAAATAGCATATCAGAGACCATGCGAGCTAAATGCTCAAACTCTTCTAAATTTGAAAATAGAACTTCCTGATAAGTATTAATATCTCGACTACGTGATAAACATACTTGAGTTTGGGTCATCAAATTGTTAATAGGTGTTCTTATTTCATGAGCAAGATCAGATGAAAAATCTGAAAGTTTTTCTACAGCGGCTTCTAGCCGATCCAACATGTCATTAAAAGCGACAGCCAGTGATTTAAGTTCGGTTGGAGTATTTGCTACTTCTAAACGTTCAGAAAGATGTTGAGCTGAGATACCCTCTGCTACTTTTGCCATTTGTTGTACTGGACGTAGTCCTCGCCATGCTGCGAACCATCCTAAGAACATTAAACAAATTGTACCCACAAATCCAATGTATAAAAGTTGACGTCTAAAGTCATTTAAGAAATGTAGATGCTCAGAGGTATCGATTCCAACGATAATTTGAGCTGATATAAACGAGTCATTATGATCAAAAGTCTTTTTATAAATTAAGCCACGATAAGTCTTATTTTTAATTTCCCATTCAAGCCATGGATCTTGTTTTGATTTGTTGAGTGCTCGGGGATGAATTAGTGATGGTGCTGAGCTAAAAATAATTTGACCCGTTGGACGTTCAATTTGGACAATCAGGTCGTGATGTCCAATCAAGGCATCTTTTAAATATAAATTCAATTCTTGAGAATTAGAAGGATTCTGTTCTAATAGATTCTCTATAAGTTGAATTTTACCTTCTAATTGAGTTCGGTCTTGAGCTTCGAAATGATGCATTACGAGTTGATGAATGACCAATCCCATAATCATTAAGATCGTAATTGTAGAGAGAGAAAAGATGATTGCAATACGAAAGCTGATTGCATTAAACAATTTACGAGTCATCTTCAACCTCTAAAACATAGCCCATACCCCGTATGTTCTGGATTAGCTTAGGGGTGAAGTTGCTGTCAATTTTATTTCTTAATCGTTTAATAGCAACTTCTACTACATTGGTATCACTATCAAAATTCATATCCCAAATTTGAGAAGCTATGAGTGCGCGTGGTAAAATTTCACCACGTCTACGCATAAATAATTCCATAAGAGCAAACTCTTTGGCTGTAAGATCAATCCGTTGCCCAGCGCGAGTGACGCGGCGTTTACGAAGATCAAGTTCAAGATCAGCAATTGTAATAAGGTTACTATCTTCTTTTTGTTGTCCCCGTCGGAGTAAGCTTTTAATTCGTGCTAATAACTCAGCAAAAGCAAAAGGCTTGACTAGATAATCATCAGCACCTAAATCCAAGCCTTTCACACGATCTTCAATTTGATCACGTGCTGAAAGAAAAAGAATAGGCATAGTTTTGCCACTTTTTCGGATATCATAAATGATATCCCAACCATCTAGCTTTGGAAGCATCACATCTAAAATGATGAGGTCATATTCTTCGGAAAGCGCTTGATGTTTACCAGATAATCCATCCGTTACCCAATCCGTTATATACCCAGCTTCAGATAGACCTTGTTTAAGGTAGTCACCGGTTTTTTGTTCATCTTCAACTAGTAAGATTCTCATTGATAAAAATCCCATATCACTCATTAAGAACATAATAACGTTATAAATACGTGATTCGTTGTAGATTACAAAAATGTCATTTTCATGTCACATAGATGTTCAGTGGTAGCCTTTAAGGTATTTGTATAAAGTTAATTTTTGGAGCAAAACATGAAAACTCTATTCCGTCGTAGCTTAACTACACTTATGTGTATTGGAACTTTAATTGCAGGAACTCAGTCTTGGGCAGCCGATGCTAAACAGGGAACCACTGTAGTCACTGAAACTAAAGCGGACTCAAAAATGTCAGAGAAATGCCAAAAACCTTGTAATATGAAGAATGATGAGAAAACCCAACAGGATCATAGTCAGCATGAGCATGGCAATATGGCTGATATGTCTCAGATGGATCACTCTAAGATGATGAATATGGATCAGTCTAAAATGGGTAATATGGATCATTCAAATATGATGAACATGGACCACTCAAAGATGAACATGTCAAATACATCAAATAAATAACAAATACGATAAATGAAAGATTGGGGAGATTAAAGCGAATAATTGGTTTGCTTGAGCTCCCCATCTTTATATTAGATAGGTGAAATAAATGTCTAAAAAATTAAGTCATGTCCTTTTAATAGGAGTTGGTTTATTTTCATCAACTTGGGTAATGGCGGCAGTTAAAGAATATGATTTAACAATCGCTGAACAAACTGTAAATATCACAGGAAAACCAGTTGAGAGAATTACTGTAAATGGTAAATTCGTTGCACCACTTCTTGAATTTGAAGAAGGTGATGAGGCCGTTATCCGTGTTCACAATAAGTTAAAAAATCAGGACTCTTCAATCCATTGGCATGGCTTATTATTACCTGGAATTATGGATGGTGTACCTGGATTTAACAAATTTAATGGCATTGCCCCTAATAAAACTTATGAATATAAGTTTAAAGTCCGCCAAAATGGTACTTATTGGTATCATTCACATAGTAAAGGACAAGAACAAGACGGTTTATATGGTGCTTTTGTTATTTATCCTAAAGATAAAACTCCACTAACAGCTGCTGAAAAAACCGATAAAGATTACGTTGTTTTGCTTTCTGATTTTCATAATTCGACAAGTGATCAAATTATGAAAAATCTTAAAAAAGAAGCAGACTACTATCAGAACCGCCGCGAAACAGTATTCGATGTATTAAAACAAGTTAAACGTGATGGGCTAAAAGCGACTTGGCAAGACCGTTCTATGTGGAATCAGATGCGAATGCTGAAAACAGATATGTCCGATGTGACTGGTTATACATTTTTAATGAATGGCAAGACACCTCAGCAAAATTGGACGGGTAACTTCAAAGCTGGTGAAAAAGTTCGCCTTCGTTTTATTAATGCTTCCGCTATGTCATTCTTTGATGTACGCATTCCAAACCTAAAAATGACTGTAGTCAGTGCTGATGGTCAACCTGTAAAGCCCGTTCCTGTAGATGAGTTCCGTATTGGTACTGCTGAAACTTATGATGTCATTGTGGAACCAAAACAAGCACATTACCAAATTGAAGCTGAATCTATTGATCGTACTGGTTTTTCGGTTGGAACCTTACATGATGAAAATACCTTACCTGTAAAACAAATTGAGATGCCTAAACCTCGTCCTCGCTCTTTATTGACTATGGAAGATATGGGGATGGATCATGACATGTCTTCAATGCAAGGTATGAATCATGATATGTCTTCTATGAAAGGTATGAATCATGATATGTCTTCTATGAAAGGTATGGATCATGATATGTCTTCTATGAAAGGCATGAATCACGATATGTCTTCTATGAAAGGTATGGATCATGATATGTCTTCAATGAAAGATATGAATCATGATATGTCTTCTATGAAAGGCATGAATCACGATATGTCTTCTATGAAAGGCATGAATCACGATATGTCTTCTATGAAAGGTATGAATCATGATATGCCGATGAATAGCGCTACTGTTAAGTCGGCTTCAGACAAGAATGATAATACCGTATTTGGATGGGCAAATGCTTCAACACCCGTTGGTCAAAAAGCACTCCAGTATAGTGATTTACAATCTTTAAACCCTCAACCAGATACTCGTGCCCCTGAACGTGAAATGGAAATCCGTCTTGGTGGGAATATGGAGCGCTACATTTGGACAATTAATGGTAAGAAGTTTAATGAAACAGAACCATTCAAAGTGAAATATGGGGAACGTATACGCTTGAAATTTGTGAATGACAGTATGATGGCTCACCCAATGCACTTGCACGGTATGTTTATGCAGCTTGAAAATGGTCAAGATCCAAGTAATATGCCAAATAAACACACGATCATTGTGCCACCGGGGAAAACAGTTACAACTTTACTTACTGCTGATGAATTAGGTGAATGGGCTATCCACTGCCATTTGTTATATCACATGGCAGCTGGAATGATGAACAAACTCATTGTGGCAAATGTAGATAGCAATGATGTTGATTCAAAAAGTATCGTTGCCCAACCCCATGCAAATGATAAGGGAGTGAATCAACATGCAAACCACTAAAAAACTTTTTTCAAAAACACTTTTATCAGTTGCTTTAATTGGTTTAGCAGGTATGGCATTTGCGAATGATAATTCGACTGAAAATCTAAATAAGAGTACTTCAAGTATGAATGTGCTTTTAAGAGAATCAGGCGGATTAGGTTATGTTGAACGCAATGTTGCTCAAAAAACTTCAAAAGACAAAGGAATTGAAACTTTAACTCTTAGCCAAAATCATGATAAACATCTGAACGAGCATGGTGGGCAGATTTACCAAACAACTAAATTTTCCAATGAGTGGATAGTTGATAAAGATGGTAAAGGCAGTTTAGGTTCGAGTTTCGAAACATTGATTGGAACAGATGAAAATCGAATGTTTGTTGAAGCCAATCTGAATAAAGCAGAGAGTAATGATCCCAATTATGATGTATCAGCTCTTTACAGTAGAAATGTTGCACCATTTTGGGATGTTCAAGCTGGGGTAAGGTATAGTGAGGACAAAAATAACCGTAATAGTAATCGCATTGATGGCGTTATTGGATTATTAGGTCTTGCTCCTTATTTCTTTGAGACAAAAGCTTACCTTTATGGTGGTGAAAATAATTTTTGGGGAGCCAGTTTTGAGTTTGATCGAGATTTATTACTCACTCAAAAGCTAATTACTCAGCCATATATTGCAGCAGATATTGTGCTTAATGATAATTCTGATTTTGCTGCAAAGTCAGGTTTGTCTGAGTTAAAGACAGGTATAAAAACTCGTTACGAGATTAATAAGCGTATCAGACCATTTGTTGATGTCGCTTATCAATATGAAAAAGGGCAGAAATTAACAACTTTTCAAGAAGCTACAGATTCTGAAAAGGGGTGGTTATACGGGGCAGGTATTGAATTAGTTTTCTAAATATTTTATTAAGAATGAATAATGGTGATATTCCATTATTCATTCTTAATTATTTTAAACTTACGGATAACCCTTCAAGTACTTTACAAGAGTTAATTTCCAAAAAACCAGAGCATTTACTTCTTAAATCAGAAAGTTGTTGCTTAAGCTGAATCTGTTTTTGGATATTCTGCTCTAATTGATGAATATGTTTATCAACTAAGATGTTAATAGAACTACAGTTTCCACAAGGTTTGTCTTTGTATGCTAATAAAATTTTTATTTCGTCCAAGCTCATATTCAAAGTTCGGCAATTAAGAATAAATAGAAGTCGCTCTAAGTGGTCTTTGTTATAAAGTCGATAATTAGCTTCCGAACGATTAGGGGCTAGTAATAAAGCTTCTTTTTCATAAAACCGTATTGTAACAACAGGGCAACCGGATAGCTGAGATAATTCACCAATTTTTAAGTTCATTTCAAGTCACCTGATCTATTGACTCTATAGTAGCTATAGGGATTTTAATATGCAATACGTGAAGATATGACTATAGGCACATCAATGAGTGGTTGCGGTTGTAATCAAGAAAGTTCTTGTGAAGACACTAAGCAAAAACAAAATGAATCAAAAACAGATTCTTGTAAAATTAAAGATTTAGCTACAGAAGAAAGCAAAAGTTCTTGTTGCGATAATGAGGTACAGCAAGAACCTACCCCTGATGAAAAAGATTCCTGCGGTAGTAACCAGCCGTGCTCTAAGCCGTCGAATTCATGCTGTGGCCCAGATACTATAAATTTACCAGAGCAAGTTCGTGGCAATGAAAGTATAGTGGCTTTCATCAGTGACTATAGCATCCCGAAAATGGATTGTTCCGCAGAGGAACAAATGGTTCGGATGACTTTATCTTCATTGATAGATGTTAAGAGCTTGGTTTTTGATTTGCCGAACCGAAACCTAAAAGTTCTGCATAATGGTGAAAGTAATGAAATCACTACAAAACTTGAAGTTCTTGGATTTGGGGCAAAATTAAATAAAACTGAAGTTTATGAAAATAAAGAACAAGCACAAGAAGCTAGTACTTTTCTGATTCCGAAGATGGATTGTTCGGCAGAAGAGCAAATGGTAAGAATGGCACTTTCTCCCTTGCATGAAGTTAAAGGTTTATCTTTTGATTTGGCGCAAAGACAGTTAGTTGTTTTCCATACCAATGGGATTAATGAAATTACCACAAAACTTGAAGCCCTTGGCTTTGGTGCAAAGCTTGTGGAAACGGTAAAAGCTACGGGGGAATTGCCTGAAGCACCTGATCCAACTAAGCAGGCGAAAGTACTAAAATTATTATTAGCGATCAATGGTGTTCTTTTTTTTATTGAATTCATAAGTGGCATTATCGCCGAATCTACAGGTCTTATTGCCGACTCTCTTGATATGTTTGCTGATGCTGCTGTTTATGGTATAGCACTTTATGTAGTAGGAAAAGCAGCTAAGTACCAAGTAAAAGCAGCTCATTTCGCTGGTTGGATTCAATTGTCATTAGCTCTTGTTGTTATTGTTGATGTGATTAGGCGCTTTATTCTAGGTAGTGAGCCTGAATCTAGCATAATGATTATTATTGCTTTCTGTGCACTTATTGCAAATGTTGCCTGTCTCTATTTATTGACAGGCCACAAAAATGGAGGTGCCCATATGAAAGCAAGTTGGATATTCACCGCAAATGATGTAATCGTTAATATGGGAGTCATTTTTGCCGGTGTACTTGTGACATGGACTAGCTCAGCTTACCCTGATTTGATTATTGGTATCCTCGTTTCATTGTTCGTGCTTAACGGCGCTAGAAAAATTTTGGCGTTGAAATAAGGTGCAGACAATGAATTTATTTCAAGTAAAGCAAGACCAAATTGTAAAAATCATTGATCTTAAAAAGGGTGATCAGTATCAAGATAAAAATGATCCTGTTCTAGAGCGTTTAGAACTGCTGGGCTTTAGAGTAGGTGAATCCTTACAAGTACTTGCAAAAGGGCTTTTTGGTGGTGACCCCGTATTGGTTCAAATTGAAACCTCACGTTTCGCATTAAGAAAAAATGAAGCAGAACGAATTTTTGTAGAGATTACCAATGAACACTAAAAATATTGCACTCGTTGGTAATCCCAATTGCGGTAAAACATCACTTTTTAACACCCTCACAGGGACTCGTCAAAAAGTTGCTAATTATGCTGGGGTAACGGTAGAACGGAAAGAGGGTTTTTTTAAATTACCTTCTGGCGATACTGTACGAGTACTGGATTTACCTGGGACTTACAGTTTAAAGCCAAGTAGTTTAGATGAAGAAGTAACTAGAGCAGTCTGTTTTGGCGAGTTAAAAGGTGAAGTTATACCTGATATTTTTGTATGTGTTGTGGATGCTACGAATCTTCATCTTCATTTAAGTCTTGTACTTGAAGTCAGAGCTTTAAACAGACCAATGTTACTTGTTCTTAACATGATGGATGAGGTTAGAAAACGTGGTATCTCGATTGACACATCAAAATTATCTCAGCTCTTAGGTATTCCTGTTGTTGAATCGATAGCTGTAAAGACAAAAGGGATTCAGGGTTTATTAACGCAGTTAGACCAAAAAAATTTGTTTATTTCCCCTTATCATTCTGATCTAAATCATTTCGACCAAATCAAAGATATTACAAAACAGGTCATATTGAAGAATGATAATGGTGATAAACGAACGGCTTTCTTAGACAAAATATTCTTACATCCATTTTTTGGATTATTAATATTGACCTTTACCATGTTTGTAATGTTTCAGGCTGTTTTCATTTGGGCTCAACCATTAATTTCCTTTGTTGAGGATTCGATTTCATGGTTTGGTGGGGCGATAGGACCTCTGATCACTCATCCACTTTTAAGAAGTTTGGTCGTTGATGGTGTAATTGCAGGTGCTGGTAGTGTACTCGCGTACATGCCTCAAATTCTGATCTTATTTTTCTTTATTTTAATTTTAGAAGAATCGGGATACTTACCTAGAGCTGCTTTTTTGTTAGATAAGCTGATGTCTAAAGCTGGTTTAAGTGGGCGTTCATTTATTCCACTACTTTCGAGCTTTGCTTGTGCAATTCCCGGAGTCATGGCGACTAGAAGTATTAGCTCTGAAAGAGATCGTTTAGCAACGATTATGATTGCACCTTTAATGACTTGTTCTGCACGATTACCTGTATATGCTTTGCTGATCGCTGCATTCATTCCAAATAAGTTGGTTTATGGTTGGCTCAGTTTACAAGGTCTAGTTCTGTTCGGGCTTTACATGTCAGGAATCGTATCCGCTTTATTGGTTTCTTTATTCCTGAAATTAGTCAGAAAAGATAAAACTGAAAGTATTTTCATTTTTGAATTACCTACATACCGTATTCCAGATGTTCGAAATGTAGCTTTGGGGCTTTATGATAGAGCAACTATATTCTTAAAAAGAGTTGGTGGAATTATTGTCGCACTTTCTATTTTATTATGGTTCTTGGTAACGTTCCCTTTACCACCTGATAATCCAACAATGCCACCAATCAATTATAGTATTGCTGGACAGTTAGGGCATCTAATCCATCCAATATTTGCTCCGATTGGATTTACTTGGGAAATTTGTATTGCTTTGATTCCTGCAATGGCAGCTCGTGAAGTGATTATTGCTGCGTTAGGGGTGATCTATGCAATGTCTGGTGATGAAGATGCAGTTACCCAGACTTTATTATCTCAAATATCTGGTCCGGATGGATGGGGGCTAGCGACAGGTATGTCATTGTTAGTTTGGTTTATCTTTGCCCCGCATTGTTTAGCAACACTAGCGACCATTCGAAGAGAAACAGGGAGTTGGAAACAACCAGTCGTAATGGCTGTTTATCTCTTTTCATTGGCTTATTTATTTTCCTTTATAACTTATCAAGTTATAAGTCGGTTTTAATTTAGAAGGCGGTTGTTGATATAAACCAACAACCGCTGTTTAAAGAATTAGTTTAATTAATTATAGGATTGTTATTTACAGGATAATCTGTAAAACTAAAAAGGTTAAATTTTGGTCTTGATGTTATGCACTTGTTAAGGACATGCTTATCGCTGTTTTTATCTTTTGCTATCCTAATTGTAGGATCGGCAGCAGCTGCTGCATCTGTACATAGCCCATGTTTAATGTCATCTCAAGATACACAATCCATGCAAATGATGAATTCTGAAGATCATGAAAAAGCAAGTGCTATGCACATGGATTGTATGAAAGCTGAGGTAAAGATTAAGAAGCAATTACATGATCCATCATGTATGTCTAAGCAAGATTGTATTATGTCATTTTCTAAAATTGCATATACATCTACAGCGCTGGATGTTTTGCAGTCGATGATTTTTTTACCTGCGGAACAGTCTACTTTTTCTCCATTAAATCAAAATTTCATCTCATCTGATCTTTCCAATTTATGGAAACCCCCACGCTTTAACTAATTTGATGATTCTTCATCATTCATAGAGTTTTCTATGGGTGTTCTGCACGTGCGCGTGTACATCATTTTAGAGCTAAAAATATGAACTTTAATAAAGGAAAGCTGTCCCTAAAATGGGGTGGATGCTCGATTGCGACGATCTGTTTTTTCTTGAGTTATGGACATGCTTATGCCCAGCCACTGACTTTGGATACAGCATTGAAGCTTGCTGAGCGATATGCGCCTGCTCTAAGAGCTAATAGTGCTCAGATTGAAGGTGCTGAGAATATAGTTTCAGCTTCAGGTATTTTGCCCAATCCTAAACTATTTGTGGGTCTCGATAATTACCCTGTATCAGGTGATGCTGCATGGTCTGTCACACAAGAGGGGATGACGATGCAAAAGATTGGCATCATGCAAGATTTTCCAAATCGTGCCAAAAGATTAGCTGAAGTTGAATTAGCAAAAGCTGAATTGGGTTCAGCAAATGCTCAAACAGAAATTCTGCGAATTGAGTTACGTCAAAAAGTAGCATCGGCATGGCTTAAACGTTTTTATCTTGAGCGTAAACTGGCGTTATATGATGACCTTCTTTCAGAAAATGGATTGCTATCCCAGATTACACAAACACAGGTTGCGTCTGGTCGAACCATGGTTGCTAATACAATTTCCCCTAGGCTGGACAAAACTATTTTGCTTGATCAAAAAGATGATTTGCTTCGAGATATAAATAAGGCAAAACTAGAATTACACCGATTAATCAGTGAGGATTCTAGTGGTACAACTGAAATAGAAAGTTTGCCTACCCAAGAACCTATAATTAATTTTGATACATCACGTTTATATCATCATCTGCATCAACACCCTGAACTAAAAGCATTCCAAGCAGAAAAGCAAACTGTTGAAGCAAAGCTTAAGCAAGCCCAAGCCCTTCAAAAACCAGATTGGGGTATTGAGCTTGCCTATCAGCATCGTGCTCCTGAATTTGGAGATATGATTGGTGTACAACTGACAACAGAACTACCAATATTTTCAAAAAAACGTAGTGGTCCGCTCATTCAGGCAGCATTAGCTGAACAAAATCGGATTACAGCAGATCAGGAGATAAAATACCGCGACCATCTCACCATGTTAGATGAGGGGCTATCGGATTTAAAAGCTCTTGAAAGACAAATCCAACGTACCGTTCAAAGTACACTTCCTTTGGCTAAAGAAAAAGTAACTTTACAGTTAGCAAGTTATCAGGCTGGTAAAGCCAATTTGTCAGATGTCATTGAGACACGACAAGCATTACTAAATCAGCGATTACGTCTCATCGATTTACAACAACAGCAAGCAATTATCAAAGCCCAGCTCTATTTTTCTTTTGTAGAACCCACCTTAAACCATGCTGAGGAGTCAAGATAATGTTAAAAAATAAATTGGCATTTGTAATTGCTGGCTTGATTGTGGGCAGCTTGGGAGTCGGTAGTGGGATTGGATATTGGTATGCGCATCAAAATGATGAAAAGCAAACTGTAAGTGATCAGGCAACTGCTAAAGTGTTGTACTGGTACGATCCAATGAAACCAGAACAGCATTTTGATAAGCCAGGGAAATCCCCTTTTATGGATATGCAGTTAGTCCCTAAGTATGCGGATGAAAGTACTTCTGGAATAACTGAAAGTGCAGGAGTAAAGATTGATCCAGCTCTTCAACAAAATCTAGCCATTCGTTATGCCACAGTCGAACAGGCTGTAATGGGCAATACCTTGTTAACCAATGGCATATTACAAGCGAATGAACGACAGGTAGCAATTCTGCAAACACGAGCAAGTGGTTTTGTTCAGCGTGTTTATGGCCATGCAGTCGGGGATATAGTGACTCAAGGGAGTCCGATTGCTGATATTTCAATCCCTGAGTGGACTGGGGAACAGACTGAGTTTTTGGCAGTACTTAAAATAGGAGACCGTTCTCTTATTCAAGCAAGTCGACAACGCCTACAGCTTCTGGGCATCCCACCAAATGTGATCCATCAAGTCGAACGGACACATCAAGTACAGTCTAATATGACTTTGAGTGCTCCTTTGAGTGGATTCATTGACTCACTAGAAGTTCGTAGTGGAATGGCTTTAGCTATGGGGCAAACACTTGCCACCATTAAAGGCGTGAATCCAATTTGGTTAGAAGCAGCAGTGCCTGAAACGCAAATTGCTGGGATAAAGCGAGGAGATAAAATCGAAGCAACTTTTGCTGCGTACCCTCAAAAAGTGTCTGGCAAAGTCATTGATATTTTACCGACATTAGATACTACAAGCAGAACCATAAAAGTTCGTATTGAGTTACCCAATAGAGAGGGGCAACTCAAGCCCGGAATGTTTGCTTCTGTCAAATTTTCCAACAATCCTCAAAGCAGTTTAGTTGTGCCAGAGCAAGCTGTTATACGTACAGGTACTCGTAATATTATTATTGTCGCACATGAAAAAGGGCGTTTCGAACCTGTTGTTGTACAGTTAGGACAGAGTGACGGAAATAAAATAGCAATTCTACAGGGTTTGAACGCTGGTCAGAAAATCGTGATTTCGGGACAATTCCTAATTGATTCTGAGGCCAATTTACAGGGTGTACTGGATAAGCTGAACACTGGACAATCGATTACATCATCTCAAGTGACTAAGGCATCAATATACCAAGGCATTGGTAAAGTGGAAAAAGTTACAGCTCAAGACATTACCATTTCACATCATGCAATTGCTGAATTGGGGTGGGGGGCTATGACCATGAGCTTTAAACAACCAGTACAACCATTTACCCAAATTCAGCAAGGCGAGCAGGTCAGTTTTCGTTTTACACGTGTTGGGGATGCTTATGTTATTTCTGACATTTCCAAGATGTCTATGACATCTATGCAGAACTAAACGGGAGAACCATTATGATCGCCCGTATTATTCGTTTTTCAATTACAAATCGAGTATTTGTCTTATTAGCTGCTGTAGTTCTTGCCGTTTGGGGAACTTGGGCTGTCAAGAATACTCCGGTTGATGCTTTGCCAGATCTGTCTGATGTACAAGTGATTGTGCGAACTAATTTTCCCGGTCAAGCACCACAAATTGTTGAAAATCAGGTGACTTATCCTTTAACAACGACCATGTTATCAGTACCCGGTGTTAAAGCTGTTCGGGGCTATTCTTTTTTTGGTGATTCGTTTGTTTATGTCATTTTTGATGAACATACTGATCTTTATTGGGCACGTTCTCGTGTATTGGAATATCTCAATCAAATACAAGAAAGAATGCCTGCAAATGCAAAATCTTCATTAGGACCAGATGCTACAGGTGTTGGTTGGATCTACGAATATGCTTTGGTTGATCCAACAGGGCAACATGATCTCTCACAACTGCGAAGCATACAAGATTGGTTTTTGAAGTATGAACTGAAGACAGTACCAAATGTGGCTGAGGTCGCCACAATTGGGGGGATGGTTAAACAATATCAAGTTGTTTTAGACCCAACCAAAATGGCAGCATTCGGTATAACTCAGCGAAGCATAATTGAAGCAATTCAAAAGGCAAATCAGGAAACTGGCGGTTCAGTCCTAGAAATGGCTGAAACTGAATATATGGTGAGAGCTTCAGGTTATTTAAAAACATTAGAAGATTTTCGGCAGATTCCGTTACGTACAAACGATTTAGGTGTTCCAATCACTCTTGGAGATGTTGCAACGATTCAACTCGGTCCTGAAATGCGTCGTGGAATTACTGAACTCAATGGACAAGGGGAAACTGTTGGAGGTGTTGTGATTTTACGTGCTGGTAAAAATGCACGTGAAACCATTACTGCTGTAAAAGAAAAACTTGCTGAATTACAACAAAGTCTACCGAAAGGTGTACAAGTTGTTTCTGTGTATGACCGCAGTCAATTGATTGATCGGGCGGTAGAGAATCTCAGCCATAAATTAATTGAAGAGTTTATTGTAGTGGCTTTGGTTTGTGGGCTATTCCTCTGGCATTTACGTTCAGCAATGGTTGCGATTGTTTCTTTGCCTTTGGGAATCTTGTCAGCCTTTTTATTGATGTATTATCAGGGACTAAATGCCAATATCATGTCATTGGGTGGGATTGCAATCGCGATTGGTGCTATGGTTGATGCATCTGTGGTTATGGTCGAAAATGCACATAAGCATATCGAAGCTTGGCAACATGAACATCCTGATCGAGTTTTAGAAATACAAGAGCGTTGGGACATCATTACACGTTCTGCCAGTGAGGTTGGGCCTGCTTTATTTTTCTGTTTACTCATCATTACTTTATCCTTTATTCCCATTTTTACTTTGCAAGCACAAGAAGGACGATTGTTCTCTCCATTGGCATTTACTAAAACTTATGCCATGGCTGCTGCTGCGGGGCTATCTATTACATTGATTCCAGTTTTGATGGGATACTGGATTCGCGGGAAGTTACCATCTGAACAACGGAATCCATTAAACCGTTTTCTCATCAAAATATACCGTCCTATGTTAGATAAAGTCTTAGCTTATCCAAAGACAACGTTATTAGGTGCGTTACTCATTTTTCTTATCAGTCTTTTTCCTTTAACGCAATTAGGTGGAGAGTTCCTGCCTAATATGGATGAAGGTGATTTACTGTATATGCCTTCAGCTTTACCGGGATTGTCCGCAGCAAAAGCTTCTGAATTACTTCAACAGACTGATCGAATGATTAAAACTGTTCCAGAGGTTGCCACTGTATTTGGTAAAGCTGGGCGAGCAGAGTCGGCTACAGATCCTGCACCTTTAGAAATGTTTGAAACCACGATTCAGTTTAAACCACGATCTGAATGGCGTTCAGGTATGACACCAGATAAGTTGATAAAAGAACTGGATAAAGCTGTTCAAGTACCGGGTTTAACAAATATCTGGGTGCCGCCTATTCGTAACAGAATTGATATGTTGGCGACCGGGGTTAAAAGCCCAATCGGGATCAAGATTTCAGCAAATGATTTGCAAGATATTGATCGGGTAGCACAACAAATTGAACAGGTTGCCAAAAAAGTGCCCGGTGTTAGCTCAGCTTTAGCTGAACGACTCACTGGTGGGCGATATGTTGATATCGATATTAATCGAATGGAAGCTGCACGCTATGGTCTCAATATCACCGATGTACAGCAAATTGTGTCATCAGCAATTGGTGGGGAAAATATTGGTGAAACTGTTGAAGGGTTAGCAAGGTATCCTATTAATGTACGTTATCCGCGAGAAATTCGAGATTCACTTGAGGCATTAAGAAATTTACCAATTCTGACTGAATCAGGTCAGCAAATTGTTTTGAGTAGTGTTGCCAACATTCAAATCACAGATGGTCCTCCGATGTTAAAAAGTGAGAATGCTCGTCCAAGTGGTTGGGTCTATGTTGATGTACAAGGACGTGATTTAGCCTCCGTTGTTCGGGATTTGAAACAGTCTATTGACCAACAAGTGAAACGCTCTGCGGGTATGAGTATTAGTTATTCAGGTCAATTTGAATTTATGGAAAGAGCAAATGCTCGCCTAAAGGTAGTAATACCAATCACTTTGATGATCATTTTTCTATTGCTGTATCTGATTTTTAGACAAGTACAAGATGCTGCTCTGATTATGCTGACTCTACCATTCGCTTTAATTGGTGGTATTTGGGCAATGTATTTCAGTGGTTATAATTTCTCAATTGCCATTGCAGTAGGCTTTATTGCACTTGCCGGTGTTGCCGCAGAGTTTGGAGTGGTCATGTTGTTTTATTTAAAGCAGGCGATAGAACATGCTCAACAAAATTTATCATCTTTAACTGAGCAGCAACTCAATGATGCCCTTCGTACAGGGGCAGTACTACGGGTTCGCCCTAAAGCGATGACTGTAGCTGTCATTCTGGCGGGTTTGATTCCTATCCTTTTAGGAACTGGAACGGGCTCTGAATTGATGAGTCGTATTGCTTTACCTATGGTTGGGGGCATGATTTCAGCTCCACTTTTATCAATGTTTGTTATTCCCGCTGCATATCAGCTTTTAATCAAAAGAAAACTATCAAAATCTTGATAGTTTTCTTATTTCGTTCAAAGAGGTTTTATTATGTTTAAATTTATTAAAATTGTCGCTCTTGTTGCCACTGTTACTGCGTTAAGTGCATGTAGTAAAAATGAGGCGTCAGAGCAAAAGAAAGCGGAAGCGCCTATGGAGCAGATGAGTAAAGAATCATCTACAGCAACGACAACTCAAGCAGTTGGAGTGATTACGGCTATTGATACGAAAGAAAATATTTTGACACTCGATCATGAGGCAATTCCTGCGATTAAATGGCCTGCGATGACCATGGGCTTTAAAGTTGCTGATCCTGCATTATTGAATGGGCTTGCAGTAGGGCAAAAAGTTGATTTTGAATTAAAGGCTGAGGGAGAAACATACACAGTCGTAGCTGCTAAGTTAAAAAAATAGGATGATTTAGTAGATAGAATTTTGATAGTAATGAGGTTCTTTTCAAAAGAGCCTTATTCTCTAATAAAAAACAAAACATATGGTATTGCATATATATGGTAATTCGAATATAAAGATATTATAAATTATCAAAAGAGCTCAATTCGATGACAACTTCATCAACTGTGACGATTTATCACAACCCAGCTTGTGGGACATCTCGCAACACTTTGGCTTTGATCCGTAATACAGGGATTGAGCCAACTGTGATTGAATATCTCATTACACCACCTAGTCATGACGAATTAGTTAAATTGATTCAGGATGCAAAATTAACAGTAAGAGAGGCCATTCGCCAGAATGTAGATCCTTATCGGGATTTAGACCTTGATCGTAGTGATTTGAGTGATGAGCAGTTACTTAGTTTTATGCTTGATCATCCAATATTGATTAATCGACCATTTGTTGTTACTGAATTAGGCACTCGCTTAAGCCGTCCTTCTGAAGTTGTCTTAGATATTCTACCATTACCTCAGAAGGGTGCCTTTACGAAAGAGGATGGTGAAAAAGTGATTGATGAAAATGGTCAACGAGTGAATTAAAAATTTTACTTTTTGTATGTGATTATCCGCATATCCAAATAAGTGAATGGGAGTTAAGAATGGACCAAGTTAATTTTTTTAAATGCTTATCAGATGAAACTCGACTAAATATCGTGACTTTAGTCGCTGAGAATAAAGAATTATGTGTTTGTGATTTGACTGAAAAGTTGCAACTGAGTCAGCCAAAGATTTCTAGGCATTTAGCGTTATTGCGTTCTTCTGGTCTCTTACAGGACAGGAGACAAAGCCAATGGGTGTATTACAGCATTAATCCGCAATTACCAATGTGGTGCCATGACGTTCTGAATCTTTTGGTAAGCAGTCAAACCATAGCGAATAAAGCTTCCCAAAATATCCAAATAAATAGTTATTGTGAGTAACAGAGTATGAAATTTCTTTTTTTGTGTACTGGAAATAGTTGCCGTAGCATCCTGTCAGAAGTTCTTTTTAACAGCCGCGCGCCTGAAGGGTGGATAGCTTACAGTGCAGGTAGTAAGCCATCAGGGCAAGTACATCCATTGACCATAGAAACTTTAGAGAATCTTGGTCTTTCAACAGATGGTTTGTGGAGCAAAACCATTGATGACTGTGAACAATATCAACCTGACGTGGTGATTACTGTTTGCGATTCAGCAGCTCAGGAAGCGTGTCCACTATATTTGGGTGGAGCGATCAAGGCCCATTGGGGCTTGGCTGATCCTTCACATTTAGATTTGCCGAAAGAAGAAAAATTAAAAGCATTCCAAGTTACTGTTGATCATATCAACCGCCGCTTAGACGCTTTATTGGCAATAGATACAACTCATATGTCTCGCCCAGATTTGATTGCAGCAATCAATCAAATTTCGCATATTGAATGAGAACATCATGGCTCAACAAAGATTATCCTTTCTAGATCGTAACCTCACTCTATGGATTTTTATCGCCATGGCATTGGGGATTGCGATAGGTGTGTTCTTTCCGCAAGCCTCCGTCGCTTTGGATAAAATGAGTATTGATTCTGTCAATATTCCAATAGCGATTGGTTTGATTCTGATGATGTATCCACCGTTAGCCAAAGTGGATTATGCAGCGCTACCACAAGTGTTTAAAGATAAAAAAACTTTAACTTTGTCACTGGTACAGAACTGGGTGATTGCACCAGTACTGATGTTTGCATTAGCCATTATTTTTTTGCATAGCTATCCAGAGTACATGACAGGCTTGATCTTGATCGGTTTAGCTCGCTGTATTGCGATGGTTTTGGTGTGGAATGGTTTAGCCTGTGGTGATAACCAATATGTAGCTGCATTGGTGGCATTCAATAGTATTTTCCAGATTTTGTTTTTTAGTACCTATGCTTGGTTATTTCTGACTTTCTTACCGCCATATTTTGGTGTTGCAGGGCAAGTGATCAATGTCGATTTCTGGACGATTACCCATGCGGTATTAGTGTATTTGGGAATTCCATTTTTCCTTGGCTTTATTACACGATTCACTCTAGTGAAAGCTAAAGGTCTTGATTGGTATCAAAATGTCTTTTTACCTAAGATCAGTCCACTGAGTTTGTTGGCTTTATTATTCACGATTGTGGCGATGTTTAGCCTCAAAGGGAACGATGTAGTGAGCTTGCCACTAGATGTCTTACGTATTGCCATTCCATTGACGATTTACTTTATCGTGATGTTCTTCATTAGCTTCTTTATGAGCAAATGGATGGGGAATGACTACCCTAAAACAACAGCAATTTCATTTACTGCTGCTGGGAATAACTTTGAGTTAGCGCTGGCTGTAGCGATTGCAACCTTTGGTTTAGCTTCACCTGTGGCATTTACCACAGTGATTGGTCCGTTGGTTGAAGTGCCTGTATTGATTGCTTTAGTTAGCGTGTCTTTATGGCTCAGAAAAAAGTTTTTTAAAGAAGAGGTGTAATTTCTATGACTCTCCCGAATGTAGATATGAATCTTTTGGATCAACCTACTTTAGAAAAAGTACAAGCTAAAGAGCTGGATCATCCACCACGTATTTTGCTGCTGTATGGCTCTAACCGCGAACGTTCATACAGCCGATTGGCGGTGATGGAAGCAGGGCGTATCTTGGAGCAGTTTGGTGCTGAAGTAAAAATTTTTCATCCGAAAGGTTTGCCCTTACCTGAAGATGCGGACACTGAGCATCCAAAGGTGAAAGAGTTACATGATTTACTCGCTTGGGCAGAAGGGATGGTGTGGTGCTCACCTGAACGTCATGGCTCAATGAGTTCGATTTTTAAATCACAAATTGACTGGATACCATTGGCAGGTGGTGCAATTCGAGCAACGCAAGGAAAAACTTTGGCATTGATGCAGGTTAGTGGCGGTTCGCAGTCCTTTAACAGCTTAAACCAGATGCGTATTTTAGGCCGTTGGATGCGCATGATCACCATTCCTAACCAATCATCTATTCCAAAAGCTTTTTTAGAGTTTGAAGAAGATGGAAGGATGAAACCTTCATCCTTCTATGATCGAATTGTCGATGTAATGGAAGAACTATATAAGTTCACCTTGCTCACTCGTGGACAAAGTCAGTACCTCACAGATCGTTATTCAGAGCGAAAAGAGTCGGCAGAAGAATTATCTAAGCGTGTCAATCAACGTAGCTTATAAACTTTAGGTGATTAGAAATGCAAAAGAGACATTCTAAATTAGTGATCTTAGGTTCAGGACCTGCGGGTTATAGTGCTGCTGTATATGCAGCACGCGCAAACTTAAAACCCACATTAATTGCGGGTATACAACTTGGTGGTCAATTAACAACGACCACTGAGGTAGATAACTGGCCGGGTGACTCAGAAGGTTTAACTGGTCCTGTACTTATGGAGCGGATGCAAGTCCATGCTGAACGCTTTGGCACAGAGATTGTGTATGACCACATCAATGAAGTTGATTTAAGTGTCCGTCCATTTGTGCTTAAAGGCGACATGGAAGAATTTACTTGTGATGCACTGATTATTGCTACAGGTGCGACAGCACAATACTTGGGTCTTGAATCAGAAGCTAAATTCATGGGTCAAGGTGTCAGTGCTTGTGCGACTTGTGATGGTTTCTTCTATAAGAACCAAAAAGTTATGGTCGTGGGTGGTGGTAACACCGCAGTTGAAGAAGCGCTTTATCTTTCTAATATTGCTGAACATGTCACCTTAGTTCATCGTAGAGAGAGTTTGCGTTCAGAGAAAATTCTACAAGATCATCTTTTTGCCAAAGAAAAAGAAGGCAGAATTAGTATTCTTTGGAACAATCAAGTTGATGAAGTCTTAGGTGATAATACTGGTGTTACTTCAGTTCGCTTGAAGTCAACTTTGGACGGAAGCACACAAGACGTTGAAGTTCAGGGCTTATTTGTTGCTATTGGTCACAAACCGAATACAGGTATGTTTGACGGTCAACTTAACCTACGTGATGGCTACATTCAAGTACAAAGTGGCACTTCAGGTAATGCAACAGCAACCTCTGTGGCAGGTGTGTTTGCTGCGGGTGACGTTGCTGATAGCATTTATCGTCAAGCAATTACCTCGGCAGGCTCAGGCTGTATGGCAGCTTTGGATGCCGAAAAGTATCTTGATCAATTGAGCAATTGAAAGACTCATTTAAACGTTTGAAAATTATATGAAATACGCCCAGTCTGTTGCAGACTGGGCGTTAAATTTTGATTATGACAATAAATAATAGGAGAGATGCTTTGACTCAATTACAAGCTGAAGTCGATGTAGTCATTATTGGTGGTGGTCAGGCAGCACTTGCTACAGCTTATTTCCTCAAACGTAAGAAAATTCCATTTATTATTTTAGATGATCAATCTCAGGCGGGTGGTGCATGGTCACATGCTTGGGAATCGCTTCGTCTTTTTTCTCCAAATACTTGGAGCTCGTTGTCAGGCTGGATGATGCCAACAACTGAACAAACCTACCCAACGCGAAATGAAGTGATTGACTACTTGTCGGCATATGAGCAACGCTATCAATTTACGATTATTCGACCTGTTCATGTCGATCATATCGAACAAAAAGCTGGTTACTTAGATGTTTATGCTGGTGATCAATATTGGCGAGCAAAAGTGGTGATCAGTGCTACGGGGACATGGAGTCAGCCTTATATTCCGCATTATGAAGGACATGAACGATTTGAAGGATTACAAACGCATTCAGCACATTATGTAAATGCAGAGCCTTTTATTAATAAAAAAGTGATCGTAGTTGGTGGTGGTAACTCAGGGGCACAAATTCTTGCCGAAGTCTCAAAAGTTGCCGATACCACTTGGGTCACAGTAACACCACCTCAATTTTTATCTGATGATGTTGATGGGCGTGTTTTATTTCTTCGGGCAACTGAACGTTTAAAAGCCCAACAGGAAGGTCGTGTGATTGATCAGCCTGTTGGTGGTCTAGGTGATATTGTCATGATTGACAGTGTAAAAGAGGCACGCGAACGTGGCGTATTGCATAGCCGAGAACCTTTTACTGCATTTGAAGAGAATTCGGTTATATGGGCTGATGGTTCAACACAAGCTGTAGATGCTGTGATTTGGTGTACAGGGTTTAAAGCTTCATTGAATCACTTAAGAAGTCTTGATGTAGTAGAACCTGATCAGACAGTTGCTGTGAAAGATGGACGCTCAATAAAAGTAAATAACCTTTGGTTGGTTGGCTATGGGGAATGGACAGGCATGGCATCTGCAACATTAATTGGGGTTTCTAGAACAGCAAGAGCAACGGTAGATGAAATAGATGCTTATTTGGCTAATGTTTAAGAGCTATGCATTTTAAGGCAGTGTATAGATAGGTTTGCATTGCCCCTCAATACTTTATGGATATTTCTTTATTGTGATGCTACTTCATTCAAAAAAATACAAACTCATTGCTGTCATGGGCTTCACGCAGATTCTTGCGTGGAGCTCCACTTTTTATTTACCCGCAGTACTAGCTAATCTTATTGCCAAAGACACAGGATGGTCTCTAACTTTAGTGATTGCTGGGTTGTCTTGGGGATTTATAGTTACAGGTATTTGTTCTCCAAAAGTTGGGCGGTTTATCGAGCAATTTGGTGGAAGAAAAGCACTGTCTATTGGTTCAATATTCTTTGCTGTCGGGCTGATATGTTTAGGGCTTTCTACTCATCTACTTATTTATTATTTTGCGTGGACAATGCTCGGTATTGGTATGGCATTTGGCCTGTATGATGCCGCATTTTCAACATTGGGTCGATTACTTGGTAAAGATGCAAAAACGGCGATTGTTGGTGTGACATTATTAGGCGGTTTAGCCAGTACCATCGGTTGGGCGCTAATTGTATTTTTAGAAGGCTTATACGGTTGGAGAATCAGTTGTTTTATTCTGGCATTGTTTCATCTTCTTCTAGGTCTACCGTTGCATTACTTTTTACTTCCTAGAGAAGAGCAAGGCACGGAAACTCATGGTAAAGAGCTCAATAACCAAACCACGGGACACAAAGAAGATAATCGGCTATTTATGTTGGTGGCCGCTATTTTGACAGTACAATCTTTTGTAGTGGCGACAATTTCAGTCCATCTATTATCGATGCTAAAAACAATTGGCTTTAGTTTATCAACAGCCCTTGCGATTGGGATGATGATTGGTCCCGCGCAGATCTTAGCGAGATTGCTGGAGTTTTCTTTGTTTAGAAACATACATCCTAGTTGGTCGAGTCGTTTGGGTGTATTGATTAGCTTCTTTGGTCTCTTTTTTTTGTTCGCGGATGGATATGTCTTAGCTTTGCTTGGTGCAGCTTTATACGGCGCAGGGAATGGTATTCTTACAATTATTCGAGGCACATTACCTCTAGCACTATTTGGGCAGGAGGGGTATGCAATTAGAATGGGTCTATTGGGGCGGCCTATCATGATTGCTTTGGCTTTCGGACCTCTCATCTCTGCGTTTATTCTTGAAAAGTGGGGAATCAATATCTTATTAATAATTTTAACTGCTTTAGTTTTTATCACCTTGCTTGGTACGCTGAAATTACCTATCCATCAACAAGACTAAATAGAGCAAGTTTATTTTTTTGAATCTAATTCTAGAGATTATAATATTTTATACTTTAGTTGTATTTTCTGTTTTTAAATAAATAATAGTATCTTAGCTATTAGGTTAAACTCTTAGCGAAAGCTTTTAAAGCTTACAATAAATAATTGGGGGTAATAATGCTCATTGAAAAAATTAAAGTAGAAGGTTTTAGGCTTCTTGAGAGCGTTGAATTCGGATTAGAAGAGAATTCAACTGTAATTGTTGGGCGTAATAATAGTGGAAAGACATCTTTTACCAGTATTTTTGATTGTTTTTGTGGTGAGTCTGGAGCACGATTTCGGCTAGAGGATTTTTCAGTTTTATCACGAGAGAAATTTCTAAAAGCCAAAGAATTAAGAGAGGAAGGGGGAAGTCCAGAAAAGATACTAGAAGCACTTCCTCGAATCTCACTTACGCTTACATTTCGATATAATAAATTTTCGCCTGATTTAGGCTCTCTATCCCCTTTTGTTATTGATTTAGATGAAGATTCTACAACAGCTATTGTTCGAATTGAGTATCGCCCTATTTTGAAAAATATGCATTTACTATTCGACCTTACTCCATCTTCAGCAACAGTTGAACCTCGTACACATTTTTATAAAAATTTGAAGAGTAATTTGTCTAAGGCTTATGGGGTTCATGTAAGTGCAATTGATCCTACTGATAGTACAAATATAAGAGATTTTGATGGGACATCTGCGTTAACAGCGTTGTTGCAATGTAACTTTGTTTTGGCTCAAAGGAATCTTGATAAAACAAAATTAGGAGATGCTGATGTAATAGGTAAACTACTGAGTGAGTTATTTAAAACAGCTACAGCACCGTCTGCGGCCGAGGCTGATCAAGATTTAGCTATAAGATTAAAGCAATCTGTTGAAAGTATTGAGCATAATGTCCAACTTGACTTTGATGGCATGCTTAAAGAATTACTGCCAGTTATGAACGTAATGGGATTTCCAAGTCTTAATGATACTGAGATAAGACCAGAGACATCATTAAACGTGGAATCATTATTATCAGGACATACTAAGGTCGTTTATAGCGGAGTTGATGGAGTCCATTTACCAGAAGGGTATAATGGTCTAGGGACTCGTAATTTGATTTACATGTTGCTACAGCTAGCAAGTTACCACAAAATTTACAGATCCAAATCAATTAGACCGGCTACTCATTTAATATTTATTGAAGAACCAGAAGCTCATTTACATCCTCAAATGCAGGAAGTTTTTATTAATCAATTAAATGTGGCTGTTAAGAAATTATCTGATAGTTATTCTAACGAAGATAAATGGAATATCCAGTTCATTATCACTACACACTCTCCACATGTTGCCAATGCAGCAACATTTGATGCTGTTAGATATTTTTATAATGAAAGGGATAAAGTAGAAAACATACGCCATACAAAGGTTAAAGATTTTAAGAAAGGCTTGAGTAGTGTTTCGGATACAGATCAAAAATTTCTGCATCAATATATGACCTTAACGAAGTGTGATCTTTACTTTGCTGATAAAGCTATTTTAGTTGAAGGAACAACAGAACGTTTGTTAATGCCAAGGTTATGCCAATTAGTCGATGAAACTCTTGATGAATCACAAAAACTGGCCAGACAATATGTTACTTGTGTTGAAGTAGGGGGAGCATATGCTCATATTTTTTATCCACTTCTTGACTTCCTCGAGTTGAAAACTTTGGTAATCACTGATCTAGACTCAACAAAAAAAGAGATGATAACTAAGAATGGAAAACAGGTAGAAGCATGGGTGAAATGTCCTGTAGCTGATGGTGAGAATATATCAAATGCTGCTATTAAAAATTGGTTTTATCCTAAAGACGTTGATGATACTGGTAAGGTTAAGAAAAAGGCAGAAAGTGATGATAGTCAAATTTCCCCTTCAGTCTTGATTGCTAAGACAGCTGAAGAGAAACAAGTTAAATTTCGTAGAATTGCATATCAAATACCAGAAGATCCTGAAAGTAATATTTGTGGTAGAAGTTATGAGGATGCTTTCATATTAGCCAATCTATCTAAATTTAAACTGCCAATAGAACAAGATATTGCTATTGCGGCTTGGGAAAAAGCAAAGGGACTTAAGAAAGCTGATTTCGCCTTAGAATATGCAATTCAAATAAAAGATTGGTTGGCACCAAGATATATCAAGGAAGGTTTAATTTGGTTATCTGAAATGGACACCATAGAAAACTCAAATTTTGAATTAATTACAGGCGAAAAAGTAGCATGAGTGAGATTCTAAACAATCCAGCAATAATTGCTGCTCAAGTAGCTGAAGCAAAAATTAATGCAGCTATAAAAGAAGGGAGAAGCTTTCGGCTAGAAGCTGGTGCAGGTGCAGGGAAAACATTTTCTTTAGTTCATGCCCTAAAATCAATTATTAAAGAACGTGGTACATCACTAATGCAAGCAGGTAAAAAAGTAGCTTGTATTACTTATACCGAAGTTGCAAGAAATGAGATTGCTCAGGAAATTGAAGATCATCCAGCAATTTTAGTCGATACTATCCATGGATTCTCATGGGCTTTTATGCGCCAATTTCAAAAAGCTATAAGAGAGATTCTTATTGAAGATCATTTAAGAAAAGAAAAAGTTGAACAAGGTGGTGGCATTGGTTCTAAATCAGTGGAATATGAGTTGGGCTTCTTTGGTGTTAATGATCAGAAAATTACACTGAGTCATGATGATATTCCAATGATAATGGCCAAATTACTAAGTAAAGAAAAGTTTAGGCAAATATTTAGCAATCAGTTTCCAGTAGTTTTTATTGATGAATATCAAGATACAAATTGCCAATTTATGGAGGCTATTACAGAGTATTTCTTAAAACCAAAAGTGGGTCCGCTGTTTGGTCTTTTTGGAGATCATTGGCAGACTATTTATGGTAATGAATATGGGTTAGCAGAGTATCCAATTGAAGAGATTGCTAAAGGATCAAATTTTCGATCAGTTCCAGCAATTGTAAATATATTGAATAATTTAAGACCAGACTTACCGCAAGCTGTAAGCTTACCAGATGCAAAAGGTGAGGCTAGATTCTTTCATACAAATTCTTATAGGGGGACACGGACTAATGAGAGGCATTCAAAAGAGGATTTGCCAATAGATATAGCTCGATCTACTCGTGCAAGTTTGATACAGAGACTAAAAAATGAGGGTTGGGATATTGAAAAAACTAAAATATTGATGTTAAGCCATAATGTTTTAGCTTCTGAACAAGGATATCCTCAATTAATTAAAGTGTTTGAAGGACGTAATGATCAATTTGCAAAAAAAGAAGACCCAGTAATAAAATTTTTTGCAGAAATAGTTGAACCAATGAGTGCCAACTATGGCTTATCAAATTATGGAGAGATGTTTAAAATCTTTGGCTCAAAGCCAGCAATAACTAAGCATGAAGATAAATCTTGTTGGCGCCGAGATATGGATCAATTATTAAAATTAAGGCAAGAAGGGACAATAGGGCAAGTTATAGACCATTTAAAGCATACAAAACGTCCATCTCCTCCAGATAGAGTACTTAGACGAGACGATGAGCTTATTTCATTAAGGAACTCGCCTGACACGGAAATGTCTTCAAAACTATTACGTTATAATAAATTAAGAGAAATCCCATATAAGGAAGTAATTGAGGTTACAAAGTTTATTGAAAAGCAGACTCCATTTGCAACGCAGCATAGTGTTAAGGGGGCTGAGTTTGAGAATGTATTAGTGATTTTAGGTGGCGGATGGAATAATTATAAGTGGCCACAGCTCTTTGAGTTGCTTGAGACTAAAAAGTTGACTACGGCAAACTTCGATGGTTTTCATAGAGCCCGTAATCTATTTTATGTATCAATTTCTCGTCCAATGACAAGACTAGCTGTGTTAGCTACTCAAACACTATCTGATACAGCTCTTGTAACTGTGAATAATCTATTTGGGAGTGAAAATATTGAAGATTTATGTTTTGATACATAAAAATAAAGTTTACTCCAAATTTACACCTTAACTTAATTTTTTTATTTTAAGTTACTATAAATTAATGGATTATTTTATTTTGTTGTCCAATCCATCATCGGCGCGACGGAAATACGTGGCTTTAATGATTCAAGTGATTGCATAAACGGATCTCGGATGTGGACAAGAAAAGAAAGGGCAGCATTATACGAGTTTTGTGATCAATTCACCAATGCTGATCCCCGTCACTTCAATTTTCACCATGCGGATGAATATCTAGGAGGTGAGCATATTGCTTCTCTTCGTCAAAAGATGGTCGAAGAAACTAAACAACATACAGGCAAAGACCAGACTGATTCCAGCCAAACACGTCATGCTCCAGCCGCCGTGATTCCATGCAAAAATGCCGAGTGCCGAACCACAGGCTCCACCAGTAAAGTAGGCAGTCATATAAATGGCATTGATACGGGATTTTGCATCAGGACGTAATCGGAAAATCACACTCTGATTGCTGGTATGGACTAAGGCCAATGCCAACTGAATCAATGCAAAGCCGAGGATATAACTGAGTAACACGGTTTGCCCAAAATAGAAGCAGATCCAGCTCAAGATAAATAAAGCACAACCCATCCAAGTTAATTGGCTGGTATAGCCTTGATCTGCATATTTACCTATATATTGCGTAGAGAGGGCACCAAAGATCCCGACCAAAGGCACCATACCAATTAAAAGGTCTTGCAGATGATGGGCCGAGGTCAACAGTAGTGCAATGGTTGAATATAGAATACTGACTGCAGCGAAAGCAAAACTGCCTGCAAGCGCACGTAAGACTAAGCGTTTCTCTTGCTTGAGTAATTGCGCCATGGAAACAAAGACTTGCCCATAATTCATTTTCATGCGCATGGCATAAGGTAAGCGGCTTTTCAGTGCATAGGCCAAGATCAGCATGAGCATGCCACTGACCACATAAATGACTTTCCAATGAAACAGATTAGAAAACAAGCCTGCAAGACTGGTTGAGAGTAAAATACCGACCAGCAATCCACTCATCAAGAAGCCAATCACTTCACCTGTTTTTTCTGGTTTTACGGTCATGGTTGCAAGTGGAATCAATACCTGTGCAGCAACTGAGAATAGTCCAGCCATGACCGTACCAAGCCAAAGCATAGGTAAGTTGATGGAGAAAGCACTAATAAATAGGCCAACAGCACATAACACCATCAATAAAGGAATGAATTTAGTTTTATTGACCACATCGCCCATTGGCACAATAAACAGTAAGCCCAATGCATAAGAGACTTGAGCAAAGGTTACCGTGAGCGCTGCTTGTCCTTCAGTCACTGCAAAATACTGCTGAATCGAGTGAATCAAAGGCTGACTATAATAGTTGGCACCCGCACACAAACCACATGCTGCAGCCATAAACCAAAGTAAGGTTTTATTTTGACTAATATCTTGAGGGGCAGACATAATTTTCTCTATTACTGGTTTATGCGGTATAAGCGGTTGCTTCAACTTCAATTTGCATCCCTGTTAATGCCAAGTGTGATACAGGAATAAGGGTGCAGACAGGAAAGGCATGCTGCGGCCATAAGTGTTGTATGGTTTTAGCCAAGATTTGAAGTTTCTCCGCATTGTGATCAACCACCAATATCCGTAAAACCGCAATGTCTGATAGTTGTGCTTGTGCTGAAGTTAAAGCGTGTTGGATATTATAGAAGACTTGTTGTACCTGTTGGTCAAAATCTTTAGAGAGCTCACCATTTTTATTTTCACCGCCCTGACCGGCAATATGAATAGTACGCATATTGGGTGGAACAATGCTCACATGACTATAGCCATTACTGCGTGGATCATAAAGTTCACTGGGATTGATCATTTTAAATGTCGGTTTCATCGTGACACATCATATGGAAGATGGAGATGACTCAGTATCAAAGCTCAATCTAACTTGAGGTCAAGAATATTTTGAGCCTAAAGCCAGCAAAAGTCCGAATAAATGAGCGATTTCTCAGTATTTTGGTTTTTAAAAAATTAAATTGAAGAGACGGATTGAGTGGGTGTTTAATATTTGCACCAATATTGTGCAATAAAGCAGCTTTTGCTAGACAAAACCATACAAATATCACTTGAAAAAATGCCTATTTAAGTTTTTTCCATTCTTTTAAATTTTTCTGAGCAACTAATTTCATCTAATTCAGATTTACTGATAAGCAAAAATCGTCTTTCATTCTCACTCTTTGATGGCTTGTTATAAATTGTTAGTTAAAACTTGCCGAAAAGACCAATAAAAGTTCAGACAAGCCAATCCCTCGCCACAACTGCATGATTATGATGCCGATTCAACCAATACATTGGTAGAGCGTCAAAGAAATAACCAATGTCGATGAAAATGGATTTGGTTAAACGCTCCTGATGATCAGGATGAGAGGTAGAGATGTTGAATAGATACCGCTGTGATTGTCCAAATCAGGAAGGGCACAGTATAGAAATGAACCGATTCAGTGCGTAAGCGGTCAGATTTGTATGTGAAGAAGAGATGGACGATCTGCGTTGTTCGATCAAAAGGCAAACCTGCGGATCATACAAGCTCTAAATATAAATGTGAATCATCAGTTCAAAATATAGGTATTTATTAAATAAATATTGGGTGGAAATTTAAAAAAGTTCCATTAGAATCCAAATTTCTACAAAGAATACTCCTGGGGGAAACATTGCTCTTGGCGATGTTTACTTAAGAAAAACTAGCTTGAGGAACGCTCATGCAGATCGGAATCCCAACCGAAACTGTTGCAGGTGAAAGTCGTGTAGCGGCAACACCAGAAACAGTGAAGAAGTTGATTAACGCAGGTCATAGTATTGTCATTCAACGTGGTGCTGGAGTTAAAGCAGCGTATATTGACAGTGCTTATGAACAAGTTGGCGCAACCATTACGGACGATGCATATACAGGCAGCCAAATTATTTTGAAGGTACGTGCCCCTAAAGGTGACGAAATTCAAAAGCTTGCGGCGAATACGACTGTAATTGCAATGTTTGACCCTTACCGCAATCCAGAATTAGACCAGTTTGCAACTCAGCAAGTGTCTGCTTTTGCATTGGAATTACTGCCACGTACGCTATCACGCGCACAAAACATGGACGTACTTTCTTCTCAAGCAAACTTGGCGGGTTATAAGTCTGTATTGTTAGCTGCGGCTGAATATCAACGTATGTTCCCAATGTTAATGACGGCTGCAGGTACTGTAAAACCTGCACGTGTTGTGATTATGGGTGTTGGTGTTGCAGGTCTTCAAGCGATTGCGACTGCGAAACGTTTAGGTGCTGTTGTGGAAGCAACAGATTTGCGTCCAACAGCAAAAGAGCAGGTTGAATCTCTAGGCGGCAAATGGCTAGACGTGCCAATGTCCGATGAGGAAAAACAACGTGCTGCTGAAGCTGCGAAAAGCGGTTATGGTTGGCAGCCGGGTGAGCAATACATCAAAGATCAAGCTGCGATTGTAGATAAAGCTGTATCAAATGCTGACATCGTAATCACCACTGCATTGATTCCAGGTCGTAATGCTCCGCGTTTAATTAAAGCTGAAACCGTTGCCAAAATGAAACCGGGTTCTGTCATTTTAGATATGGCTGTTGAAACTGGCGGCAACGTGGAAGGTTCTAAAGAAGGCGAAACAGTCACAACTGAAAATGGTGTGAAGATTTTGGGTATTCCAAATATTCCAGGCACAGTTGCGACTGAAGCATCGGCACTGTATGCACGTAACGTTTTTAACTTCCTTGAGACATTATTCGACAAAGACAAAGCCTTTGCGATCAATCAAGAAGATGAAATCCAAAAAGCGTTACTCGTGACTCATGGCGGTCAAGTACTGCTCAAGCGCGGTTAAGGAGAGTTCTCATGGTTGAAACGATTACAATTTTCGTCCTTGCCATCTTCGTTGGTTATTACGTGGTGTGGGGGGTAACGCCTGCGTTACATACACCATTAATGGCGGTAACTAATGCGTTGTCTTCCATTATTGTGGTTGGCGCGATGATCCAAACAGTGGGTATGCCTGCGATTGGTGTAGATGCTAACGTTGCATTCCAAAGTGTAAACGTGGTGAGTATCCTTGGTGCGATTGCTGTGTTCTTGGCAAGTATCAACATCTTCGGTGGCTTTGCTGTAACTGCTCGTATGCTTGAAATGTTCAAGCCGAAGCAAAAGAAAAAAGAGGGCTAAGCAATGGAATTCATTCGAGACTATGCGGATTGGTTCTACCTGATTGGTGCTGTCCTCTTTATCTTAACTTTACGTGGCTTGTCTGGTCCTAAGACTGCAATTGCAGGTAATCGCTACGGTATGATCGCAATGGCGATTGCAGTAGTAACGACCTTCTTTGTTGCTGAACATCCTGTTGTTTGGATGATCGGTGGTGCAATGGTATTGGGTGCTGTCGTTGGTATCGCACGTGCGAAAACAGTGCCAATGACACAAATGCCTGAGACGGTTGCGTTGATGCACTCTCTTGTCGGTTTGGCTGCGGTATTGATTGCAATTGCGGCGATTCTGCACAACAACCAACTTACTGCATTATTTGAACAAAACGAGGCGGCATTAACGGCTGCTGGTGTTCAACATGCACATATGAGTTCAGTTCATTTATTTGAATTGTTTGTTGGCTGCTTCGTGGGTGCGATCACATTTACCGCATCTGTATTTGCTTACGGTAAATTGGCTGCGAAGAAGTGGGCAAAAACAATTTCGGGTGCATGGGTTAAACCCGTTCAAGCAACCATCTTTATTGCGATGCTTGCATGTGGTTTCTACTTCTTCACTACGGGTAATATGACTGCATTCTGGGCAATGACAGCACTTGCACTTGCATTTGGCTGGGTGTGGATTGCACCAGTCGGTGGTGGTGATATGCCAGTTGTGGTATCGTTGTTGAACTCATTCTCTGGTTGGGCTGCAGCAGGTATTGGTTTCACACTTGAAAACAATATGTTGATCGTTGCTGGTTCGCTTGTAGGTTCATCTGGTGCGATTCTTTCTTACATCATGTGTAAGGCGATGAACCGTTCAATCATCAACGTTTTGTTTGGTGGTGCAATGGGTGGTGCAGCAGTTGCATCAGCAGATAAGGGTGAGCAAGTTCAACGTAACCACCGCTCTGGTTCAGCAGATGACGCAGGCTTCCTGATGTCAAATGCAGACAGCGTTGTGATTGTACCGGGTTATGGTATGGCGCAAGGTCGTGCACAGAATGCGGTGAAAGAATTGTGTGAAATCTTGAAAGAGCAGGGTGTAAAAGTTCGCTTCGCGATTCACCCGGTTGCTGGTCGTATGCCTGGTCACATGAACGTCTTACTCGCTGAAGCAGATGTTGCCTATGAAGACATCTTGGAAATGGATGAGATCAACTCAGATTTCCCTGCAACAGATGTGGTACTGGTGATTGGTGCAAACGACGTGGTTAACCCTGCGGCGAAAGATGATCCGACCTCACCGATTTATGGTATGCCGATTCTTGAAGCGCATAAAGCACGTACCATCATGGTGATCAAACGTTCTATGGCAACAGGTTATGCTGGCTTAGACAATGACTTGTTCTACAATGAAAAAACCATGATGATCTTCGGTGATGCCAAGAAAGTTGTGGAAGATATGACCAAAGCAATCAATGGTGGTGGTCACTAAACTGACCTCAATCAAGATTGTAAAAGCCACCCTCGGGTGGCTTTTTTATAAAGATATTATGTTGTCGTAACGTTGAATTTATCTAAGAATAAAGTGATGCGATTACTCTAAATTGATTTAGGTTAATAGGGGTAAGATTTTTATTGCTTGAAAAAATAAAAATATCTTATAGACTAAAAATACTGATAATAATGCACTCATGCATATCTTTGCATCATGATTGAAGTCACAGTTCAAGAAGCACACGAAGATTATCCAATAAAAAAGATTATATTGAATGATTTAGATGTTGGTATGGAACGATCTATTTGGGTGTCTTCCAAAATTACCTGCTTAGATAAAGATAATAATTTTATCTATGAAGAAATAAGCATAATTAATCGTTTAAATCGAGTTATCACCACCTCTCTCTACGCTGGAGAAAAATATAACTTAGTGGCTTATACTGAGCAGTATTCAGGTCGAGAAGTAAAGAATAGCGTTGGTTCCACCGTGGATCATTATATTTTAATCAATAATCAATTTGTATTGATGGCTAGAGATGTAGATGAATATGATCTAAAGGGCGGTAGAACCAATCATTTCGACAGAAATGGAAACTTGTATTTTTATCGAATTGCTAATTTTGATCTACCCCCTCCTGAATCCCATAAAGAGTACGACAAAGACGATAAAGAGTTGGGATATTGGAATTTGCATTTTATGGAGCATGAAGATATTTATAGAACTACAGGTAGTGTAACTCGTGAGTTAGAACAGGCTGTAATTGAAAAATATAGAATTAATGATTAAAACTCTAAAGCAATCAATGGTGGTGGTCACTAATCTGACCCTAATCAGGATTGTAAAAGCCACCCTCGGGTGGCTTTTTATTTGGCTTATTCTTTAAAGAAACTTTTCGACCAGTTGCATAGATTGTTGATAAAGATCACGTGCCAATTGCTGATTTTTGGCATGTGAAGATTTCCAATCTGGCATATGCGCACTGACATACGCTCCATTACGATTGGTCCATTCATCGCCAATTGCCATTTGAGTAATCAAATTTGCAGGAACAGAGGTTGGTACTAAGCCGAGTTTCATCGCCGCATAGACAGGTTTAGGCAAGTCTCGATAAATATCCGAAGCGACGCCCCCTGGGTGTAACGCATTATTGGTAATTGAGCTATCTGCTAGTTGTTCTGCTAATGCATTGCTGAACAGTAAATTTGCGAGCTTGGATTGTCCATAATAAAATAGCGGATTATAAAAACCCTCTGCGCGGAATTTGTTGGGTTTGATTGAGCCTGCCCAATGTGCAATTGAGGCTAAATGGACAATACGTGCTTGAGGAGATTGCTTTAAAACGGGAAGCAGTTTTTGGGTCAATAGAAAATGACCGAGATAATTGACACCAAACTGTTGCTCGAAGCCATCAGCAGTCAGCTGTTTGGTTTTGGCAAATAGGCCTGCATTGTTGATCAATACATCCAGATTGCCATAACGATCTGCGATTTCATCCGCTGCTTTTTGAGTCAGTTCAAGGCTGTTGAGGTCGAGGGAGATGAGATCGACTTGCCCTTGATCGAGTGCACGTAATTTGTTTTGTGCTTGTTGTGCTTTCTGTGGGTTTCGGCACGCCAGAATCACGTGTTGCCCTTGTTTGACCAACTGTTCTGCTGTGGCAAAACCAATGCCTGTATTGGCACCTGTAATCAGTATTTTCACTTCCTGTACTCCAGTTATGCTATTTCTTAGTGAGATTGCAAGAATCTGTATAGTGCTGCAATTTTGACAATTTGTCATGTCAAATTTAAAGGTGGGAGATGATTGGTATTTGCTAGTCCTTAGATAGCAAAGATGTTGTTTTTGGGGATTATGTTTTTTGATGGGTTTCAGAATTGAACGTTAGTCGAAATAAGTATTTTCGGGTAATTCTTGTAGTAACTCAAAAAATTGGTGGATTTGTGTTTCTGTAACACGAGCTGTCGAAATCGGTGGTAATTCATCCTTAGCAAAGAAACCCACCTCAGAGGTTTCGATGCTTGGCTTTAGTTCACCGCCAATCAGTTCACACCAGAAGAACGCTTTATAGACATGCAGGAACATAGCGGGGTGAGGGTGCTTTCTTCGGTCTGTGAGCGCGAGGAGTTTAACCGCTTTTACTTCTAATCCTGTTTCTTCAAGAACTTCTTTTTCCGCATTTTCGGCAGAGGAATATCCAACGTCTGCCCAGCCTCCTGGAATAGACCATAAGCCGTCCTGTGTTTCTTTGGCTAATAGAAGTTTATTGTCTTTAAATACAACAGCACGGACATCGATTTTGGGGGTTGTATAGCCAATATCTTGTAGTACGTTTGGGATAAAATGAGAGGTATCAATTTCTTTTAATTCAATCAGGGTACGGACGTGATCAAGTAGTTGCTTATAACGCTCTTTATCGTATACATCTTTGCTGTAGTACAAACCTGATTGCGCTAATCCTGTAATCTTATGGAGTGTTTCAATCCATGCGGCTGAATCTTTCATCTTATTTTTAGTTGTGATTAAGCAGAGGGTTTAATACTAGCATTGCTATTAAATTTTACAACGAGCAGTAGGGGGCAAGCATTGAGTCGGCTTATGTTTGCTTGTGTTTAGAGATCTCTTTTGATTGATGTATATCATATAAAAAAAGCGACCGATTCGGTCGCTTTTTTTGAGGAGCTTTATGCTACAGATTCGGGTGCACGCCATAAGCTTTCTAAGTCATAGAACTTACGCGCGGTTGGTAACATCACATGTACCACAACAAAACCGAGGTCGATTAAGATCCACTCAGCATCGCGTTCACCTTCGACACCGATTGGGCGGAAACCTGCTTTACGTGCTTCATCAGCAACATTGTCTGCAAGGGCTTTGACGTGACGAGTCGACGTACCGCTTGCAATTACAATTGCATCGGCAACATTACTGATCGTACTTACGTCAAGTTCAAGAATATCTTTGGCTTTTACATCAGTGAGAGCTTCATGTACAACGTTTAGGCACGCTTGTACATCTTTGTTCGCTGTTTTGATTTTTAGGTCGTGAGAATTAGAAGCGCTGGGCGATGGTTCTAAATTCATAGAGGGTATATTTTCCTGACAATTGCTCATTGTCAAATATACCGTTTTTCTCTAAAAAGTTCAAATTTTAGCAGTAACAGTTTATGTATTCACATCATTGGAAAAATACTTTTTTTTCCATGCAAAAGATTGATCTGACTGCGTTTTTGGCCTGTATTCCGCTGCAATTAGACCTCGGTAGTCACTTTGTAGCAACCAGTCAAAGATTTGTTTATAGGGGATATTTCCAGTATCGGGTTCATGCCGGTCTGGACAGTCGGCAAATTGGATGTGCCCAATCTGATCGATATTTTCTTGTAATCCTGCTAATACATCTTCACCCATCATCGCCATGTGATAACAGTCATATTGCATTTTTAGGGCGGGATGGTTGATGGCTTCCAGCATTTCTTGGGCTTGGGCAATATTTTGAACCAGGAAGCGCGGCATATCAGTGCCATTGATCATTTCAAAAACGGGTTCAATGCCTTGTTCGGTCAGCATGTGACAGGCTAGTTTTAAATTACTTGCAAGCGTATTCAGACAAGGCAGTAGATCGGCATCCAGCGGTTGTTTACCAGCGAGAATATTCACACGTGGTACATCCAGTGCAGTGGCATAACGAATTGCCAGCTCAAGCGCTTGATGGAATTCAATTTCTCGCCCTGGCACACCTGCAAGCCCATTGCCGCCTTGCATCAAGTCACCCGCAGGGACATTAATCAGGCAGAGGGAAAGATTGTGTTGTTCAAGTTGAGTTCGAATATCGATCACGTCGAGTTCATAGGGAAATTGAATTTCTACATGCTGAAAACCATGGGCGTGCGCTAAAGCAAAGCGCTCAATTAAAGGGACTTCAGTAAAAATCATGGATAAATTGACTGCAAGATGGCTCATTTTCAGACTCCCTGAATCAATAATTATTGTTCTGTAATTTTGATGATAGTCGCTAAATCCTTATCAGCAAAGCCATTTTCTTGGTGAGCTTGTAACTGTAATAGAGCTTTTTGTGCCACAGGTATCTTTAAGTTAAAACTTTGTGCCAGAAGTAATGCATTGTTTAAATCTTTTGATAGGGTTTGCACCTTCCATTGTACTGGCTCAAAGGTCTGTGTTGCCATACGCGGCGCAAGGATTTGAAAGGGTTTTGAGTCGGCAAAGCCGCCAGCGAGTGCAGGTGCAAGTAATGCCGTGTCGACACCTGCTTGATCGGCAAGGGCGACTGCTTCGGCAATCAGGGTACTATTGGCGGCAACAATTAATTGATTACAAATTTTAGTCGCTTGTCCTGTACCCGATGTTCCCATACGGGTGACACGCTGTGAGAGTACATTGTAAATTGGGGTGAGCTGTTCGATCGTCTTCGCATCACCACCTGCAAAAATAACCAATGTACCTTGTTCAGCTCCCATGGTGCCACCTGATACAGGAGAGTCAATCCATGTGACCTGTTGTTGTTGAGCAGACTGAGCCAATTTTTGAGTCGCAGAGACCGATAAGCTGGAGAAATCAACGATGATCTGCTCAGCTTTTAAATAGGGTTGAATTTGGGTGAAAACATTTTGCACCGCTTGATCATCGGCTAAACAGGTTAAAATAACAGGATAGCTTCCGATGTCATTTAGCTTTAAGTGTAATGCACCTTGCTGCTGTAGAGGTTCACATGCAAGTGGGCTACGGTTCCAGACCGCCACAGGATAACCTGCTTGTAAGAGTCGACTGGCCATACGTGTGCCCATTAAACCCATCCCCAAGAAAGCGATTGGTGTTTTTTGATTCGCATGCATGTGAATATTCTCCAGTCGGGATTATTTGTATTGGCGCGGCAGAAATTGAACTTCTGGGTTCTTGTCTTTTTTGCGTGCCAAACTACTGTTTTTACCTAAAAGTAGTTTGAGCTGCCAAAGTTTTTCCAAACGTAATGCTTTTTCAGGTTGGTGCTCCATTGCATCTAACACACGCTTCGCTGCCATAATGGCATCTGGTGAGCGTTGTAAAATTTCTTCGGCAATGAGATTTGCTTTCACTAATGGATCATTGTCTAAATGGGTGACTAGACCAATTTGTTTGGCGTATTCAGCATCAAAGATACGTGCAGTTAAGGTCAACTCTTTCGCTAAATCAACGCCAATCAGTCCTTTTAATGAGCGTGTCAACCCCATATCGGGTACAAGACCCCAACGACTTTCCATAATCGACATTTGGGTATTCGGTGTTGCAATACGAATATCGGCTGCAAGTGCGAGCTGCATACCTGCACCAAAGCAATAGCCTTCGATTGCTGCAATCACAGGGATCGGCAGGTTCTGCCAAATCAAGAATGCTTTTTGAAACAGACTTTGCCCTGGTTTGATCAGTTCCCAAGCGGCAAAAGCGGTATTTTTAGGATTGTTTAAATCAGAAAGGTCGATGCCTGCACTAAAAACCTGCGCTTCGCCTGTGAGGATGACACAACGGATTGAACGATCTTTTTCAATTTTTTTAGCAGTTGCCACCAGCTCTTTGAGTAAGGCAAAGCTCATTGCATTACGTTTGTCAGGTCGGTTTAGGGAAACAGTTGCGATTCCATTGTTCTTTTCAACGCGTAAAAGTGCCATCTGCCTTACTCTTATTGTGTTTGATGAGGCAGCATAGCACGAGTCTTTAGGTTGAAACATGACAGGGCAGTCACAAAAAAGACTGCCTGTATTTTAATCATTGATTATCCAATATCCCAACGTACAGTCTTATGAGTCATGGGCATGTAGGATTAAGTTGGCGGCTTGTCTCACTTGTTCAATCGCTGTACTGAGTTCATTGAAACGATGCGTGGTTTCACGAATAAACACATCATCTGCTTTACGGCGTTCTTTACGTAAGGTCGAGACAAATTGTTCAAATTCACCTGAGACTTGCTGTAAGTTTGGCGTACCGACATAGCGGGTCGCGCCATAGAGGCGATGTAGGACATGTTCCAGTTGTGGAAAATCTTCCATCTCAATCAGTTGCTGCATTTCTGCCAGTTCCGTATCGAAACTATCCACCAGCATATTTAATAGATCTTGCGCGAGATCTTCTTTGTTGGCTGCAAGTTGCACGCTTTGTTGCCAATTCAGGATTTGAGGATCAATTGATTCAATTGGTCGCTTTGGTTCAATGTTCGCAGGTTGGGCACTGAAGTTATTTTTGGTCCAATGCGTCAGAATCTGAATGATTTGCTCCATCTGAATCGGCTTGGTCACATAATCATTCATACCAACTTTGAGCAGCTTCTGCTTTTCATCGGCCAGTGCATGTGCTGTGAGTGCAATAATTGGCAGTTGCATGCCATTATCAAGTGTTGATTCCAATGAGCGAATGGCGCGAGTGGTATCAATCCCCGACATCACAGGCATTTGAATATCCATAAATACCAAATCAAACGGTGGTGATTTTTGTTCGATGCGCTCTTGAATAATGTCGATGGCCTTTTGTCCACTCAATGCTTTGGTGGTGGTGACATTGAGCTCACCGAGTAAGGCTTCAAGTACAATCAAATTAGGCAAGTGATCATCGACAGCCAAGATGTGTAAACCTTGGCCATTAAAGTCTTCTGGTTCCTGCTCAAAAACAGGCTCATTGCCGAGTAACTGGACCAACTCACGACGACTTAATGGTTGATACAATGGACGTGCGCGATATTCATTGAGCATGTTTGGCTCAAGACTCATCTGATAACCATAGACTGCTAAATTGCCATGATAACGCTGACGAATTTCTTTGAGTAAGGCTTCGGTATCACCACTATGATCTACAATCAGCCACGTATTTTCCTGCTGATTCAGATGGTTTAAACGGCTGAATAGGTCCAGAATCGACTGTGTTTCAATATGTGAAACATGATAGTTTTCGAGGTATGAACGCAGTACGCTGGCCGTTGCTGGGTGGGCAAGATAAGACACCACTTGTAAATGATCGAAACGAGGGTGTTCAACAAACTCATCTTGTTCTTCAACTTTAAATGAAGCGGTGAACCAGAAGGTTGATCCTTTCTCTGTCGGCGCACGTTCTTGGTTATCTTCAAAGCCAATTTGACCGTGCATCAAATGCACCAGCTGTTTGGAAATGGCTAAACCAAGTCCTGTGCCACCGAACTGCCGGGTAACTGAAGCATCACCCTGAGAGAACGATTCAAATAACTTTTTACGATCAGTGCCACTCAGACCAATACCGCTGTCTTGCACGCTAAAATGCAGTAGGCATTGTCCGATCTCATCGTCTTCCATACGCACACGGACAATGATTTCCCCATCAGGCGTGAACTTGATCGCATTGGAGATCAGGTTGGTCAGGATCTGTTTAAAGCGTAAGGCGTCACCGACTACATGCTTTGGAATGTTCTCTGCATAATAGAAGGCCATGTTGATATGTTTTTGTGCCGCCAAAGGCGAGAGCATATCCATCACATCGAAAATGGCTTCTTCAAGGTCAAACGGTGCAGTTTCAAGTTCGAGTTTGCCTGCATCAATTTTAGAGAAATCCAACACGTCATTGATCAGTGCCAATAGATGTGCCGATGATTTTCGGATGGTTTGCAGATAAAGATTTTGCTCATTACTCAGATTCTGCTGACGCAGTAATAAGTGAATAAAGCCATCAATACTGTTCAATGGTGTTCTAAGTTCATGACTGATGTTGGCCAAAAACACCGACTTGGATTGGTTTGATGAAATCGCTTGGTCACGTGCCTGACGATAGGTAATGTTCTGAACTTCTAAGGTATCGAGTGTTCGACGTAAGTCTTCTTCGGTTTGTTCGGTATGTTCTTTTAATTCTAAGAAGCTAAAGTGCAGGCGTTTCACTACATTGGCAATATCACGCTGTAGCAAACGCAGTTCACCGGTACTGTTTACCACAATATGCTGATCTAGGGTGTCGGCGTTGAGGCGTTGCATTTGCATGCGAATTTCATACAGTGGTGCGAGCCAACGACGAGAGAACACGTTTAAACAGAACAGTAGAATCAGTATGGTGATCAGCCCAGTCACGACCAAGGACAGTAGAATTTTATAGCGAGCCAATTCGAGGGGTTGGTTGTCTAATTCAATCATGAGCCAAACAGAATTAGGGTCGCCACTGTCGAGTTTCGAGCCATAAATGCTGTTGTGATTATGTGCAATTGGACCGAAGAAGTTGCTGTTTTCTGGAAAGTTTGGCCAAAAGCGATTGTTTTGATAGCCAACGCTTAAATAAGTCTGACCACGATTATCAATCAGTACTGCGCGCTGTAGGTTTTTTTCATCAAACATTTTCTGCATGATGTTTTGAGCACGATCATATTGATCGGGTTGTTCTTGTACCAGTTTTAATAAATCATTCGCGGTTTGATGGTAGCGTGCCAAAATGGCTGAAGCATCAGAGCGTTGTTGTGATTTTGCGGAGCTGGTCGTTTCGGATAAAACCCAAAGAATACCAACACCTGTCAAAATGGCAATCGGCACCAAAATCAGTGCAATCAATTGCCCATAAGCATGATTGAGGCGTAAGCGTTTCGATATGGTCTTATTGAAATTTGACATAGTACGGTCAGATTTATCATTCTGCGCAACATCTTAGCACGCTTTGTGAAAATCAAGGACATCTGCTTGCCAATAAAAAGCATAGTGAAAAGGTGCAGTATCTCTATTTTTTTCATACAATAGGCGCCACCTTGATATCGGTGTCGATCATGACGAATACGCAAACTGATTTTTTAGCAGATGAATTTTTACTGGACGATTATGTCGGTAAAACCCCTTTAGTACGTTTGCAACGTTTAGCGTGTCATACCCAAGCCACGGTATTAGCAAAATTAGAAGGTAATAATCCAGCAGGTTCAGTCAAAGATCGCCCTGCTTATAACATGATTGTTCAAGCGGAAAAACGTGGACAGATTCAGCCAGGGGATACCCTGATCGAAGCAACCAGTGGCAACACTGGGATTGCTTTGGCGATGGTTGCGGCTATGCGCGGCTATAAAATGAAGCTGATCATGCCGAACAATATGAGCCAAGAGCGTAAAGATGCGATGTTGGCTTACGGGGCAGAGCTAATTGAAGTCACGCAGCAGCAAGGCATGGAAGGTGCACGCGATCTTGCTTTGCAAATGCAGGCAGAGGGCAAAGGCTTTGTGCTAAACCAGTTTGGTAATCCAGATAACGTCGAAGCGCATTACCTGACCACAGGTCCAGAAATCTGGAAGCAAACGGATGGGAAGATTACCCATTTTGTTAGCTCAATGGGGACAACGGGAACCATCATGGGGGTCTCTAAATATCTCAAAGAGCAGAACCCTGATATTCAAATTGTGGGTTTACAACCATCAGACGGTTCAAGCATTGCAGGGATTCGCCGTTGGCCGGAAGAATATTTGCCAACCATCTTTGATCGCAGTCGTGTCGATCGCATCATTGATATTCCACAGATTGAAGCTGAAAAAACCATGCGTAAGCTGGCACGTACTGAAGGCATCAGTGCAGGAACATCTTCTGGTGGTGCAGTTTGGGCTTCGATCAAGATTGCTGAAGAATATCCTGATGCGGTGATTGTCTGTATTATCTGTGACCGCGGTGATCGTTATTTATCAACGGGATTATTCTCAGTACAAGATGAAGATTAACATCTGGCCTTACACTGTTATAATTACAGCTCCCCCTTTATTGAAGAGAGCTGTAATGCAGTTCTGTAAGGGAATTCTAAGATGAATTTACGTTTTCCGATTTTAGTTTTTGATATTGAGACACTGACCGATTTAAAGGCAGGTGCACATCTTTATCATCTTGATTTACCCGAAGCAGATGTTGAACAGGCACTGACCAAAATTCGTCGTCAAGAGTCGGGGATGGATTTTCAACGCTTACCATTACATGAAATCGTTTGTATTTCAGGGTTGTGGATCGATGAAAAAGGCTTTCGCCTGTTTTCATTTAGTCAGGAGCAGCATAGCGAAGCTGAAATGTTGGCAAAATTCTTATCGATCTTTGACAAGAAACAACCCACATTAGTTAGTTGGAATGGTTCGCAATTTGATTTGCCTGTGATTCTATTTCGCGCTATGTACCATGGCTTGTCTGCACCGAGCCTGTTTGATCAAGGTGAAATTGATCATCAAAAGCGCTTTAATAATTATCAGAACCGTTACCACCATCGTCATGTTGACCTGATGGATGTGATGGCAATGTTTAATGGCCGTAATTTCCAAAAATTGGATGATATGGCTTGTTTACTCGGTTTCCCTGGGAAACGCGGTGAAACTGGCTATCACGTGCCTGAATATGTACGTAATAAACAATGGTTAGAATTGACCAGTTATTGTGAAGGCGATGTATTGAATACATGGTTGCTTTATATTCGTTGGTTATTGTTAAAAGGCCAATTGAATCAACCAGATCACCAGCAGTTACTGCAATCAACGATTGCTTATTTACAAACGCAAACGCAACAAACAGAATTTTTACAGGTATGGCAGCAAACATCGCAATATACTGTATTCACCGCAGATACTTTTGCGCCAAAAAATTAGGTTCATCTTTTGAAACACAAAGCTAAACAACGTCCAGCTCAATATCCAACACACACCTTTCAGATTGAAGCTTTTTCTCATGAGGGGCGTGGTATTGCGCATTATGGGACACATCCAGATCATCCTAAAGAAAAACACGGCAAGAAAGTTTTTATCCGTTATGCCCTTGTCGGGGAAACGGTGCAGGCAAAAATTACCAATCAAACTTCGCGTCTAGAAGAGGCGGACATGATCATATTGGAAAGTGACGCGGCTGAAAGTCGAGTCGATCCAATGTGTCCACATTTTGGGGTGTGTGGCGGCTGCAGCTTGCAGCACATTCATCCTGATGAACAGATTTTGTTAAAGCAGAATGTTTTAAAATCTCACTTACAACATTTTGCAGGCTTACAGCCTGAACAATGGTTAGACCCGATTCGTTCGGTTAAAGCAGATTATCGTCGCCGTGCCCGAATCGGGGTGCGCTATATTGCCAAGCAAAATCGTTTGGTGATGGGTTTTCGTGAGCATCATAGTAATCATTTAACTGAAATTCAGCAGTGTAAGGTACTTGATCAAACCTTATCTGAATGTTTACCAGAACTTAAGAAACTACTCGAAAGTCTTACAGGCAAAGCGCATATTGGTCATATAGAATTGGCGATGGGAGACTCTGAGGTTGCATTATTAATTCGCCACTTAGATGAATTAAATGTGTCGGATGTCAACCAATTACGTCAATTTACGTTACTCAAAGGATGGCAGTTGTATTTGCAGCCAAAAGGGGCGGATAGTTTACATCGCGTAGATGATTCACAGGCAGAAATGCGTTTGCATTACAGTTTGGATGATTTTGCAGTCAAATTTGCATTTTCACCGTTAGATTTTACGCAGGTCAACAGTGGTGTAAATGCACAAATGATTCAGTTGGCATGTGAATTGCTTCAATTACAGAAAGGGGAAAGAGTACTGGACCTATTCTGTGGGTTAGGTAATTTTTCTCTACCGATTGCACGTTGTGTGGGTGAGGCAGGTCAAGTGGTCGGCGTTGAGGCGAGTGATGAGATGGTCAACAGAGCAACTGAGAATGCGCAAGCAAATCATTTGTCTCAGGCGGCGTTCTTTTCACAAGATTTAACAAAAGACTTTTCGCATCATTCTTGGGCGAAACAGGGATTTGATGCATTATTAATTGATCCTCCACGATCGGGCGCATTTGAAGTTATGCAATATGTACCTAATTTTGGAGCGAAAAGAATCGTTTATGTTTCATGTAACCCATCAACACTGGCAAGGGATGCAGGTGTACTGGCACAATATGGCTATCAATTGAAGAAAGCAGCAGTCATGGACATGTTTACGCATACTGAACATGTTGAATCGATTGCCCTGTTTGAAAAAATTGAACGGCTTGAAAAAATCGAAGAGATAAACGATTAAAAAATGAGTTACATATCCAGAGGAGAAAGGTATGGTCACAGTACGTGAGCAGTTACCTGGACGGCTCCAAGAGCTGTCTGAGGAAGCGACTGTAGAACATGCCGCTGAAGCGCAAAGTAGTCTAGTCTCTTGGCTAGATCGAGTGCGTGGTATTTTGGATGGGGCAGAGCTGAAGCAACTTCAACAGGTTGCGGAGCTGACCTTAGCAAAAGAGTTACAAGCAACGGGAAATCATCGGATCAATACCTTTAGTACTGGTATTGGCATGGCGGATATTCTGGCCCATTTACATGTCGATGAAGACACGCTTTCAGCGGCGGTGTTGTATCGTAGTGTACGTGAAGGGTTGATTACCTTAGAGGATATTCAACAACAGTTTGGCGAGCAAGTTTTGGCTTTGGTCCAAGGCACACTTGCAATGGGTAAACTGTCTGAGTTGATTGAAAAGAATAAACGTCTAGAAGATCATTTTAATAATAACCAGCGCGAACATTTAAATGGCATTTATAAAATGCTGATTTCAGTGACGGAAGATGTTCGTGTTGTCCTGATCAAACTGGCAGAGCGGACCTATGCTTTACGTGAGCTGGCGACAGCAAGCAAAGAGCGTCAAGAGCGTGTGGCACGCGAAATTCTCACCATTTATTCTCCATTGGCACACCGTTTAGGGATTGCCCAGCTCAAGTGGGAATTGGAAGATCTTGCCTTTCGTTATTTAGCCCCAGAACGTTATAAAGAAATTGCATCTTTATTGAATGAAAAGCGTTTGGAGCGTGAGCAATATATTCAGTTCGTGATTGATAAACTCAAAACTGAATTGGCGGCTTATGATATTCAGGCCGAAATCACAGGGCGTGTGAAGCACATTTATTCGATTTATCGAAAAATGAAAAGCAAAAATCTGAGCTTCGATCAGCTTTATGATATCCGTGCAGTGCGTGTATTGGTGAAAAGTGTCCCAGATTGTTATCACGCTTTGGGTATCGTACATCAGATATGGCGTCATATTCCCAACCAGTTTGATGACTATGTCACCAATCCGAAAGCCAATGGTTATCGCTCATTGCATACCGCGGTGATTGCTGAGAATAAGTCTTTAGAAGTACAAATCCGTACCTTTGAGATGCATAACGAAGCAGAGCTTGGGGTGTGCTCGCACTTTAACTATAAAGAAGGTGCCAAGAATACCGATCATTCCTTTAATGATCGTTTGCATTCATTACGTGCTGTGCTTGAGCATTATCAAGAGCGTACTGAAACCACCCCACATGGTGAAGATGACGAGTCGAATGGCATTGATCAAATTCAAGATTTTGAGAATTTTGAAAAGATCTATGTGTTTAGCCGTGATGGTGACATCAAAGAGTTACCACGTGGTTCAACTGTTCTAGACTTTGCGTACCATGTGCATACCGAAGTCGGCAATAAGTGCTATGCCGCCCGTGTGAACCAGCGTTATGTGCCTTTAACCTACACCTTAAAGACCGGTGAGCAGGTTGAGATTTTAACCAAGAAAGATCGTGAACCGAACCGTGATTGGTTGGTGAACTCGCTGGGTTATATCAAAACCGCACGTGCACGTGACAAGCTACGTCATTGGTTTAGACAACAAGATCGCAGTAAGAATGTTGAAGTTGGGCGTGAGTTACTCAATAAAGAGTTGGCCCGTTTAGCGATTCACCCGAAAAGTATTGATCTCAAAGATTATTCATCACATTTCAACCTGAAATCTGGTGATGATATTCTGGTGGCATTGGTTAGTGGTGATATCAGTTTGCATGCCTTGATGAATCAAGTGAATCGCCAGATGCACTTGGATCAAGACGAGCCAGAACTGGTGTTAAAACCTGCATTAAACCCACGTGCTAGTCATACATTATCGGCACATGGGATTCTAATTGATGGTTTGGATAATGTTGAATTGCATATTGCACAATGTTGTCAGCCGGTACATGGCGAGTCGATTGGCGGCTATATCACCTTGAATCGTGGGGTCAGTATTCACAAGATTGCGTGTCCAGACTACTTACGTATGACCACCCAAGAACCTGAACGTGCTGTTGAAGCCGATTGGGAAATGCAGCCGACCCGTGGTCAGAGCGTTCAGATCGTGGTGGAAGCTTATGATCGCCGTGGTTTACTGAAAGATCTGACACAAGTGATTTTCTCAGACCAAATCAATATTCGTCAGGTTAATACCATTTCTGAGGCGGATGGTATCGCCAATATGAAGTTGTTGATTGAAGTGAAAGGTTTGGCACAACTGTCACGTTTGTTGGCTCGTTTAGAGCAGCAACCAGGGATTATCAGTGCCAGACGTTTGGTTCAAGGAAGCTAGACAATAAAATAAAAAAGCTGCATTTCGATGCAGCTTTTTTATATCTAACGTTTCGCTAAAAAGATATTGGTGAGTCGGTTTAAAAACTGTGGGCTAATACTGGAGAGCTGATACATCAATTTGGTTTTTATCCCAACAGGTGTGTGGGTTGGGATTAGGGCATGGTCTTTTTGTTGTGCTAAATGCAATACCTGTTTCGCCACATCAGCAGGGGTTAAATCCACACCAATATTTTGAATACTGCCCGCATCCATGTCTTTCACCATATTGGTTTGTACAAATAGCGGCATAACGTCTAAGACGCGAATATTATACTTTTGCCATTCGACATCCAAGGCTTCCGTTAAACCGCGAACTGCAAATTTGCTGGCAGAGTAAGATGCTAAATCAGCTTGACCATAAATCGCGGATGCTGAAGAAAGGTTAATCACACGAGCATAGTGGGCTTGTTGCAGATGGGGCAAGGCTGCATGACAACCATTCAAAACGCCTTTAACGTTAATATCAATGGTGCGGTGATGTGATTGAATGGAGGTGTTTTCAAACGCACCTGAATAGAGAATTCCTGCATTATTGATCAAGATATTCAGTTCACCGGCCCAGCTTTTAAATTCTTGTAGTGCGATCTGCCATTGACGATGATTACTGACATCGAGATAACCTGCCTTGGCATTCTCTCCAAGTTGTTCAGCTAAGACTTGAGCTTGTTCTTCGTTGATATCATAGATGCCAACTTTGAAACCTTTTTTGTGAAATAAACGTGCGATTTCAGCACCAATTCCTTGTGCGGCCCCACTAATAAAAACACTATATGGCATGACTTTCCCTTGCTTTATATTGATAATTTTTGCGTGCGTGTATATTACGCATATGCAGCTTAGTGCTGCAACAATTTGCTTATTTGGGTTTGGAGATCATCATGGAAAAATTATTGGCAATCATGCAAGAGTTAAGACAAAAATGCCCGTGGGATCAACAACAAACCCCAGAAAGTTTGACACGATATGCCATTGAGGAGGCATATGAAGTTGAGGCTGCAATTCGCTCTGGTGAAGTGGATGAAATCCGCAATGAACTCGGTGATTTATTATTGCAAGTGGTGTTTCAATCTCAAATGTTTGATGAAAAAGGATTATTTAACTTTCAAGATGTGGTGGAAGCCATTAGTGAAAAATTAATTCGTCGCCATCCGCATGTATTTCAGGCTGAAAAATATCAAAATTTGGATTCCGAGCAGGTCGGTGAGTTGTGGAAACAAATCAAACAGCAAGAAAAACAAGGTAAAATACAGTCAAGGTTAGATGAGATTAAACATGCGCCAGCCTTGGTTCAGTCACATGAAATTCAGAGCAAAGCCGCTCAGTTAGGCTTTGATTTTGAAAGTGTGGATGATGCCTATGCCAAATTAGATGAAGAGTTAGAAGAGTTACAACAGGCGATAACAAGCCAAGATGTTGATCATATTCAAGAAGAGTTCGGTGATTGTTTATTTTCTTTAATCAATGTGGGGCGAAAGTTGGGGGTGTCGAGTGAGACCGCACTACTGGCAACAATCCATAAATTTAGAAGCCGTTTTGCTTTTATTGAACAACAAGCTCAACAACAACAGAAAGACTTGCAAGCAATGAGTTTGGCTGAAATGGACGAACTCTGGGAGCAAGCTAAACAACAATTAAAATCTCAGGAGAAAGACAATGAAGTTGCCGCATCTCCGCAGCAAACTTAATTTTTTTATAGGTTTTATTCTTTGCTTGGGAGGTGCTTCACACCTCCACGCACAGCAGTTTGACCAATCTTATCAGCAATGGAAAGCACAGCAGCAAGCGCGTGATCAGCAATTGGCGAAGCAGTCAGACAATAATTATTATTTATCTCGACCAACACAGCAGCACACTTCAAAGCAAATTCCATCATCTATAAATCTGCAGCGCGAAAAATCAGCTTGAACCAAGCAAGTTTGCAGCAATTACAGCTGTTAAATGGTGTTGGCGAGAAAAAGGCGCAAGCGATTATGGAGTATCGGCAAAAAAATGGTGGCTTTAAACAAGTTGATGAGTTAATGAATATCAAAGGGATTGGGCCAAAATTACTTGAAAAAAACAGAGCAAGGCTCATGTTATGAACTTAGAACTGTCGAAATCGGATTGATTAGGCAGACTGAACTGTTGAAACTTCCAACAGAATAAATTGCCCTTTGTGTGTGTTAGAGCTATGATTAGCGACAAATTGTTATTTACGTCCTGACGTAGGAGACAGTGTCTTTTGCAAACTTTGCGTGCGTCAAAATGTGGTTTGTCCACAACTCAACTCCCTTCCTCAATTCTAGATGTGATTGATAGCCTGACAAAAGCAGGCTACGAGGCATATATTGTGGGTGGTGGTGTTCGAGACATGATGTTAGGTCTTAATCCAAAGGATTTTGACGCGGTTACTAATGCTACACCAGCCCAAGTCAAAGAGGTTTTTGGTCGACGTTGCCGGATTATCGGACGACGTTTTGAGTTAGCACATGTCTATTCTGGTCGCGAACTGATTGAAGTTGCGACATTCCGTGCTCCGCCGAAAAAAGCAGTCACCAGTGCATCTGGGATGATTCTTCGTGATAATAACTGGGGAACGATTGAGCAAGACTTTGCTCGTCGAGACTTTTCGATCAATACCTTGTACTACCAGCCACGAAAAGGGGTTGTACTTGATTTCTGCCATGCAGTAGATGATATCAATACACGTACTTTACGTTTCCTTGGTGAACCTGCACAGCGTTTTGAAGAAGATCCTGTACGCATGCTGCGTGCTTTGCGCTTTGCCGCAAAATTGAATTTTAAAATTGATCAATCCATTCTTGATGTTTTTGATGCTGAGATGACGCAATTGTTGCGTGATGTCTCGCCACATCGTTTATATGATGAGTCTCAAAAACTATTCACTATGGGACATCTGACCCGTGTTCTACCGATGTTGATTGAGTTTGGTGTTTGGAAACAGCTTTTTGCTGAAATTCCACCGAATCTTACCGCTTTTATTGAGCGTGCAGCACGGAATACCGATCAGCGAATTCAAGTTGGTAAAACCATTAATCCAGCATTTTTCTATGCTGTATTGTTGTGGAAACCCTTTCTAGAGCGTTGTGATGCCTATCTAAGCAAAGGGGTTGTGCCTGCGGAAGCGCGTGCACAAGCTGGTTTGGATGTGTTGAAGCGTCAAGCGACGCGCACCATCATTCCGCGTTTTGCTGAAACCTTTATTCGTGAAGTTTGGGAAATGCAAACCCGTTTGCTCAATCCAAAACCACAACAAATCGAAGCACTGGCTGGACATGCGCGTTTCCGTGCAGGCTTTGACTTCCTGCTGTTGCGGGAAAAATCAGGTGATAGCAGTACTGAAGGTATGGGCGTTTGGTGGGAAGCCTACCAAGAAATGACCACAGACCAAAAAGAAGCTGTGATTCGTCAATACAACCGTCAACGTAGTAAGACACGTCGTAAAGCAGCTGAGGTGGATGAGCCGAAGACTACTGAAATTGAGCCTTTAGTCAATGTACCTGAGCCGAGAAGTCGTCGAGGCAAAAAAGAGCGTGTTAGAGCTGATGAATCGGCCAGTCGTTTTATTGAGAAAGCATCTTCGACTTCAGGTCAAATCAATGCCGATCACCCGATCCTCAAGCGTAAACGTGTACAACGTGATCTTAGCCAAGTGGTTTTTGGGCCAACGCAATGACCATTCGTACTTATATTGGTCTAGGCAGTAACTTAGGCGATTCGCAGCAGATTTTGAGTGAAGCTGTTGCGAAGCTCGCGACCTTGGGAGCTGTACAGGTATCGCGACTGTATCAAAGTCCGCCGATGGGACCACAAGATCAACCCAACTATTTAAATGCCGTTGTTCAACTGGATACCACGCTAGCACCACTTGCTTTACTTGATCAATTACAACAATTTGAGCAAGAGTCGGGACGTGTCCGGTTACGACGTTGGGGAGAGCGGACCCTTGATCTGGATTTATTAATCTACGGTCAAGCGCAGATCCAAAATGAACGTTTGACCGTGCCGCACATGGGGCTCTTGCAACGTGATTTTGTGATTATTCCCTTATTAGATTTAGATGCTCATTTACAATTAAATGGACATTCATTAAAAGATTTAGAACTGGTGCAGCAAGCAAACTTGACTGTAATAGCAGACCAGTCTTGGGCAACTGCTTAAGACTGTTTCGTTCTGGAAACGCCTGTAGAGGACATCATCATGATTAGTCTAAGTGACTTAAGAAAGTTTAAAGCCGAAGGACGCAAGTTCTCATGTCTTACTTGCTATGATGCAAGTATGGCTAAAGCTATGGAATTGGCTGAAATTGATACGATTTTAATCGGTGACTCTCTAGGAATGGCGATTCAAGGCAGAGACTCTACACTTCCTGTCACTGTCGAAGATATGGCTTACCATACCGCAGCTGTACGTCGTGGTAATGCGCATGCCTTAATCATGACTGATCTACCATTTATGAGCTATGCAACGCTTGAAGATGGCTTGAAAAATGCCAAGACTGTAATGCAAGTCGGTGCACAAATGGTCAAGATTGAAGGTGGGGCTTGGCTTAGCGAGTTGGTGACGGTATTAACCCGTAATGGTATCCCTGTCTGTGTCCATTTAGGTTTAACACCACAATCTGTACATGTGTTTGGTGGCTATAAACTACAAGCAAGAACACGCGAAGCAGCAGATCAATTGATCGCAGATTGCCAAGCAGTAGTTGATGCAGGCGCTGCGGTTTTATTACTTGAGTGTGTGCCAGCTCAATTGGGCAAAGAAATTGCTGAATTATTCCCGAATACGCCTGTGATCGGAATTGGCGCGGGCAATGAAACTGATGGTCAGGTTTTGGTGGTACAAGATATGCTCGGTTTGACCTTTGGTCGCGTAGCACGTTTTGTGCGCAACTTTATGAAAGAACAAGCGGGTGAAACCGCGATTGTTGATGCGTTTAAATCGTACCATGCCGCAGTGCAAGACCAGTCGTTTCCAGCCAAGGAACATACTTTCCAAGTTGAGCTTTAATTCATGAAAACTGAAACAACAATACAAGGCTTAACTGCATCACTTGCGCCTGCGCGCAGTTCAAAAAAATTGATTGGTTTTGTGCCAACCATGGGGAACTTGCACGAAGGTCATTTGACCTTGGTGCGTGAAGCAAAAAAACTGTGTGATGTGGTGGTGGTGAGTATTTTCGTCAATCCAATTCAATTTGGTGCAGGCGAGGATTTTGATAGCTATCCACGTACTTTAGAGCAAGATAGCCGTTTATTGGCAGATGTTGGTTGCGATATTATTTTTGCCCCAACGGTTGAGCAAATGTATGGCACTCAACCACGTTTGACCAATATTAGTGTGGGTCAAATTACCGATGACCTGTGTGGGAAATCACGTCCAGGTCACTTTGACGGCGTTGCAGTTGTGGTCACCAAACTGTTCAATATCGTCCAACCTGATTTTGCTTTCTTTGGTCAAAAGGACTATCAGCAATTGGCGGTGATTCGCCAGTTGGTACAAGACCTGAATATGCCATTAGAAGTCATTGGTGTGCCGATTGTCCGTGCTGAAGATGGTCTTGCTTTAAGCTCGCGTAATGGGTATTTGACTGAACAGCAACGTGTTGTTGCACCGACGATTTACCAACTGCTCAAACAAGCTGAACAGCAATTGCATGAAGGACAAGCTTTGTCACAAGTGTTAGAAAATATCTCTGCTCAATTGACACAAGTGGGTTTTGTTGTGGATTATGTGGAAGCTCGACAAACCAACTTGCAACCGATTCAACAATTTGACCAAAACTTGGTGTTATTTATTGCAGCCAAGCTTGGTTCAACACGGTTGATTGATAACCTACAAATCGACTTTAAAACATAAAAAATGAAGGGCAAAACGCCATGAAGCGTATTCTTATCGTTACAGGTCAATCCGGTTCAGGAAAATCATCTGCACTGCAAGTGCTTGAAGACTTGGGCTATTATTGTATAGATAATTTACCTTTGGCGTTATTGCCTGAAATTGTGGCAAAACTTGATCATGAAAATAATCTGGAGCAACTCGCATTAGGCGTCGATATCCGAAGTACCCGTGCGGATATGCAAGAGTTTGATCATGTGTTTCAGCAGTTACAACGGCACGGCACGGTTGATATTATTTATCTAACCACACAGGATCAGGACTTGATTGCGCGCTTTAGTGCATCACGTCGACCACATCCTCTGGCCAGTCGCTTTAATAGTCTGTTGCAATGTATTCAGGAAGAGAAGCAATTGCTCATTCCGATACAATTCCGTTCCACGGTGCATATTGATACAACGGATAAAAGTGTTCATGATTTAAAACATATTTTATTGTCTAAGCTTGGGCAGTCAGATAATTTAATCGTCATTTTACAGTCCTTTGGTTATAAGCATGGTATTCCGTTAGACGCAGATTATGTTTTTGACGTACGACATTTACCAAATCCGCATTGGGATTTAGAATTACGCCGTTTTTCAGGTTTAGATGAGCCTGTACGCCGCTTTTTAGAAGGTAGTCAACAAACCAATGAGATGTTTGAAGATATTTATACTTTTCTAGACAAGTGGTTGCCTGCTTTTGCAGAAGGGCATCGCCATTACATGACCATTTCTGTGGGATGTACAGGCGGGCAACATCGTTCGGTTTATATCGTAGATAGACTCAAACAAGCCCTTGAGGCAAAATGGGCTGTCCAAATCTTACATAGAGAAATGAAGCACTGGTCATGATAGACACAACAATTGATGTAATTAATAAACTCGGCTTACATGCTCGCGCATCTGGTAAACTAATTGAAGTGACGACCAAGTTTCGTTCTTCTATCCAAATTGGTAAAGGCGATAAATTAGTTGATGCAAAAAATATTATGTCATTGTTGATGTTAGGTGCGGGTAAAGGCACTACATTAAGATTGGTGATTGAAGGTGCTGATGAAGATAAGGCACTGGAAGAAATTCAAACGCTGTTCGCAGCAAAATTTTACGAGGCAGAGTAATAGTGGCACGTGGTACCCAACGTTATACCGATGAAGATTTTGAGTCATTAGAAGGACGTGCGAGTAGAACTGAGCAAAAAAAAGCTGTGCAGCGAATGGCAGCTTTGGGTGAGCAATTGGCTCAACTGAATAAAAAACAGATTCAGAAACTTCCAGTTGATGAGCGTCTCATTGATGCTTTACTTGAAATACAAAATATTAGTGCGCATGAAGCACGCCGTCGTCAATTTTTACGTATCGGTAAATTATTGCGAAATGAAGATGAAACCATCATTTTATCTTATTTAACACCGCAGCAAGGTGCTAAAAAACAAATGCAATTAATGCGTTGGGTTGACCGTATGATTGACCAAGGTGATCCAGTGATCAATGAGTTTAGTAAGGTGTTTAATGCATCTGAACGCCATACCTTGCGTCAGCATGTCTTGCGCATTCACCGTGATATGAAGCAGCAAGTGAGTGAAGAAGACCTTGCAGCATCTAAGCTTAAATTTGTGAATTACGTACAACAAGTTGCTTTGTTATCTGAACAAGGTTAAAACTAAAAAAGAAGTTTCCAAGGAAACTTCTTTTTTGATTATGAGTTTACTGAGCTATCTGCCGCCCGTTCCTTTGCCCATTCTCTTAAAATAAATTTCTGTAATTTCCCTGTCGAAGTTTTGGGGATCTCAGTAATCACCACATCTTTTGGGACTTTAAATCGAGCGAGTTCTTTTTGACAATGGGCAATGATTTCCTCAGCCGATGCGGATGCTCCTTGTTTGAGTTCAATAAAAGCACACGGCACTTCTTGCCAGCGTTGATCAGGTTTGGCTACCACTGCGGCAGTGAGCACAGCAGGGTGGCGATAAAGCACATCTTCAACTTCGAGCGAGGAAATATTTTCTCCACCTGAAATAATAATATCTTTCGAGCGGTCCGTAATTTTGGCATAACCATCAGGATGACTCACAGCTAAATCACCTGTGTGAAACCAGCCACCTTTAAATGCTTCTTCTGTGGCTTGGGCATTTTTCAAATAACCTTTCATCACGATATTGCCACGGAACATGATTTCACCCATGGTTTTTCCATCATTGGGTACCGGTTGCATGGTGTCTGGATCAAGCACACGCATGCTGTCTTGCAAAGGATAAGGCACGCCTTGACGAGAGTGGAGTTGTGCTTGCTCCTGAATGGATAAATCGCTCCAGCCAGCCTGTGAAGCACATAAGGCAGAAGGACCGTAGGTTTCAGTCAAACCATAAACATGATTGACGTTAATACCGATATTGCGCATCCCCTCAATGATTGCTACAGGTGGTGCAGCACCTGCCACCATAACTTCAACATCATGCTCAAAAGCCGTTTTCTGTTCGCTTGGCGTGTTGATGAGCATGGACAATACAATTGGTGCGCCACAGAAATAATCTACTTTGTATGCTGCAATGTATTTGAAAATTAATGCCGGATCGACACGACGCAGACAAATATTAGTACCGCCACTGGCTGCAATTGACCAAGCAAAGCACCAGCCATTGCAATGAAACAGAGGTAAGGTCCAAAGGTATACAGCACGAGGTTTCATACCACAGGCCAAAATATTACTTGCGGCATTCAGATAAGCACCACGATGATGATAGACCACACCTTTAGGATTGCCTGTGGTACCTGAGGTATAACTCAGACTAATTGCATCCCATTCATCTTGAGGCAGTAACCATTCAAAGGCAGGATCACCTTGTGCTATCCATGCTTCATATTCAAATTGACCAATTGCAATTTGTTCACCATCAAACTCAGTATCAAAGACATCAATCACAATAATGTCCTGTGGAACAAGCTTGAGTGCTTCTTCTGCAACCTGACGAAATTCAGGATCGACCAATAGCACTTTAGCTTCAGCATGTTCCAGCATAAATGCAATGGTCTTGGCATCGAGACGGGTATTCAAGGTATTCAGAACTGCGCCAGCCATCGGCACTGCAAAATGTGCTTCAATCATGGCAGGGATATTAGGCAATAGCACTGAAACTGTATCGTTCTTTTGGATACCTAAATGACGGAGCTGATGCGCAAACTGACGGCAGCGCTGATAAGTCTGTTGCCATGTGATTTGGCGTTGGCCATGGATAATTGCAGCTTGATTGGGATAAATATAAGCAGCCCGTTCCAAGTAGCGTAAGGGTGATAAAGCAACAAAATTTGCTGGATTTCTGGGTAGTTCGTCATATGCACTTACCATGTGTCTTGCTCCATTTCCGTTTTTTTCATTTATTGGTATTAACCTAGACTGTCATCGAGTCTAAATCATTTAGGCTTTAGTCGGAGATGAATCTGAACTGATCTCGGGTTTTTCTGGTTCAGAGGTTTCATCCATAGCTAAACCCGTGTAAAATCTTCGATACTTTTTTATCCGCCGTTTTTTATTTTTTGAGGCTTGCCTCAATACATAATCTCGCGGTGATATGCTCCTTCGTATAGGGCATCACTCCTTAAGGATTTTATTATGCCAATCATTACTTTACCAAATGGTGATCAGAAACAGTTTGATCATCCGATTTCTGTGATGGAACTTGCTCAGAGCATTGGTCCAGGTCTTGCAAAGAATACTGTTGCTGGCCGTATCAATGATCGCTTGGTGGATGCTTGTGATTTAATCACAGAAGATGCGACAGTTCAGATTATTACCCCTAAAGATGAAGAAGGTTTAGAAATCATTCGTCACTCATGTGCGCACTTGGTCGGACATGCTGTTAAGCAATTGTTCCCAGAAGCGAAAATGGTGATCGGTCCTGTGATCGAAGAAGGTTTCTACTACGACATCTGGATGCCACGTCCATTTACTTTGGATGATATGGCTGCAGTTGAAGAGCGCATGAAAAAGCTCATCGACCAAGATTATGACGTCATCAAAAAGATGACACCACGTGAAGATGTGATCGCTGAATTCACAGCACGCGGTGAAGAATACAAGTTACGCTTGATTGCAGACATGCCAAATGAAACTCAAATGGGCTTGTACTACCATCAAGACTATTTAGATATGTGCCGTGGTCCACACGTACCTAACACTAAATTCTTAAAATCATTCAAACTCACTAAAATCTCTGGTGCTTACTGGCGTGGTGATGCGAAGAATGAACAGCTACAACGTATTTATGGTACTGCTTGGGCTGATAAAAAACAGTTAGCTGCTTATATCAAACGTATTGAAGAAGCTGAAAAGCGTGACCATCGTAAAATTGGTAAGGCATTAGACTTGTTCCATATGCAAGAAGAAGCACCGGGTATGGTGTTCTGGCATCCGAACGGTTGGACGATTTACCAAGTGCTTGAACAATACATGCGTAAAGTTCAGCAAGACAATGGTTACCAAGAAATTAAGACACCGCAAATCGTAGACTTTACGCTTTGGGAAAAGTCTGGGCATGCGGCAAACTATGCTGAAAATATGTTTACGACTCACTCTGAAAGTCGTAACTATGCAGTCAAGCCAATGAACTGCCCATGTCACGTACAGGTCTTTAACCAAGGTTTGAAATCTTACCGTGATTTACCAATTCGCCTAGCTGAATTTGGTTCTTGTCATCGTAATGAGCCATCAGGTTCTTTGCACGGCATTATGCGTGTTCGTGGTTTTACTCAAGACGATGCCCATATCTTCTGTACCAAAGAACAGATTGGTAAAGAAGTTGCAGACTTTATTAAGCTGACTTTGGATGTGTATAAAGACTTCGGTTTTGAAGAAGTGCAAATGAAATTGTCTACACGTCCAGAAAAGCGTGTGGGTGATGATGCACTTTGGGACTTGGCTGAAAAATCTTTAGCAGATGCTTTAGATGATGCTGGCTTGGCTTGGGACTTACAACCAGGTGAAGGCGCATTCTACGGTCCGAAAATTGAATTCTCATTGAAAGACTGCTTAGGCCGTATCTGGCAATGCGGTACAATCCAGTGTGACTTCAACTTACCAATCCGTTTAGATGCATCTTATGTCACTGAAGACAATGATCGTGATCAACCAGTCATGCTTCATCGTGCAATTCTTGGCAGTTTCGAGCGTTTTATTGGTATACTAATTGAACACTATGCGGGCTTCATGCCACCATGGCTTACACCAATCCAAGCTTGTGTCATGAATATTACGGATTCACAAGCGGAAGCAAGTGAGCAAGTGGTCGCAAAACTCAAAGAAAATGGTCTTCGTGCTATTTCTGACTTGAGAAATGAAAAGATCGGATTTAAGATTCGTGAGCGTACCCTAGAGCGTATTCCTTACCTTCTTGTTCTCGGTGATCGAGAAGTTGAAGAAGGTACAGTCAATGTGCGTACTCGCTCAGGAAAAAATTTAGGTACTATGTCAGTAGATGCATTTATTGACTTAGTGAAATCTGCCGTTGCCGAACGTGGCCGGTATATCGTGGAGTAATAAAGATTAAACAGCCTGACCGTAACCAACAACAAGGTGCTAAAAGTAACCGTCCTGCAATTAACGATGAGATCCGTGCGAAAGAAGTACGCCTCGTCGCTGCAGATGGAGAACAAAAAGGTGTTGTTTCATTAAATGAAGCATTGCGTGCTGCAGAAGAAGCTAATCTTGACCTTGTTGAGATTGTGGCGAATGCAGAACCACCTGTTTGTAAAATCATGGACTACAACAAGCACTTATTTGACTTAAAGCAAAAGCAAAAAGATGCGAAGAAAAAACAGCATCAAGTGCAAGTGAAAGAAATCAAATTACGTCCTGCAACGGATGTAGGTGATTACCAAATTAAATTGCGTGCAATTTTACGTTTCCTTGAAGAAGGGAATAAGGTAAAAATCACTTTGCGATTCCGTGGTCGTGAGATGGCACATCAACAGCTTGGTTTGGCTCAATTGCAAAAAATTGAAGCAGACGTTGCTGAATTTGGCGTGATTGAACAAGCGCCGAAGATGGAAGGTCGTCAAATGGGCATGTTAATTGGTCCGAAAAAGAAAAAGTAATTTTTCTTATAAAAAAAGCACCGCTCTCAGCGGTGCTTTTTTATGCCTAAAAATGTATAACCTAATTCGAGATAAATCTGTTAAAAAAATTCTCAGCATCATTGGAACAGATGAAAACAAGCTATGATAGGGTTTGTTGATAATTACACTATTTAAAAATAGGAATAAGATATGTCTACAATTACTGGTACTCAACAACTCTCTGAAATTAATCAAAAAGTGGTGCAAGAAGGCGAAGTTCTGCCTCAAGTTAAACTCAAAGATGGTAGTCGAGTACAAACCGGTACCGTCGCGACCATGCTGCACAATATTAATTTATATAATGCAGGCGTTCGAGGTACGGTTGAAGATGAACTGATTTTAGCGGTGCCCACCTTATTTAAAGTCGGGATGTTTGATTTGTTCTCTGTGGAAGAGTGGATCAATGGCAGTAATGCTGGTCGTAAATTCGTTGGAGAGAAAGCCAAAGAATTCTTGGATAATCAAGCTTAAATCTTTGCAACATTGTCTTTGAAAACACCGCTTTATTGTTTCTTTTCGTGCTTGTCTACTGATCAATAAGTAGGAAGTGTGCTATAACGCAACAACAGTCAAGATAACGATGAATAGGACAATATAAAATGATTGACTTATATTATTGGGGTACACCCAATGGCCATAAAATAACAATCGCCTTAGAAGAAATGGGGCTCGAATATCAGATTTTTCCAATCAATATTTTGGAAAATGATCAGTTCCAGCCTGATTTTTTAAAAATCTCTCCCAATAATAAAATTCCAGCAATTGTCGATCAAAATGGTCCAAGAGGTGAACCGATTTCAGTATTTGAGTCGGGTGCGATCCTACAATATTTAGGTCGAAAAACAGGTTTGTTCTATCCGACCGATGAGCAAGAGCGAGTCGAGGTTGAACAATGGTTGATGTGGCAAATGGGGGGATTTGGTCCAATGCTTGGGCAAAATCACCACTTCAATAAGTTTGCCTCTGAACGTATTCCTTATGCGATTGATCGTTATGTCAATGAAACCAAGCGTTTGTATAGTGTCTTAAACAAACAGTTGATTGGTCAAAAGTTTGTAGCAGGCGAATACTCGATTGCGGATATGGCGATCTTACCTTGGGCATTGCGTTACGAATGGCAGGGCATTCAACTTGAAGACTATCCGTATGTGCAAGATTATATTGAACGCTTAACAGCTCGCCCTGCAATACAAAAAGCCTTGTCGATCAAAGTTGGATGAATCAAGGTATTGGACGACACTGCTACTTAAAGCATTGGGCGATTGCGATGGGATTGTTGTTGCTTACGGCAATTTCATGCAGCCTCATGCAGTATTTTCTTGGAATTGATATTTTCTGGTTTATTGTTCTAGCCTTTATAGGAAGTCTCAGTTTAATTTTTTCATCTTTATTTGCGTGGTTGCAGCTTGAAACTGGAAACTCGTATTTTAGTTCAGGGGTGTTTGTTGGATTTTTAAGTGTATATCTATTGTTATACATTTATCTTGACCTTACTGTGTCTATTGACTGGGCAGCAGTCTCTGCAGGTGAAATGCAGCTGACGTGGTACCAAAAAATGGTTAAGTCTGATCTTACATTTTGGATCGCATTCCTTTTTCCATTCGTTTTTTCAGTTATGTATTTTTCTATTCGGTCTAAAAAAGCGAAAACCAAAAATTAATCTTTGCAAACGCTATGATTTCGGGCATGTAAGCCTGACTATTTTATAATTGTGTAATTTTTCATCTAGTCTATGCATGTTCAGGCTACGATGCTTTAAGTTCAAAAAAGATAAAGCATCATGCAAGCAAAAAAATCAGCCCTTTATTTAAAAAAGCTTGGTTTTGAAGGAGATTTCTCTCCAACTTTGGCCAATCTAAAAAGCCTATTAAGTCTTCATGTACAAGCTATTCCTTTTGGTAATTTATCCTCTTTTTTAGGAGAGGAGGTTTCATTAGCGTCAGACCCACTTGCGCAAAAATTATTAATTGAAAATCGTGAAGGCTATTGTTTAGAACACAGTACCCTAACCAGAATTGTTTTAACTGAACTGGGTTATAAGGCATATAACGTACTCGGTCGAGTCTATTATCAAAGTTCGCCTGTCAGTACTCCGGTGAGAACTCATTTGGTCACACTGGTATGTATTGATCAGCAATTGTTTCTGTATGATCCCGGATTTGGGGGATGACCCCGACCACGGTTTTATCACTTGAGCATATAGGTGAAACACAGCAGACACCGTTAGAGCCTTTTAGATTTGTTGAAGCTGCCCAGAGCGGTTTAGATGTGACAGTGCTGACGGAAATGACTTATATGTTGCAAGTCTGTATTCATAATCAATGGATCAATGTCTATTCGATTAACCCCAACCAACAAATTGCAGATGCAGATGCTGTAGTTGCAAACTGGTACATTTCGACTTCGCCTGAATCCTTATTTACCCAGTATTTAATGTTATCTACTGCCAATGCAGAAATGCGAATAACCTTAAAAGATCGTGTTTTAAGAACACATGGCAAAGAAAGCTCTGACAAGAAAGAGTTAAACACCTTGGATGAATTTGAGGGTGTGATTAAAGCAGTCTTTCGGATTGATATTTCGCAGGAGATGCTTGAAGCGACTTGGGCAAAATTAACCTTGAATCCATAGCGTTCACGTTATATGGTCTGCTCTTGATGATGTGTGGCTGCCTGTTTGAGAGAACCTTGTTTTGATGTCTTATTTGTTATTGTTTCTCTCAGCCTTTGGTGCTGCCACCTTATTGCCTTTACAGTCTGAAGCGGTATTAATGACCTTGCTGATACAAGGTTTATCCAATCCTTTTTATCTCATCTTGGTTGCGACCATTGGCAATGTCTTGGGTTCCTGTGTGAATTGGTGGCTTGGATTAAAAATTGAGCATTTTAAAGATAAGAAATGGTTTCCTGTTTCAGAACAACGGTTGTTACAAGCACAGCAGATTTATCATAAATATGGCTTTTATTCCTTACTACTAAGTTGGACTCCTGTGATTGGTGATCCCATTACCTTGATTGCTGGGTTGATGAAAGAGAACTTTTGGCGATTTTTATTGATTGTCACCATCGCCAAAGGTGGGCGTTATTTAACGTTATATGCTTTATATATCGGGCTCTTTTAATGAGGACGGGAAAGATGGGCTCTTTCCCTTTTATTTAGTGATCCGAACCTTTCGTAATATCGACTTTGAATAAGTCATTGGTTTTAAACCAGCAGTAACTTACTACAGCAAGGGTCATACAACCCCCAAGAATAGTTGCCGTGATTGTGCCGAGGTATTTGGCTGCGAGACCTGATTCAAAAGCCCCCAGTTCATTACTTGAAGAAACAAACATCCCATTCACTGCCGCGACACGACCGCGCATATTTTCAGGTGGGAAAATTTGCAAGATGGTTTGACGAACCACGACTGAAACACTGTCACAAGCACCGGTCATGGCTAAGGCAAATAATGAAAGCCACATATGATTTGAGAAGGCGAACAGAATGGTAAAAATACCAAAACCTGCTACCGCTAATAACATATTTCGCCATGCATGTTGCATCGGAGGAAATTTGGTGAGTGCAATCATGGTGATGAGAGCACCAATAGATGGAGCGGCACGTAAATAGCCAAGACCTTCAGGGCCGACTTTTAGGATTTCCTCAGCGAAAATTGGCAATAACGCAATCACACCACCAAATAGAACCGATACTAGATCAAGTGAGATTGCCCATAAAACGATTTTAGTTTTCCAGATAAAGCGGAAACCATCAGTCAGGCTTTGTAGTACATTCTCCGTTTCCATTTTAGGGAAAGTACGATTTTGTAAACGCGTAATTAAGATGAAGCAGGTGGCCAATAAAGCCGTAACAGCAAATAAGCTGGTTTCACGTCCCAGAAATGCCAGCATAAAACCACCGAGCATAGGACCGATGATCACACCACTTTGCCATCCAATTGTAGTCCATGTTGCACCATTGGCATACAGTTCACGCGGAATTAGAAAAGGTTTAAGTGAGGTTGCCGATGGATTATAAAAACCTCGAATGGTCCCTAAAGCAAAAATCACGGCATAGATACCCCAAGACAGCGTGCTGATACCAATTTTTTCTAAGCCGTGTAAATGAAACAGTGTCCAGAGAATTAAAGGTAATGGAATCGAAAAGAATAAGCAGATTTTCATAATGGTCTGTTTATTCAATTTGTCGGCGAAATAACCGCCCCATAAAGACAGCGTGATAAATGGAATCGCTTCTGCCAGACCAATGAAACCCAAGGTGAGTGGATCACGGGTGATTTGATAAAGTGAATAGGCGACGATAATTTCCTGAATCAAAATTGCCAGTGTTAAGCAGAATTGATTAACGGTCACAATAGAGAAATCTCGGTACCGTAATGCAGCGAAAGCATCATTTTGTATAGTCATATTCTTTTGAATTTAAGAGCTTGTATTTATTATAGGTGTTAATTTTATGGATGTTTCTCGTAATTTGAGAATTGGTTATAGAAAATAACGTTTATAGAAAAGAGACGATTTACTATCAAAAAATGAGCATTTTACTTTCGTTTTAGCTTGCTATGCTTTAGAATACTGGCTCCCTTACCTGCAGGTCGTTTTTGCAATGGTGCAAACGTTCCGAACAGGTGTTCAAAAGAGGTTGTTATGCCTAAGATGAAAACTCGCCGTGGTGCAGCTAAACGCTTCAAAGCGACTGCAAACGGCTTTAAGCGTAAACAAGCGTTCAAACGCCACATTTTGACCAAAAAATCTGCTAAGCGTATCCGTCAATTGCGCGGCTGTGTAATGGTTCACGTAAGTGACGTTGCATCAGTTCGTGCTATGTGCCCATACATCTAAGGAGATTATAAATGGCTCGTGTAAAACGTGGTGTAGTGGCTCATCGTCGTCACAAAAAAATTCTTGCTCGCGCTAAAGGTTACTATGGTGCTCGTTCACGCGTTTATCGCGTAGCGTTCCAAGCGGTAATCAAAGCTGGTCAATACGCTTACCGTGACCGCCGTCAAAAGAAACGTCAATTCCGTGCTTTATGGATTGCGCGTATCAATGCTGGTGCTCGTCTTAACGGTTTGTCATACAGCCGTATGATCGATGGCTTGAAAAAAGCTCAAGTGATCATCGACCGTCGCGTATTAGCTGACATCGCTATGCATGATGCAGTTGCATTTGCTGCTTTAGCTGAAAAAGCTAAAGGCGCATTAGCTGCATAAGCTTAGAGATTCAAAGAAGGCCGCTTTTTAGCGGTCTTTTTTATTTTTAGTGACTTGGATTTTCAATAATAGATAATAATCAGAGATAGATGATGCAAGACGAACAATTTTTAAATGATTTAATTCAACAAGTCCAACAAGGTCGCCCATTTAAATATTTATATTTCTGGGGACATACTCCAAAGCAAACCAACCATGTAGACAAAAGCTGTTTTAGCCAGTGGTTTCCATCGCCATTCAAACAGGAGGGTGTTGAATATCTCACAGCGGAACATTATATGATGGCGCAGAAAGCAAAACTCTTTAACGATGATGAGAAATTTAATCAGATTTTGAAGGTCACACATCCGAATGAAGCAAAACAGCTAGGCCGAAAAATACAGCACTATGACGAACAATTGTGGCAGGAAAAGCGCTTTGATATCGTGGTACAGGCAAACTTTGCCAAATTTTCACAGCATCCTGAATTAAGAGATTTCTTGATTGCCACGCATGATCGTATTTTGGTTGAAGCATCGCCGGTTGATAAGATTTGGGGGATTGGTATGGCACAAGATCACCAGCATATCCAAGACCCGAGCCAATGGCAGGGATTAAATTTACTTGGTTTTGCACTTATGCAGGTGCGTGCTCAGTTGCTATAGGCACAAAATGAAAAAGACCGCTTTTTAGTGGTCTTTTTCATTGGCTAATTTTTTAAGTACTTTATATATGGCATAGATAAAAGCAAGAACCAGAATAAAAAGATTACCCCAATCAACTGCGAAATAAGCTAAGGTCCATAACGCACAATAACACCATAGCATGGACCATAGAAATTTTATGATTCCTGACCAATGAAAGTGGGGTTGAGGTTCTGTGAATGAAAAAGTTTCATGCTCTGCTAATGGGAGAGTGTTTTTTGAAAAATCGATAGAATCTATAGATTTAGGATGAAATTTAAAAGCATTGTGTTGATCATGGTAGTCACTGATATTTGAGTTCTGATATTGGTTGGCCGTATATTTAAAGATAAGGACGTGGAATTCTTCGAGTGTATTACGTGCAGTATCAAATTCTAGTTTTTCAGTTTCAGACATGTGCCAGTAATCACCATTGTCATTTTTGATATGAGATTCATTATCAAACTGACTTTTTAAGCGAGCAGCATTGAGCATTAAAATACTGGCATAATTCTTTTTCAGATTATAGGGGAGTACAGGGAACTGTTCTTCAATTTGATACATATCGCCTTCATAGCAATTATTATCAGTCAACGGAATAGGGTAACTTCCAAAGCGTCGAGCCACTGCAAAATGATAGATTTTTTCTTGGTATTCATTGAAAAAGCTTTGCCAAGAGATAGGTTTTAAATCTTCAGCAATACTGGAAATAGCCACGACAGGAAGATCGATCAACACATAGTTTTCAACGCTGTCATGGTAATTGTTATAGTCTGAGTATAATGGGTATCCATCGTTATCATAGCTTTGCCAAAGTGATTTTTCTTCACAATGGATCAGTGCTTTTAACTGTTGTTGAGGAAAATGGCAGACAATACAAAAGTCACTATCACTTTGGGTGAAATTAAAAAGTTTCGATTCGTTCAAATAATTTGAGAGATTGGATGCCGAATGTAAACTGATTTTTTCTAGACCTTGTGATTTCAGAAAACTTAAAAAATGTGAAGCAGAGCCTGCCAGTAAATTACCTTGCTCAATATTTCGTAAAATAGGAAAGTGGGTGAAGAGTAAAGGGTGGCGGTCTAAAAGCTCGGAATCTACGCCGCCAGTTAAAAATTCATTTCCATAACTGACTAATGCGATTTGACGGTAAATTCTTGGTAAATGGAGATACACTCTTCTTCCTATTATAATCATTTTGAATTAGAGATAGAGTGATCAAAAAGTAATGAGAAAACAATACCATTTTCGCAATATTGGACAAGATCTCTATATCTGGGATGTTCATCATTTACTTGAGTTGACGAAAAACTTGATGCCTAAGAAAATTTTACTGGCTGATATTCAAGAGCTAAACGAAGCCTATTGGTTTCCAGATCAATATCCAACAACACAACAAATCATTGAGCACTTTCAACTGATTCAAGATGCTGATCTGAGTTATCCAATTATCTTATGTGCACAAGGGCGTGTGATGGATGGAATGCATCGCGTCGCTAAAGCCAGTTTACTTCAATACACAGATATTCTCGCCGTGCAATTTGAACAAACCCCTGAACCTGATTTCCTCAATATGGATGAAGATGATTTAGATTATGATGAGTAAGATAATCTATTGATTTATTTAATGATTACATAACCCAAACATGTTCGATTAGACTTTTACGCTGAAATCTTTTTACAGTAAAGAAAACAGCGTCAGGATAAAAATATGTTAGTGAGTGTAGAAGGGTTACAGCAAGGTGCATTTGAAACAGAACTGAGTATTGTGCCTAGAAAGGGTGAAACCATCCGAATTTTTTATGGGCCAGATGCTGAAGTTGAAGGTGAAATTGAAAATGTGCATCACATTGTTAATCAGCATGATGGCGGGCATAAAGTGATTATCAGAATTCGCCCCACCTTCTAAAACGATAAAAGAAAAACCTAGATGGTGTGATCTAGGTTTTTTTATGCATGGTGTTGTTACAGACCAAAATAATAAGCAAGCAGACAGATAATTACAGTTAGGATAATCAGTTTGATAACACCTGATGTGCCAACTTTATGCTGTTGGGCTTTATCTAGTTGATGTGGGATTTCCATCGTTCGATCAATAATTTCAGGCTCTTCTGCTGTGAATTGGGCCGTTTGGTAATGATTTGCTGTTTTCACAATTAATTTTGCAAATAAATCATCGGTCTTCTGGGCGAAATTACGCAAATTGATTTGTTCTTCATGACTGATCAATTCACCTGTCGCATGATAAGGATGTTGTCTTTGTTGCTCCAAATAATCAGCCAAAGCTTGAGTACGATATAACAGGCGATGTGCACAATCAGCGGGATAATCAGTTGGAATCAATGCGAGTTGCTGGTTTGGTGTACTGATCGAATCAAATTCATAGCCATAGAAAGGGAGGTCCTGTTGTTCTGGCTCAGAAAAATGTTCTGCATATTTACTATCGAACAGTTCTTTTTCCAAAAAAATGGCCACCTGATTCCAATTCACTTTTTGTAAGTCAGTATCAATTTTTTTAGCGAATTTATCATTCAACTCATAACGCCAAAACACTTCTTGGCGGAGTGTTGTTTGTTGGGGTGTCGGTATATTAAAGGTTTGATCAGTGTTATCCCATTCAGCCAGTTCATGTCCACAAATCCATGCGGTTTTTTTATTGCCTTGATGGCTCACAATAAAATGTGCGAAGGGAAGCAACTCTACATTGGCATTTGGATTTTGCTCATCATTGAGTACGCTGGATAAATGTAGGCTGAGTTTTTTAACCCCTTGTTTTTTTAAGCCTTCAAGCCAAATCTGGAAATGTTGTGCCAACAGGTGCTGGGAGAGTAAATCCCTAAAGATCAGTCGATTCTGATTGAAAATCGGATGTTCAATCCAACGACTAAAATTGAGTTCACCTGCAAGAAACTCATTGCCATAAGTCACAAGTGTAAGCTGTTGTTTCCAGATTTGATCAAGCGCCATCGTTATTCTTTCTCATTGACGATATCGGTATCTTATACATTTTATTCAATTATTGATTAATTTTTACGAAAATTTAAGCCATCTGCTTCATATTCTTGTTGTTTTATCTTTAAATTAAAACTGAAAAAGTACTCTATTTAAACAGTCGTTTATCTTCATTAAATAGGTAAAAAGCTGATAAACTATAGCGTTTTATTATATTTCTATATTTTGTTGCTTTGAGAGTTACTATGTCACTGGAAGCCCTGACCACTGAAGCGCTTGCTGCCATTGCAGCGGCTCAAGACCTTGCTGCACTCGATCAAGTCCGTGTGCAATTTACAGGGAAAAAAAGCCAGCTTGCAGAGCAGTCGAAAGCACTTGGAAAAATGGATCCTGAAGAACGCAAAGTACAAGGTGCTGCGATTCATGCTGTTCGTGAAGCAATCAATACAGCTTTGACTGAGCGTCAACAAACATTACAACAAGCTGAGCTTGCAAAAAAATTGGCAAGTGAAACCATTGATATTACTTTACCTGGTCGCGGTCAGCGTATGGGAAGTATTCATCCTGTAACTCAGGTACAAGAGCGTATTTGCCAGTTCTTTACCAAAGCTGGTTTCCAAATTGCGTATGGTCCTGAAGTTGAAGATGATTATCATAACTTTGAAGCCTTAAACATTCCGGGTCATCATCCAGCTCGTGCTATGCATGACACCTTCTATTTTGATGCAACGCATTTGCTTCGTACCCATACCTCGGGTGTACAAATTCGTACCATGGAAACCAGTCAGCCGCCAATTCGCATCGTGTGTCCAGGTCGTGTATATCGTTGTGACTCGGATCAAACGCATTCGCCAATGTTCCATCAGATCGAAGGCTTATACGTTGCAGAAAATACCAGCTTTGCTGAATTAAAAGGTTTATTGATTAACCTGTTAAATGAATTCTTTGAAAAAGATTTGAAAGTACGTTTCCGTCCATCTTATTTCCCATTTACTGAGCCAAGCGCTGAAGTAGATATTATGGATGAGCGTGGTCGTTGGTTAGAAGTTTTAGGTTGTGGCATGGTGCACCCAAATGTACTGCGTGCTGCAGGGATTGATCCTGATAAATACAAAGGCTTTGCTTTTGGTTTAGGGGTAGAGCGTTTTGCAATGTTGCGTTATGGCATCAATGATTTGCGTATGTTCTACCAAAATGATGTGCGTTTTTTACGCCAGTTTGCCTAAACATTTTTTCAGGATTAAATAAGGTTTATACAAATGAAAATTAGTGAAAATTGGTTACGCACGTGGGTGAACCCTGCAATTGATAGCGAAGCACTTTCTGATCAATTGACCATGTTGGGCTTGGAAGTTGATGAGTTAGCGCCTGTTGCAAAACCATTTACCGGTGTAGTTGTTGGTGAAGTCCTTACGGTTGAACAACATCCAGATGCAGATCGTTTACGTGTGACCACGATTAATATTGGTTCAGGTGAAGCCTTACAGATTGTCTGTGGTGCGCCAAATGTTCGTGTGGGCATGAAAGCTCCTGTTGCAACGATCGGTGCCGTACTGCCAGGCGATTTCAAAATTAAAAAAGGCAAGCTCCGTGGTGTTGAATCACAAGGTATGCTGTGTGGTGCATCTGAAATTGATTTAGAAGACAAAATTGATGGTTTGTTAGAGTTGCCTGCTGATGCACCAGTGGGAATGAATATTCGTGAATATTTAAAACTTGATGACAATGTGATTGATATAAGTATCACACCAAACCGTGGCGACTGCTTTAGTATTCGCGGTATTGCACGTGAAATTGCGGTGATTAACCAGCTTGAAGTGAATGAGCCGAAGATTCAGGCCATTGCAGCAAATATTGCTGATGAGAAAGCGGTAACGATTAGCACGGAAGGTACACCACGTTATTTGGGTCGTATTATCAAAAATGTGAATGTCAAAGCGGCAACTCCTGAGTGGATGGAGCAAGCTCTTGCACGTTCAGGTATTCGTACTCATAGCATTTTGGTGGATATTACTAACTATGTGTTGCTTGAATTGGGCCAACCAATGCATGCATTTGACTTGGCAAAAATTGAAGGTTCGATTCAAGTCCGCCAAGCGCAGTCACAAGAAAAGTTGACGTTACTCAATGATCAAGAAGTTGAATTGCAAGATGACATGATGGTCATTGCAGATGATCAAAAGGTTTTAGCGATTGCGGGAATTATGGGGGGGCTAGATTCATCGGTAACTGATGATACCCAAGACATCTTCCTTGAAAGTGCATTCTTTGCACCTTTAGCGATTGCAGGTCGTGCGCGTCGTTTTGGTTTACATACCGATTCATCACAACGTTATGAACGCGGTGTGGATTTTGAATTGCCAATGATTGCTATGCACCGTGCTTCTGAGCTTATTCAAGCCTTTGCTGGTGGTGAGTTTGGTCCAGTGACTGTTGCTGAACAGGCAGAATTGCTTCCAAAGCGCGAAGCAATTGTATTGAAGCAAGCACAAGTTGATCAATTACTCGGTTATGCTGTGGCTGGTGATTTTATTGCCGATGCTTTGACGCGTTTGGGCTGTGTGGTTGAAAGCAAAGCTGAAGGTGAGTGGCGTGTTGTTCCACCATCGCATCGTTATGATATGGCAATCTATCAAGATTTAATTGAAGAAGTTGCCCGTATTCACGGTTATGACAACATTCAAATTAGTTTGCCAAAAATTGATGTAAAACTGGAAAAGTACCAAGACCGTTTTGAAATTGCACAATTACGTCAAACTGCGGTGACATTGGGCTATCAAGAAGCAATTAGCTTTAGCTTTGCCGATGCAAAACTTGAGAAGCAATTAAATCCAGATGTACAGCCACTGATGCTTGCCAATCCTATTTCAAGTGATTTGGCTGCAATGCGTAGTACTTTGTTGTCTAGCTTAATTCCGTGTGTACAGTACAACTTAAACCGTCAACAGCAGCGTGTACGTTTCTTTGAGTTGGGCCTACGTTTTGATTATCAGGGTGCGCAAAATATTCATGATCTAAAACAGATCCCAACTTTAGCATTGATTGCGGTTGGTGCTCGTGTACCAGAATCGTGGCATGCAAAACCTCAATCAATGGATTTCTTTGATTTCAAAGGTGAGATTGAAGAGATTTTAGCTGCTGGTCGTATTGGTGCTGACTTTGTTCGTACAGAGCGTGCATGGTTGCATCCTGGCCAATCGGCAGAAATTTTGGTGGATGGACAATCGATTGGTTATTTAGGTCGTCTACATCCATCATTGGAAAATGAACTCGATTTGGGTATAACTTGGGTCGCAGAGCTGGATCAACAGGCAGTTTTGCAATCTTATGTATCTAATTTTACAGAATTATCACGTTTTCCATCGGTTAGACGTGATATTGCGCTTTTAATCTCTGATAATATTGAGGTAAGAGATATTCAGCGGTTAATTGAGCAGACTGGTGGTGAGTTACTCGACTCAGCATGGTTGTTCGATGTGTATACGGGCCAAGGGGTTGAACAAGGCAAGCGCTCTTTAGCTTTTGCAGTGTTATGGCAACATCCAACTCGTACGCTTGAAGATGCTGAAATTAAATCTGGTATGGATAACATTATTCAAGTGTTGGAAGACACTTACCAAGCGACATTGAGGGCCTCATGACAGCATTAACAAAAGCAGATATGGCGGACCATTTAAGTGAGCTTACTAGCTTAAATCGCCGCGAAGCAAAACAAATGGTCGAGTTATTTTTTGACGAAATTAGCCAAGCATTAATTGCTGGCGAACAAGTCAAACTTTCTGGCTTCGGTAATTTCGAGTTACGTGATAAACGTGAACGTCCGGGACGTAATCCAAAGACAGGTGAGGAAATTCCAATTTCTGCACGTCGAGTGGTCACGTTCAGAGCGGGTCAGAAATTTAGACAGCGCGTTGGGAATGAGCAGATCGATTGATCTGCTTTTTTTATGCCAATCTTTTATTTATAGAAATGTTAGGCATAAAAAAAGAGAACCGTAAGGTTCTCTTTTTTTTCGATAATCTAAAACTAGATTATTGAGCAGCAGAAGCTTCAGCAGGAGCAGCTTCAGTAGCAGCAACGTCAGAAGCAGCAGCAGCAACGTCAGAAGCAGCAGCTTCAGTAGTAGCAACAGCTTCAGAAGCAGCAGCATCAACAGCTTCTACAGCTTCAGAAGCAGCTTCTACAGCTTCAGAAGCAGCAGCAGTAGCGTCAGTAGCTGGCGCTTCTTCTTTCTTAGAGCAACCAACGAAAGCTAAAGTAGTAGCAATAGCAGCAACAACAGCGAATTTTTTGAATAACATGGCATCACTCTCATAAAATTGTGAGATTAAAAAAAACCTGAGCTAGTCTGTTTGTGCTTTTATTATTCCTAAACGCTTTAGGTAACAACGCAGGGAGCAGCCTAACTGGTCTGTAGCTATCCTATCAAAGCAATTCATGAATTACTACTGTTCTGTCCAACAAAACGACAAAAATGGGCAGAATTTGGCTATTTTTTGATAGAAAATAACTATGGGTTATATGATTTGAATCGGTAAATTGAAAAAAAATAATATCAATTTTTAAATATAAACTTATAAATCAATAGATTGTTTATTTTCATGATTTTTAGAAGAATGTGTAAATATTCTGTAAGCGTGTCAACCAAATAAAAAAAGCTACCATTAAGGTAGCTTTTTCTTTGGACTTTAAGTCGATGCCTTTCGTTTCATTTGATCGAAGAAGTCATCATTGGTTTTGGTTTCTTTCATACGATCTAATAAGAATTCCATCGCCGCAAGCTCATCCATCGGATGTAATAACTTGCGTAGAATCCAAACTTTACGAAGATTCTCTTCGCTCATGAGGCGTTCTTCACGACGAGTACCAGATTTCTTGATATTCATTGCAGGGAATACACGTTTCTCTGCAATACGACGATCAAGGGTAATCTCTTGGTTACCTGTACCTTTAAACTCTTCATAGATCACATCATCCATTTTACTGCCAGTTTCAATCAAAGCAGTAGAAATAATGGTGAGTGAACCACCTTCTTCAATATTACGTGCAGCACCGAAGAAACGTTTTGGACGTTCTAAAGCATGTGCGTCTACACCACCAGTCAATACCTTGCCTGATGAAGGCACTACAGTATTGTAAGCACGTGCAAGACGAGTAATCGAGTCAAGGAGAATCACAACATCTTTTTTGTGTTCAACTAGACGTTTCGCTTTCTCGATCACCATTTCAGCAACTTGAACGTGACGGGCAGGTGCTTCATCAAATGTAGATGCAATCACTTCACCACGAACAGTACGTTCCATTTCGGTGACTTCTTCAGGACGTTCGTCAATTAGAAGTACAATTAAGAAAACTTCTGGATTATTACGGACAATCGATTGCGCAATGGTTTGTAATAACATTGTTTTACCCGCTTTTGGCGGCGCAACAATAATAGAACGTTGACCTTTACCAATTGGCGCGACAAGATCGACAACACGAGAGGTTAAGTCTTCTGTTGTACCGTTACCCAATTCCATCACCAACTGTTCAGTTGGGAATAATGGGGTAAGGTTTTCAAATAGAATTTTATTACGTGAGTTTTCAGGCGTATCGTAGTTAATTTGGTTTACTTTTAATAAAGCAAAATAACGTTCACCTTCTTTCGGTGGACGAATTGTGCCAGTAATCGTATCACCGGTACGTAAATTAAAGCGGCGAATTTGTGATGGGCTGACATAAATGTCATCTGGTCCTGCTAGATATGAGCCAGCAGCAGAGCGTAAGAAGCCAAAACCATCAGAAAGAATTTCGAGAACACCATCACCAAAGATTTCTTCGCCGTTCATGGCGTGGCGTTTTAAAATGGCAAAAATAATATCTTGTTTACGGTTACGTGCCATGCCTTCAAGGCCCATAAACTCCGCAATTTTAATGAGTTCGCCAATGGGTTTTTTCTTGAGTTCAGTTAAGTTCATAAGTGGTCAGACAGAATGGAATAAGTGGAGGACTACGTTAGGGAAAGAATAAAAAATCGACCGCATACATACATGCTGAGGTAATTGTATTTACACAACCACGATTCAGTAGTCTGGTTCATTGTTTCAGAGAGAAATGTGAAAACAATTGTTATTGCCGAGCGGCGATCTTATGTTTTGTCTTGTAAGAAGCGCAATGAAGTAGATTCCATTCAAAGCTTCTTGATCCAGAAATATAGAGGAAATCAAGTAAATTGTCAATTTTTACTAAGAAATACGCGATTCAATCAATCGCGTATTTCTTGTATTGACCGTGTGACAATCGAATTAGATGTTTTGGTCAATGAATGCTGCAAGTTTTGAACGCGGCGCTGCGCCAACTTGTTGAGCAACAACTTCGCCATTTTTAAACATCAATAATGCTGGGATATTACGAATGTTATATTTTACAGCAGTATCTTCACATGCAGTCACGTCAACTTTAACGATTTTTACTTTTCCTGCATATTCAGTTGATAGATCTTCAAGAACAGGTGCAATTGCTTTACAAGGTGCACACCAGCCAGCCCAGAAATCAACAAGTACAGGAGTTTCAGCATCTAAAACATCTGCTTGGAAGTTTGCATCAGTTGTATTAACAATAGTCGCAGACATGAGGTTGCTCCAAATTTAAGAAATAAAGTGCGAATTTAATCATCATCACGATGAATATTACATTGCTACTTTACTCAATGTAAGGGTTTGTTCTGATTATTCAAGTTTGAAACCGAAAAGTCTAATGGATGCTCACGATGTTGATCATCGACTTCTACAATCATTTATTAAGTAAAAGCGCAAATACAGTACTTTTATTGCTTAAAATGACTTTAAAATTGTAAGCATGTGAATTACTCTAATGCGTGAATTGAGCATGGGTTTATATGAATAATGTCTGATTTTCTGATTGATGAAGAATTACTTGCTGCGATTGATATGGGATCGAATAGTTTCCATCTGGCAATCGCTCGTGTTGATCACGGTGAAGTTAAGAAAGTTGCTTCAATGTCAGAAAAAGTACAGTTAGCAGCTGGGCTTGATGAAAATAAGAATTTAACCGAAGCTGCGCAACAGCGTGGACTGGCATGTTTAGCCCGTTTTGTTGGGCGTTTGAGCTCAGTACAACCGAATCGTTTACGTATCGTGGCAACCAATGCGTTAAGACAAGCAAAAAATGGTCACGAATTTATCCAAAAAGCAGCCGAAATTTTACCGAAACCGATTGAAATTATTGCGGGTCGTGAAGAAGCGCGTCTGATTTATCTGGGCGTTTCACATACCATGGCCAATGGTGGTCGACGTTTAGTCGTGGATATTGGTGGTGGTTCAACCGAGTTTATCATCGGTGAGGAATTTGAGCCGCTGCATACCGAATCCTTACAAATGGGCTGTGTGGCCTATAGTAAAACCTATTTCCCTGATGGTGAAATTACCAGCAAAGCATTTGATAAAGCCGTGGTTGCTGCACGCAAAGAAATGTCCGCCATAGCCAATACTTATAAATCTGTGGGTTGGGATACTGTCGTCGGATCAAGCGGAACCATTAAAGCCTGCCGTCAGATCGCGGTTAATCTCGGTTTAAGTGATGAGCAAGAAAACTTGACCCGTGATGGTTTATATAAATTAAAAGATCGTTTGCTCAAATTTAAACATATTTCTGAAATTGATTTTGAAGGTCTACGTGAAGACCGTCGAGCAGTTTTGCCAGCCGGCCTTGCGATTTTGTATGCCATTTTTGAAGTCTTAGATATCGACAAATTGGCATATTCTGACGGTGCATTACGTGAAGGCGTGATGTATGACTTGCTCGGTCGTTTTAAGCATGAAGATATTCGTGACCGCAGTGTGCAAGCACTTATGGGACGTTATAACGCAGATCCCAAACAAGCTGAACGGGTGGTCAATACGGCACAAGAGTTGTTTGATGGTGTTGCCGATGCGTTAAATTTAACGACTGAAGACAGTGACTTACTACGTCGTGCAGCTTATCTGCATGAAATCGGTTTAGCGATTAGCCATGGTGGTTATCACCGTCATGGGGCATATTTATTGCAACATTCGGATATTCCAGGTTTCTCACAAATTGATCAAAATCATCTTTCACACTTGGTTTCACACCATCGTCGTAAGTTACGTGCAGATGCAAAAAATGACGTTTTAAAGGTCGGTGGTAGTCATTTAATCTACCTTTGCTTATTACTTCGTCTTGCAGTTTTACTGAACCATAGTCGTAGTGATCAGATGCTTCCTGCCATTGAACTGAGTGTTGTAAATGATCAACAATGGCAACTCAGCGTTTCTGGCGATGCTAAACAATGGCCTTTATTGGTTGCAGACCTGCATGATGAGCAGGTGCAATTTAAGCACTGGGACATTGAGTTAAATATTCAGTCAGACAAATTTGTTGATTAACCATATTATTATGGACCATTCTTGACTTATGAAAAATAAAGCGACTCAGTCCAAGGCTTGGGCTACGGTTCAAATTGCACGACACCCTGAGCGTCCGCAATTTCTAGATTATGTCAGTGAAATTTTTACTGAATTTGATGCACTTCACGGCGACCGTTTATTTGGTGATGATGGTGCCATGATTGGTGGTTTGGCACGTTTTGACGGACAACCTGTAATGGTGGTTGGTCAACATCGTGGTCGCAGCACACGTGAAAAACTACAGCATAACTTTGGGATGTGTAATCCAGAAGGATATCGTAAATCACAACGTTTACTTGATATGGCTGAGCGTTTCAATTTACCTGTATTTACTTTCGTCGATACCATGGGTGCATACCCTGGTGTAGGAGCTGAAGAACGTGGTCAAGCAGAAGCAATTGCAACCAGCTTGGCACAACTTTCAAGTTTAAAAGTGCCTGTGATTGCCACGATTCTTGGTGAAGGCGGTTCGGGTGGTGCACTTGGTATTGGTGTAGCCGATCGTGTGATTATGCTGTCACACAGTATTTATTCGGTGATTTCACCTGAAGGTTGTGCGTCTATTCTATGGAAAACCGCAGATAAAGCAGCACAAGCGAGTGAAGCACTTTCTCTAACTGCAGATAAACTTCAAGCATTAGGCATTGTTGAATATGTTGTGGATGAAGGTGACGGTGCGCACTTACAGCCTGAAAAAGTCATGCATGATTTGAAAGATGTGTTAAAACAAGCTTTAGATGAATTGCAACCGATGGATGCACAAGAACGATGCGACGCACGTTATCAACGTTTAATGAAGTTTGGCAGCAGCAATTTAGGCATCGCGTCTTAGCACAAACCCAGCATTTTTCTGAACAAACTCAATTCTTGATTGGGTGTAGCGGCGGCATGGATTCCATGCTGTTGCTGTTTCTAATGTCTGAACTTTTTCCGACTCAAACCCGTGCGATTTATGTTGATCATCAACTACAAGCAATGAGTGCCGAATGGGGTCGTGTTGTAAAGCAGCAGTCAGATGCCTTAAATATCCCGTGTATTATCCAGCAAGTAGACGTTGCGACAGGCAATTTGGAACAGCAAGCGCGTCAAGCGCGTTATCAAGCGTATCAACAGCATTTACAATCCAATGAAATTTTAGTTTTGGCCCATCATCAGCAGGATCAGGCTGAGACGCTATTATTACGCTTGTTTTCTGGAGCAGGCGTGCATGGATTAGCTGCGATGCAGCAACTTGATATTCGTCAAGACATGACCATTTGGCGACCATTTTTAGATGTGAGTCGCGAGCAAATTGAACAATGGTCGCAGCAACTTGGTTTTGCCTATGTGACAGACCCAACTAATCATGATACGCACTACGATCGGGCGTGGTGTCGAAAAGAATTATGGGATGTCTTACAAAAACGCTTCCCCAAAATGCAGGCAGCTGTAGCACGGACTAGTTCTTTGATGCAGGATGCTGCGGAAATACTGGATGACGTGTTGCAGACGGATTGGCAACACTGTGCGACCGATCGTGTACTTGATCTGATCAAGTTGCAGCAACTCTCGGCTGCACGGCAACGTCAATTGTTATCGACTTGGATGAAGGGGGTGGATCAATATCGACCAAGTTATGATATGGTGCAGCGATTGCAGCATGAGGTCATTCTTGCAAAGCCAGATGCGCAGGCAACTTTACATATCAATCAACATTATTTCGTTCGCTATCAGAAAACGTTATATCGTTTAACCCACGATGAGCTGTACGCAGAAAAATTATTTTCCTTTCCAGATACGTTGTCACAACAGTTTGATATGGGCGAAACCATCAATGTTGCGGCTGGACAATTTAAGATTGAAACTCAAAATATTGGTCTTTCATCTCGGCTTTTAGGGCGAGAGTTAAGGTTGCTTAAACGACAGGGGGGTGAAAAAATTCATCTTTATGGTCGTGTTGGACATTGGCCGTTGAAAAAAGCCATTCAAGAGCTACAGATTTTGCCTTGGTTACGTCATACAATTCAAATATTAGTCGTAGATAATGTTATGCTTGGGGTTTTTAGCCCAAAGGGTTTTTGGTTGGCGCAATCTGATTATTTAGAGCAGGGCGGTTGGCAACCAAGTTTAATTTCTGACTGTAATGACGTTTTTCAGCAGTCTTTTTCGTATGATGAGTAGGACATGGCGACAACATTGAACCAAAATATTTGTTTTATTGGCGGCGGCAACATGGCACAGGCCTTGATTGGTGGGTTGCTATCTCGTGGTTTACCCACAACGCGCATTACCGTTTCCGATCCTGTAGAACAAATTCGTCACATCTTAGAAGAAAAAAATATTCAAACTACCACTGACAATGTGGATGCAATTAAAAATGCGGACGTTGTGGTATTGGCGGTCAAACCTCAAGTTTTGGCAACGGTATTACAACCATTAAAAGGTTTATTGTCAGATAAACTCGTGATCTCAATTATTGCGGGTGCTGAAATTCAAACGATTTCAGATTTAATTGGTGGTAGTCAACGTATTGTCCGTGTCATGCCGAATACGCCAGCATTAGTCCAAACAGGTGCACATGGTATTTATGCATCTGAAGCGGTAAATGCTCAAGATCGTGAGTTAACCAGTCAAATTTTAGCGGCGACAGGTTTAACCATTTGGGTGGAAACTGAAGCTCAAATTGATGCCGTAACCGCAGTCTCTGGTTCTGGTCCAGCATACTTCTTCTATTTGATGGAAAGTATGATTCGTGCTGGCAAGAATCTGGGACTCGATGAAAAAGTGGCGACGGCATTGACCTTGCAAACAGCGTTGGGTGCGGCACAAATGGCAATTACCAGCTCAAATTCTCCGGCAGAATTACGTAAAAATGTGACCTCTCCAAATGGCACAACGCAAGCAGCTTTAGAAGTGTTTGATCGTGCGCAGATTTCACAAAATATTCAAGCAGCGCTTGCAGCAGCTCAGAAGCGTAGCCAAGAGCTAGCGCAAGAGTTGAGTGACAAGACTAAATCGGTTTAAGTAGGATAAGACAATTATGGGTGCAAGTTCTGCGCTAATTTTTGGTGTTTTGATCAATGTTGCAATTTTATTGGTCTTTTTCCGTTTTTTAATGCAATTGGCAGCAGTCAGTCCATACAATCCTGTAGTGCTTTCAACCGTGAAAGCCACCAAGATTGTGGATGTGTTTAGCCGCATTTTCCCGACGATTGGTAAAGGCCGTGTCAATTTAGCGGCAGTTGCTTTGTTGGTGGTGCTGTATCTCCTGAAAATGTTTGGTCTGATGTATTTGTCTGGGCAGATGCCACATAGTGCGGTGTATCTGGTGATTACGACATTTGTGACCATGATTCAAGATTTGATTCGCTTCTGTCGTTACTTGATTTTTGCAACGATCATTTTAAGTTGGGTGGTGATGTTTACGCAGTCACGCTCACCTTATATTGAAGTGATCCAAGAATTGGCTGAACCATTGCTTGCACCATTCCGTCGCTTATTGCCGAACATGGGGATGATTGACCTGTCTCCAATCTTGGCGTTCTTGGCTTTGTACGTGGCTGAGATTCTGATGAACGAAGCAGCTAAAGTGCTATTAACTGGTCTTTAAGCCAATCTGATTCAATAAAAAATGGGCGTTATGCCCATTTTTTATTTCTTGATCAAACGTTGCCGTATGGCTCGATTTAATGGATTGGAGAAATAGCGTGCAATGAAAGCACCTAGCCCAATCGCAAGGACAAAATAGACCAATAATAAGATCAGTTTAATGTTGCCTTCTGTGACTGCTGGCGTATAAAACAGTTTAAAAAAACCTAAAATAATCAGGTGGAATAAATAAATTTCATAACTATTCTTGCCAATCTCCTGTAACCACTTAAACCGCTGTGTCAGCGTGGTGCTGTGTTCATTTGCCACATTCGCAACAATCACGATTGCTGTCGCAAGTGCAAATAGGCTGACGCCCCAAATACAGTTTTGTTTAATTGGTGCAGAAAAATAAATGATAAACATCGTCGCAATGGCAAGGTATTTCAACCCTAACCAAGTTTCGGCTTGCAGCTTAAGTTGCGGTGCGATCAGTGCTGCAATACAGCCAAAGGCAATCCCATCAAAACTAGAGAAGTAATGGTAGAGGTAGGCACCACTTTCCTCACCATAATGTAAATATCTAAAATAAGGTGCAAATAGAATCAGCGCGAAACAGACAAATAGAAAGTAGGGCTTTTTCTTGAATAGCAGTGCTGTCAGTGGGAACAGTAGATAAAACACTTCTTCCACAGATAAAGACCATAACACGCCAAGCGCATAGTTGACCCAACCATTTTCAATAATTAGGATGTTCATCCAAAAGGTCAACGCTGCTAGGTTAACTGTTGACTGAGCGACGACAATGCCATTTGGAGCCTGAGTCATAAAAGATTTAAGCTCAAATGCACCGAAGATATTGACCAGACAGATCAGCAGAATCAAGGTTGGCATGATGCGAGCGAATCGTGAAATATAAAAGTCGCGCGTATTGATCTGATGTAATGCACCCCAGCGTTTGATGGTATGTGAGGTGATGAGATAGCCCGAGATGACAAAGAACATGGTGACACCATAATTACCATTGCGGGCTAAAAGCGTGGTGATGTTTTCACCAAAAAACTGAAAATTGATCGAGGTGTCAAAGAGCTTATAAGGGATATTGAAGTGATGCAGTAAAACCAAAAAGATTGAAATACAGCGTAATGAATCAATAGAGTGAAAGCGTTTAAATTGGACTTGATTAAAGGACATATTGCATTCCTTTCTCCTATACGAATTAATTTTTATCAGATATTCTTTATTTTCAGTTTTCTTGTAGCGCAGGGGAGTTTATCCCCTGTCTGCAAGAAACATTTTGTTTTTCGAGTGTGTGGATGGCTTAGTGGGCAGCATCCCAGTTTGGACCTTGCCCAACTTCAACCACAAACGGCACTGAAATTTCTAATACCGATTGCATCACTTCAGCAATTTGCTTGGATAGTTCATCCGCAATCGCAGCATCCGCTTCAAACACAAGTTCATCGTGCACTTGTAATAACAGCTTGGCTTGATCTTTAGGTAGCATTTTATCGACTGCAATCATAGCAAGTTTAATAATATCTGCCGCACTGCCTTGTAAAGGCGCATTGATTGCCGCGCGTTCAGCTGCTTGTTTGATCATTTTATTGCTTGCCATAATGTCTGGTGTATATAGACGACGGCCTAAAATGGTTTCAACAAAGCCTTGTTCACGCGCAATCTGACGCGTACGTTCCATATAATCCAATACGCCCGGATAACGCTGGAAGTAACGTGCGATGTAGCTGCGTGATTCTTCACGGCTAAAGCCAAGTTGACGGGTTAAACCAAATTCAGACATACCATAGAGCAGACCAAAGTTAACCGCTTTGGCTTGGCGACGTTGGTCATTGGTCACATCTTCAATGGCAATGCCAAGTACTTCAGATGCAGTGCGGCGGTGTACATCCTGACCTTGTTGGAAGGCATGAACTAACGCATCATCTTGAGAGAAATGAGCCATCAAACGCAGTTCGATTTGCGAATAATCGGCAGCGAGTAACACTCGGCCCTCAGGTGCAATAAAGGCTTTACGAATTTGACGCCCAATCGGAGTACGAATTGGAATGTTTTGCAGGTTTGGATCGGTTGAAGACAAGCGGCCTGTTGCAGTTAAAGCTTGATGATAGCTGGTATGTACACGATGGGTTGTGTCATGCGATTGTTCAATCAGGCGATCGGTGTAGGTATTTTTGAGTTTTGCCAAGCCACGATGTTCCAAAATGACTTCAGCCAATGGATGTTCGATTTTCTCTAAAATACTTTCACTGGTGCTGTATTGACCTGTTGCAGTTTTCTTACCCCCTTTGAGTCCAAGTTTCTCAAACAGGACTTCACCGACTTGCTTTGGTGAAGCAACATTAAAGGCTTCGCCTGCCAATTCCGCTGCTTGAGCTTCCAGCGTTTGAATGGTTTCTGAAAACTCGACACTGAGTTGATCGAGGAATTGATGATCCAGCTTAATGCCATCTTCTTCCATGCCTGTGAGCACGCGAGCAACAGGCATTTCAATATTATGTAGAATATTGACCAGTTCTGGATGGGCTTTCAGTTTTGCTGCAAGGACTTCATACAAACGATAAGTGACATGCGCATCTTCGGCGGCATAATGCGCTGCGACTTCAAGCTCAATCTGATTAAAGGTTTTTTGCTTTGCACCTTTACCTGCGATTTGTTCAAAAGTCGTGGTCAAATGGCTGAGATAAAGACGAGCAACATCGTCCATACCATGTCGCGTTGCAGCGGCATTCAATACATATGAAGCAAGCATGGTATCGAAATACCAACCTTGAATGGTGATACCATGATTGGCAAAGATATGCGCATCATATTTTAAATGATGACCAATTTTCTTGACTTGTTCATTTTCAAGGATCGGTTTGATCTGAGCCAGAACCAGTTCACGATTCAGTTGTTCAGGGGCACCTTCATAATCATGTGCCACAGGAACGTAATAGGCATCTTTGGCATCAAACGCGACCGAGAAACCGACCAGTTCGGCAAAGCGATAATCCAGATTAGTCGTTTCAGTATCAATCGCAAAATGATTGGCTTGCTGCATACGCTGCAATAAGGCATCCCAATCTTGTTGGCTCAATACCGTATGATAAGTCGCATTACCGAGTTGATCATCTTGACTTGATAGATTGGCATGATCTTCAGCCACCACGGGTTCTGCTTTTAGTTCAGCTTTGGCAATACTTTGCGAGGTTTGTTGATAAGCAGAACTATTGGGATTGTTGGGATGGTCTAAGGATTGTAATTGGTTACGAAATTCTAATTCAGTATAGAGCTCACGGAGTTGATCCACATTAGGATTGGCGAGTTTGAGGTCATGCCAATCTAAGGCAAGATCAAGATCACAGACAATGCTGGCAAGTTGATGGTCAACTTTGATGTTGTCTACATTATCTTTAATATTCTGGCTGAGTTTGCCTTTAAGCTGATCAGCATTGGCAATAATATTGTTTAATGTGCCGTATTCATTCAGCAGCTTTGCCGCTGTTTTTGCGCCAACACCTGGAACGCCCATGATGCCGTCAGACGCATCGCCCATCAGGGTGAGGTAATCGATAATTTGATTTGGATGTACACCGAACTTTTCAAAAACACCTGCTTCATCTAAAACACGTTCTTTAAAGCTGTCTTCCAGTTTGACATGTTCATTGACCAACTGCGCCATGTCTTTGTCGCCCGTCGAGATGAGGACGTGATGACCTTCTGCCAAGGCACGTTTGGTTAAAGTCCCAATAATGTCATCCGCTTCTGCACCTGCGAGAAAATACAAAGGAATCCCTTGCGCTTTGATCAATGCATGTAAATAAGGAATCTGTTGAGATAACTCCTCAGGCATGCTTGGACGATCGCCTTTGTAGATTGGCGATAATTTATGACGGAAGGTTGGTTCTGGCGTATCAAAAATCACAGCCATATGGGTAGGCTGAGTGCGACGCATCAGTTTTTGGATCGCTGAGATTGCACCTCGAATGGCATTGGTATGTAAGCCAGTCGACGTGGTTAATGGGGGTAAGGCGTGAAAAGCACGAAATAAGAAATAAGACCCGTCTACCAAGACAAAAGGTGGCATTGCGCAAATCCTAATTATAAATTACTCGGTATTTTACGTGAAAAAGTGGTGGCTGTCTTATCTGAACTGGACGGAGAGCGGCTGCTTATGTCGTTTAAAATTTGCAGTATTTTGTATGTAACAATACCTGCCTATCTAGTGATCAAGTAAGATAGCCGCAATGAAGCTGTCATAATTGATATAAGTCTATGTATAAAAAAGACAAACAGGGACTCATCGTTGTATTAATTGCCTTGGCTGTATTGCTTGCGGCTGCAATTGTATTGAAGTGGCAAGGGACAATTGTTGCTGCTGGGATTGGATTGACCGTTGTTATTGTGCACGTTCTGTCTGAAATTCATCAGCGTTTGCTGCAACTAGAGCAAGCTGCACCGAGCTATTCTGCATTAGGGGCTGGTATTGGCGTACAAAAAATTGTGATATATGCCGCGGCACTCGTCGCCTTATTTGCCTATGCCAATACTTGGATCTGGCTCGCAGGTGGCGCTTTATTGGTATTGTTGTTGTGTTTGATCCAAACCATCAGTGCTTTTCAAACCCGATTGCTGCATTTAGAGCAGGTTGCAACACAATCACTCAATCCAGATATTTTAATTCAGCCACAACAACAGACGCCAAATATTGCTCAATCTGCTGAATGGGATGAAACGACAGCTTCAAACTCTGCAATTGTGGAACAGCAGCAGCCAGCTTGGATGCAGGCTCGACCTGAATCAGTTCAAAGTCCAATACTTCAGAACGCTACTTCCGCTGCTCATTCTTCTGAATCCAAACAACCTGCTTGGTGGCAGCCTGCATTGGACTGGATGATACATGGTAATCCCATTCTCCGTGTTGCTGTTGCCATATTAATGGTCGGTGTGATTTTACTCTTACGTTTTGCCAGTGAACATTGGCAACTCAGCTTAGGTGTGAAACTGGGTTTTATTGCGATTGCGGGCGTAGCCACAACTGTTGCAGGATATTTACTGCAAAAGAAAAATCAATTATTTGCAGTGGCTCTACAAGGCGTCGGTTTAGCGGTAGTTTTTTTAACCCTGATCTTCTCGCATCATTTCGCCGTCATTGCCAGCTTAAGTACCGCTAGTATTCTGTTTGTCATTTTATTATTGGCGACCGTTTACTTAAGTTTAAAGCAACAAGCCTTGTATTTGGCGATGTTGGCTTTAACCATGGCCTATCTGGCTCCGCTGGTCATTCCACAAAATCATCCTGATGTGATTTTCTTATTTAGTTATTATTTTGTCATTAACTTAGCCGTGGCTGCGTTGAATTTTATTCAACCCTGGAAAATTCTGCATCAAATTGCTTTCTTCGCCACCATGTTTATTGGTGGTTCGACGATCGGGATTTATGCAAAAACCTCGCAGTTTAATACGCTAGATATCATTCTCTGGCTACATATAGCGCTATTTATCTGGCTGAGTATTCGTTATAGCCAATTGATGTTACGTGCTCAAAATGCGCAGCAACAAACAGCTCAGGCATCTGAGCGTTTACAACCGATTTTAGATGTAGGCCTGATTTTTAGTGTTCCTGTACTGGGCTTTTCGCTACATGCTTATTTAATGCATAACTCGACCTCAGCACTCACTTGGGGAGCGGTTGCACTCGCGATTGTGTATATCAGTTTAAATATCTGGATTAAACGCCAGCATCCACAATTATCAATTTTGGCTAAAAGTTTCTTTATTCTTGCTGTGGTCTTCGTTGCGTTGATTTTCCCGCTGGCCAAAGGAGCACATTGGACGTCAACAGGTTGGGTGATTCAGGGAACTGCACTGATTGTTTGGGGCGTGACCGAGCGATATCGTTTAAGCCGTTATGTTGGCGTGGCATTGGTATTATTAAGTTCAGTGGCGCTGCTGTTCCAAGTGTGGTCAAACGATCATTTCCCAATTTTAAGTACCGCGATTTTTGCGCTTGCTCAATTTATTTCTGCTTTTTACTTATTGCATTATCAAGAAGTCGAGAAGTATTTCAGTGCCCGTATGTTGAGTGGGGTTTTTCTGGCACTCGGTTTGTATTCAGGCGCGATTGCTGCTGTTGAATGGATGCAATGGCAACAACATGGGCTGAGCCCTTATCTCGCGATTGATGCAATATTATTGGCATTGTTTAGTCTGGCTGTGTATGTTAAATCACGTTTGCAGTGGGGCAATCTACAGCTGATTTTGGTGGCGGTGTTGTTATTCTTACTGTACGGGGAAACTTTTGCTGTAGAGGTTTACTCAACAGGACATTGGCCGAGCACCTTAAATCAGGTTGGCTTTGCTGTCGCTGCGAGCTTATTGTCCTTGCTGCTGATCAGCTTGAATTTGAGCAAGTCTAGCGTCTATACGGTGATTTGGGCGACGTTGCTGTGGTTGAGTCTTGCCAGTATCGGTTTGGCCATTTTCCCAATCATGCCGATTGCAGCGCTTGCGTTGATCCCTGTGATTTATGCTGTTTGGTTATTACGATCGCATAAAACACAGTTATTACATCAATTACCTGTATGGGGCTTAAGCCTGTTTTGGTTATTGCTGATTAGTCTAGATCCGTATTCGGCTGAACAGTATTATGCTTTACCGTTAATCAATCCTACCGATCTTTTGTCTTTACTGGTGTTTGCAGGTCTGATCTGGACGATATATCAGCATGACTTTAGTGCAGAACGCTCGATGGAATGGGGCTTTAAAGTTACCACCATTTTGATTGGCCTATTGGTGCTGAGTAGTGTGGTGGTGCGTGCTATGCATCATTATTTGGGCACACCATTCTGGGGGACAGCAATTTGGTCGAATGGTGATGTTCAACTCAGTTTGACACTATTGTGGGTTATTTTAGCTTTTGTTCTAATGACTTTTTCCAGCCGCCGCCACATCCGACAAATTTGGTTTGTCGGTGCAGCTTTGTTAGGCATTGTGGTAACGAAACTGTTGTTATTGGATTTATCGCAAAGTGGCACTTTAACCCGTGTGATTTCTTTTATTGGTTCGGGGGCTGTAATGTTGGTCATTGCTTATCTAGCACCTTTACCCCCTGCGATAGAACAGACTCAGAAAGAGAGTTAACTCTCTTTCTGTTCTTTTTTGAGTTCTTTTTGATTGGCATATTGATCAACTTCGTCATTTTCTAAGGGAAGAGGTCGGTCAATCAGGCCCATCTTCGGTACAGGAATCTCGATCTCATTTTCCAAGAAGCCATTACGAATGCGTTCCTGCATTTCATCGCGTACTTTGAGCGAGTTTTCCTGACGACACCACACCGCAAATAACAGTTCAATAGAAGATTCTCTAAACGCCGTCACTGTGACCGTGGCTTTAGGATCATCCATCACCAGCGGATATTTGGCTGCAACGTCTAACAGCACATGTCGCACTTTAATAATGTCTTCGTGAAAGTTAATCGCCAAGGTGATTGGAATACGCCGTATCGGGTATTTGGATAAGTTCATCACAGGGGTTCGGATCAGTTGTTCATTCGGCAAACGAATATAAACATTATCCAGCGTCAAAAGTTTAACTGAGAGTAGATCAATCGAAATCACTTCACCTTCGATGGTTTGACCTCGAATTAAGGTGATTTGAATGGTGTCACCGACTTCAAAAGAGCCTTCACCAATCAAAAACAAGCCACTAATCAAGTTACTGGCAGAGGTTTGAGAGGCGAAACCGAGCGCGACAGTTAATATCCCAGCAGCACCTAAAAATACGCTGAGTTTAAAACCAGCTTCTCTGAGGCTGGTCATAATGAATAGCAAGAAGATGAAGTAAAAAATACCCCGACGCCATAACAAACGCTGATGCGCATTAAAGCGGCTACCTACCGTGCGAATAAAGGCATTTGAAACCAAACGTGCAATCAGGAAGCCGATAAAACATAAAATAATGGCGACCACGATTTCACTGAGTCGCTCAAAGTTAATGTTGGTGAAAACACTGGTTAGGCTGCCGGCAACATCTTTGGGAATATTCGAATTTGGCATCGCGACCCCTTAAAAAAATGAATCAAACATATTGAATAAAGTACTGCCTGGTGCACGAGGGGGATGCACATAGGTGACTTCACCCGCTTGGGTTGGGGTCTTATTTTCAATACGAATACGCGCTGGATGATCAGTACCCTCATAATAGACTTTAATTTGAGACGTCCATAAACGGCCTGTACTTTCGCTATAAAATAATGGCAGTGCAGGGACGGGTACATTCATGCGATCAAAACGCAGTTGATGGTGACTGGTGTTGTGGAATTCAATCGGGGTCACCGCACGGAAAGCACGCGGTTTGAGGAGATTCAAATCAATACGACCATCTACAGAGGTCGCGTAGCAAATCTCACCATTTTGTGGGTCTTTACCAAACCAAGTATCTTTCGGTTGAATCACGGGAATATCAAATAGAGGTTCAGAAAGACCGTCAACCAAACCCGCAATCCACAAGGGGGTACTGATATACAGGGTGCCACGCTGACCCGCAGGAATATAAATCGGGTCAACAGGTCGAATCACCACTGAGCGATCCGCCAACCGAGGCATCAAATGAAAGCTGCCATTGGTCTTGTGGAACATATAGCGTTCGATTTTTGCCGGAGGCGGCATGGCAAATTCAATATCATTCAATATTCGCCACTGCTGCTCATAGTCATACTGAAATTGAGGGCGATGATATTCCAAACGCCATTCTTTGATGCCGCGGGTGAGACGAAAGAGCAATGAACCGAATTGCCACGCTTTGGCCTGTTGAATTTCGAATTGTTGTTCGCCCCACCATTTCAGAGCGTCAGAATGGGGAGCTTGATATTGATTATTTTGAGACAAGATGCAAAATTCCTGTGTGAGTATGCTAAACAGACTTCACGCTGTAATCTGCTTAGAGTACACTCACTGCTTTCTTTTATCATTATTTGTGTGATGCAAATACTTAAACAAATACAAATTCCTTATAGTTTCGCTAAACGACATGGCGTTTTGTTACGTTATGAAGGCGATCAAGTTTTTATTGTACGACGCAAGGACACCGCGCGTATTGCTTTGCAGGAAGCTCGTCGAATTTTGGGGAAAACAGCTCACGATCAATTGTGTACCGATCAAGAGTTTCATGCCTTACTGAGTTCTAGCTATGCAGGGGATACTGGCGAGTCGCAACAAGTTGCGGCAGGCCTAGAAGACCATCCAGATTTATTGAGTTTGGCGGATCAAGTACCTGAAGCTGAAGACTTGATGGATCAGGAAGATGATGCACCGATCGTGCGTCTAATCAATGCTTTATTGTCCGAAGCGATTCGTGTCAGTGCCTCTGATATTCATATCGAAGCTTTTGAGAAAAAGCTTTCTGTACGATTACGTGTCGATGGTCAACTACGTGAAATTGTTCAGCCACGCCGTGAATTAGCGCCGTTGTTGGTATCACGTATTAAAGTCATGGCGAAACTGGATATTGCGGAAAAGCGTGTACCACAAGATGGTCGTATTTCATTACGTCTCGCAGGGCGTGAAGTAGATGTGCGTGTCTCAACTTTACCGTCTTCGCATGGCGAACGTGTGGTCATGCGTTTGCTGGACAAGCAAGCCGGACGCTTGAACATGACGCATTTGGGCTTGATGCAAAATGACTATGATCGTTTAACGCAACTGGTTCATCGACCACATGGCATTATCTTGGTGACAGGTCCAACGGGTTCAGGTAAAACCACCACCTTGTATGCAGCATTGTCAGATTTGAATGACCATACGCGTAATATTTTGACTGCCGAAGATCCGATTGAATATCAATTGGAAGGTATTGGCCAAACACAGGTCAATACCAAAGTGGATATGACCTTTGCGCGTGCGTTAAAAGCGATGTTGCGTCAAGATCCAGATGTGGTGATGGTCGGAGAGATTCGTGATTTGGAAACTGCGGAAATTGCAGTACAAGCCTCTTTAACGGGTCACTTGGTGTTATCCACACTGCATACTAATACGGCAATTGGTGCAGTAACGCGTCTTAAAGATATGGGAATTGAACCATTCTTACTTGCTAGTTCACTGATTGGGGTGATTGCGCAGCGTCTGGTTCGTACTTTATGTCCGCATTGTGTGACTTGGCGTAAGGCTGATGATTTCGAGCGACAAGTATTTCAGCATCTCAAAGTTGATGAACATATGGAATTGCCGGAACCACATGGTTGTGAAAAATGTTCACACGTTGGGTTTAGTGGGCGAACCGCAATTTATGAAATTGTACCAGTCGATGAATCGATGCGCCGTTTGATTCATGGCAATGCCGCTGAGTATGAATTGGAAAATTATGCACGTCGTCATGCTGCATCGATTCGTGATGATGGTTTACTTAAAGTATTGGCTGGAAAAACCACATTAGAAGAAGTACTTCGTGTCACCAATGAAGCTGCGGAAGAATAAATCGATTCACGAATAAAAAACAGCATGGTCTAACCATGCTGTTTTTGTTTGAGTATTCGGATTATGCAGTCGTCACGATATTGAAAGTAACGTCGATATTGTTACGTGTTGCATTTGAATAAGGGCAAACGATATGTGCAGCCGCAACCAATTGCTCTGCTTCTGCTTGTTCCATTCCAATTAAATACACATTCAAGGTCACTTCAATACCAAAACCATTTGGAATCGGACCAATGCCGACTTCACCTTCAACATAGGCATCTTTGCTAATTTTAAATTTATCGCGATTCGCTACAAACTTCATTGCACCTAAGAAACATGCAGAATAGCCAGCAGCAAACAATTGTTCTGGATTAGTGACTGCGCCACCTGCACCGCCCATTTCTTTTGGCACCCCTAATTGCACATCTAAAACACCGTCAGAGGACGTTGCACGACCATCACGACCACCTGTTGCTTTTGCTTTCGCACGATAAACCACTTTTTCTAAAGACATGATTATTATTCCTAAATAATATTGAATACAATTAAATCGTACACGATATAAATTAAAAAACAAGTTGCTGTTGTGTAAATTTTAAACTTATTTGTTTAGATGTGTGCGAAGTTCTGAAAGCTGATCTTTTAGTGCCAATAATGCTGTTGGTGAACAGGATGCGGCTTGAGCCAGTTGATTTGGAATATCAATCGCTTGTAATTGTAAAGCTTGCCCTTGTGGGGTCAGGGTAATAATCACTTGTCGTTCATCTTTACTTGAGCGTTGACGAGTAATTAAGTCAGCTGCTTCAAGTTTTTTTAGTAATGGCGTAAGTGTAGATGATTCTAAAAATAGTCGTTCACCAATCTCTGAGACAGAGAGCTGATCTTTTTCCCATAGCACCAACATCACCAGATATTGTGGATAGGTTAAGCCAAGTGGTGCGAGTAATTGGCGATAAACCTGATTCAATGCGAGATTGGTCGAATAAATCAGAAAACATAACTGATTGTCTAATAACAGTTGCGGATGCTCTTCGCCCATGCAGCCCTCAAATAATAATTGAATAGATGCAGTATATCTTGGTCTAATCGATTACCTAAGTAGTTTCAGTATCAATTCAAATGAAAAAAGCACAAGCTGTAAAAACTTATGCTTTCTATCGCTTACTTAAATTGCCAATTACCAAAGCTCAGCAATTTTTTTCATCAATCTTGCTCGGTAGCGTGCGGTGGGGTTATTGAGATTATTCTGAGCTTCAAGTTCAAAATGTTGCTGCCATGCTTTGATCATTTCTAAGGTTGTGCCTTTTTGTTTAATGACCATAACGTCTTCACGTTGAATATTGTCTAATCTCTGCCTTGCACCTTCAGCACCTGTTCCCCAGCCAATGATCCATTGCCCAAAAGCATTCAGCGATAAGTTTTGTGGCGTAGACAAAACACGAGATGATTGAGTTGATTCATCACCATCTACATCCACAGATGTCGCGTGAAGTTGTACAGCGGTCCCCAAAAAAAAGAAAATAACAATCAATCTAAACATGAATAAAGCTTAATAAGAATTAACGGATGATGTTACATCATAGCTAGCCCAAAATTGGCTGACTTTGTTCTACTATGATTAATAATTTGTATTAAATCATGATTCTATAGATCAGGCATTTATAAAAGTTGATCATTGCAGTCAGATTGATCTTGTGTGCTTGTATTTTGTACAGCAGTGTGTTGAAAGTGGTGTAAAGATGAAGAGGGAGTTAATAGGCAATAATCTTACGATGCTGCATTAACGGCATTGCAAGGCGAAGTGTGTTTTGTGTCTTAAGATCAAATTCACTAGCGATTAGGCCGTGTCCTTCAGTTTCAATGCTTTGCAGCAATTGGCCGCGGCTATCTGTAATACCGGCATGTCCCCAAGTTTGACGTTGTTCACCATGCCAACCTTGTTGTGCAGCACCTAAAACATAACACTGACTATCCATGGCCCGTGCTTGTAGCAATAATTGCCAGTGGAGCTGGCCTGTCGTATAGGTAAATGCAGCTGGGGCCGTTAAGATATTGGCACCTTGCTGACGTAAAGTTAAAGCAAGTTCAGGAAAGCGTAAGTCATAGCAGACCATAAGTCCGATATTGCCAAAAGGCGTTTTGGCAACCACAACTTGATCGCCAGGTTCAAAGAATTTAGATTCCTGATAACCACCTACAGCATCGCCGACTTGTACATCAAACAGGTGGATTTTGTCATAACGTGCTTCAGTCCCTTCAGGACTAATACATAAGCTGACCGTGCGAACGCGACCATCTTGAATCACCGAACCATCTGGACGGAAAGGGCATGGGAGTGTACCTGCAACAATCCAGATTTGATAACGATGCGATAACTGTTCTAGGCGTGCTTGAATTGCTTCGAATTGTGCTGCGGTTTCGCGTTGCTTACCCGCAGCAAAGCAAACAAAATTCTCGGGGAAAACAATCAGCTCAGCACCTTGAGCCTTACTTTGTTGAAGTAATGATTCGATGACATCGAAGTTTGCTTCAATGTCATTTTGAGAATTCATCTGTGCAACAGAAAGTAAGGTCATAGGGAGATCACGATACTGAGTTTAACGATCAAGCGTTTTGTTTTTGTACGTCGAGATTTAAGCAATCTTGCTCTTTTTGCAATTGCTTAACCAATGGTTCAAACATATTTTGGTTGTTTTCGTTCAAGTGCATCAGTGTTTTGTGTGCATCGAGCACAGTGTTGAGCATTGCGCTGTGCGTCACTTGCTCTTCTGTAAGCTCCAATGTACATACACTTGGATCGCCACAGTAGTTTAAAATCACAAATACTTGCCCAAGCCCCATGCTATTGGCTAAGGTCGTAATATCTGGATTTGTCGAGAGCATAACGGCTTGTATGTGATGAACTTGCTTAAGCTTTAAACCTAGTTTTGCCAATATACCTAAAACAGTACTGTCAATAAACGTGGTTTCGGTTAAGTCAACGATTGCACCAACAACATTTTGCTGTTGTTCAATTCGATTGAGTAGTTTGTCTAGACTTATACAAGAGTGAGCACGCACTTCGCCAATAAGCTTGAAAATATGCGTTCCGTTCAAACTTGCATATTCAACATGACCTGTTGACATATAAATGCCATTTTCAGAGAAAGGATATGAAATTATCCCATAGTGATATTGGAGACACAAGTGGTTGGAGGGTGTGATTTAATTAAGATATTGATTTTAATATTAATTCATTCGACATATGCTCAAAATTGCAATGTCATCTGCTACATGTTCAGGGGCTTTGAATGAGTCATTTTGAAGATGTTCGACCAATTGATTAAACTGATCGTTCAGACCACCATCAAATGGTTCCAAGGCACCATCAGAGCATAAAATGAACCGCGCATGACGACTTAATTTACAGTGGTGTTCTTCGACTTCAAGCTCTTCAGTCAGGCCAAGTGGAAAGCTGCTGGTCGTTAGAATCTGAGGCGGTTGATTCGGTTCAAAAATAATGGGGGGAGGGTAATGTCCTGCACTTGACCAACGCACTTCATGGGTGACTAAATTTAAGATCCCAGCCACCATGGTAATGTGTTTTTCAATATTCTCTTGTACCAACATCGCATTCAGCTTTTGAATCAATTGGCTTGGTGTTTTTGAACGGCCATGAAAGGCTGCCATCCACGAGGTTAATAAGCTGCTGGTGACGCCATGTCCTGAAACATCAGCCAGATAGAACAATACTTCTTCATCATTTAAACGCCAATAATCATACCAATCCCCAGATAAATAAGCAGACGGTTGAAAAAGGGATTCAAACTGATAGTTTGGTAATTCGATTGGGTTCGGTAAAAGACGCTTTTGTAATTCGGCAGCAGAGGGTAAATCTCGACTATCTTGATTACGTTTGTATTGAGCATCTATTTTAAACAAAGAATGAATCGGATTTTTTGGCAAACTATCCCAAATCCAACCTGCTAATGCACCTTGTTCCCATGCTTGTGCTAACGCTGTGCCTTCATGTTCAAATGCAAGTACAATTGTTGGGAGTTTCCACTGATATTTTAAAAAGTCTTGTACATCGGCAATTGCAATGATGGTTTGATCATACAAATCCAAGTCATCAATTTGAATGATCTGCAAACTCGGTAACTCAGTTAAAGCTTGATCTAAACAAGGTACGGAACGCGTGGGTTGTATGAAATACATAGATGAATAGCCAATCCTTTGTATGATCATTTAAAATTCATCATAGATGAAAGATGACCTTGGATATAGTATTGCCAGAGTTTAAATTCTCTGGCAATACATAAGTTTGTAAAACATTATTTTAAATTAATCATTTTTCATGGGAAGAGCTGTCATCAATGTCATCTTCATCGCTAATGAAAGAAACATCATTTGAGTCGCCACGCTTTTCTGCAATCTGGAAAGCTTTACGTTGTAAATAGAAATCTCGAATCATTGCGTACTTGTCACCCTTTAGACTTTCTTCAATATCAAGAATTTGAGAACGTGCATCAACTGCCTGTAATACATTGGTTGACCAATAAATACCTTCATGATCATCTAGTAAGTATTTTTGTGGACGACCATAGCTATCGGCGGCTAAACCAAAACCATCACGGAAGGTACTTGGGCCAAAGAAAGGCAACATCACATAAGGACCAGAGGGAACACCATAATAGCCTAGAGTCACACCAAAACTTTCCTCTTCAGTGCTTAAACCCAAACGACGTGCTGGATCAGCAAAACCCAAAGTCGTTAAAGTATTCACTGTAAAACGGCCTAAAGTTTTTGCGGCGCGCGTTGGGCGACCTTGCATTAACTGGTTAACTGCATTCCAAGGTTCACCTAAGTTTTTGCGAAATTGGCGATAAGGACTACGCACAGGTTCTGGCACTTTAGCAACATATTGAATTGCAATAGGCTTTAATAAGTTACGGTCTAACATGTCATTGAATGCATAGACTTGGCGATTCAATGGTTGTAGAGGGTCTTTAACAGAATCAGGTTGTGCTGCATTCGCATTTACTTTTAAGTCATCTTTGGTCAGATGTTTTAAATCTTTGATGGCTTGAATCGTAGAGGTTTTTTGCTCAGCAGTGACTTGGCTTGTTACAGCATTAGCTTGATTGGCTGAATCGCTGGGAGTGTCTTGTGCGACTACTGATGAACATGCTCCAGCAGTTAACAACCCAAGCAAGATAAAATTTGAGTAATGCATATAAGTCCTTAATCGCTGTTAGAGCGAAATAATACAGCCATTAAAATGATTGCGTCATAGAACGCGCAACATAAAGATGAGCATATAGTTTAGTTGTTCTCCTATTATTAAAACAAATTCGATCGAAAAATATAAGAAAAATTGTGATTTTGGTTTAAAAATGTTCACTCGAATAAAAAAGAATGAAAATGGGGTTGTGTTGGATGT